>NZ_JBFAUZ010000062.1:0-54173 GCF_040679555.1 Spirillospora sp. NPDC052242
GCCGGCGGCGTCGACGGCGGCGCGGAACCGCCGCAGGTCGATGCACCCGTCGCCGAGCATGCCGCGCCCGGTCAGCACGCCCTCGGGCAGCGGGGTGATCCAGTCCGCGACCTGGAACAGCGCGATCCGGTCCTGCGCGCCCGCGCGGGCGATGCCGTCCCAGACCGCCGGGTCCCACCACAGGTGGTAGGTGTCGATCATGACGCCGACCTGGTCGGACGGGTGCGGGGCGGCCAGGTCGAGGGCCTGCGCGAGGGTCGTGACGACGCAGCGGTCCGAGCAGAACATCGGGTGCAGCGGCTCGATCGCGAGCCGCACCCCGTGTTCCCCCGCGTACGGGGCCAGCTCGGCGAGGACGTCCGCGACGCGGGCGAGGGCGCCGTCCAGGTCGCGGGAGCCCTCCGGCAGCCCGCCGCTGACCAGGCAGAGGGCGGGCGCCCCCAGCTCGGCGGCCTCCTCGATGGCGCGCCGGTTGACCGCCACGGCGTCCGGCTCCTGAAAGAACCCGCCCCGGCACAGGGACGTGACGGTCAGGCCGTGGTCGCGCACGAGCTTCGCCGTCCGCGCCGCGCCGTACTCGGCGACGGGTTCGCGCCACAGGCCGACGCCGGTGACCCCGGCGGCCGCGCATCCGGCGGCGAGGTCGGGCAGCGGCCAGTGCCGCGTCGTCCACTGGTTCAGGCTGAATCTCACGCGGCCGCTCCCTGGTCGATCCCCTGCACGGTCAGCCAGGCGCGCATCCGCTCCGCCGCCAGGTCCGGGTCGGGGAAGAGCCCGGCGGCGTCGGCCAGCTCGAACAGCCGCACCAGGTGCGGGACGGAACGCGCCGACTCCAGGCCCCCGACCATGCGGAAGTGCCGCTGGTGGCCGGCCAGCCAGGCCAGGAACACCACCCCGGTCTTGTAGTAGAAGGTCGGGGTCTCGAACAGGTGCCGGGCGAGCGGGAGCGTCGGCGCGAACGCCGCGTCGTAGGCGCCGGCGTCACCGGCGTCCAGCGCGCGCAGCGCCGCCGCGGCGGCGGGCGCGATCGGGTCGAAGATGCCGAGCAGCGCGTCGCTGTGCCCGGCCTCGTCGCCGCGGATCAGCTCCGGGTAGTTGAAGTCGTCCCCGGTGTACAGCCGCACGCCGTCCGGCAGCCGCCGCCGGAAGTCGATCTCGCGGCCGGCGTCCAGCAGCGAGATCTTGACGCCGTCGACCCGGGACGCGTGCGCGCCGATCAGGTCGAGCAGCGCGGACGCCGCGGCGTCCAGGTCCGCCGAACCCCAGTAGCCGTCCAGCGCCGGGTCGAACATCGGGCCCAGCCAGTGCAGCACGGCCGGGCGCCGCAGCTGCGGCAGCAGCCGCCCGTACACCGCCGCGTAGTCGTCGGGGGTGCGGGCCGACGCGGCGAGCTGGCGGCTGGCCATCAGGACGGGGACGGCGCCGGCGTCCTCGACGACCGCGAGCTGCTCCTCGTAGGCGGCGGCGATCGCGTCGAGCGGGGCCGGGCCGGGCGGGAGCTGGTCGGTGCCCGCGCCGCAGACGATGCGGCCCCCGGCGGCGCGGGCCTCCCGGCCGCTGCGGGCGATCAGCTCGCGGGTGACCGCCCAGTCCAGGCCCATGCCGCGCTGCGCGGTGTCCATCGCCTCGGCCACGCCGAGGCCGTGCGCCCACAGGTGGCGGCGGAACGCCAGGGTGGCGTCCCAGTCGAGGGTCCCGCCGGGCGCGCCGCCGCCGAACGGGTCGGCGACCACGTGCGCGGCGGCGTAGGCGACGCGCGACGCGAACGGCTCGGCGGACGCCGCGAACGCGCGCGGCTCCCCCATCGTGTACGGGACGACCGTCCCGTCCGGGCGCGGAAGGTCGAGCTTCACCGGGACAGCTCCGGGACCTCGAGGCGGCGGCCCTCCCGCCAGGCCCGCAGCCCCAGCTCGGCGAGCTGGACGCCGCGCGCCCCGGCGTAGAAGTCCCACGGGAACGGGGCGTCCTCGGCGACGTGCCGCAGGAACATCTCCCACTGCGTCTTGAACCCGTTGTCGAACTCGATGTTGTCGGGGACCTCCTGCCACTGCGAGCGGAAGTCCTCGGTGGCGGGCAGGTCGGGGTTCCACACCGGCTTCGGGGTCATGGAGCGGTGCTGGACGCGGCAGCGGCGCAGGCCCGCGACCGCCGAGCCCTCCGTGCCGTCCACCTGGAACTCCACGAGCTCGTCGCGGAACACCCGCGTCGTCCACGAGGAGTTGATCTGCGCGATGATCCCGCCGTCCAGCTCGAAGATGCCGTAGGCGGCGTCGTCGGCGGTCGCCTGGTAGGGCTTGCCGTCCTCGTCGAACCGCTCGGGGATGTGGGTGGCGCCGAGCACCTGCACCGACCGCAGCGGCGCGATGATCCCCTCCAGCACGTACCGCCAGTGGCAGAACATGTCGAGGATGATGCCGCCGCCGTCCTCGTCCCGGTAGTTCCAGCTGGGCCGCTGCGCCTCCTGCCAGTCGCCCTCGAACACCCAGTACCCGAACTCGCCGCGCACCGACAGGATCCGGCCGAAGAACCCGCCGTCGACCAGCCGCTTCAGCTTCAGCAGGCCCGGCAGGAACAGCTTGTCCTGGACGACGCCGTGCTTGACGCCCGCCTCCTCGGCCAGGCGCGCCAGCGCCAGGGCGTCCTCCAGGCCCTCGGCGGTCGGCTTCTCGGTGTAGACGTGCTTGCCGGCCGCGACGGCCGCGCGGATCGCGTCGACGCGCGCGCTGGTGACCTGCGCGTCGAAGTAGATCTCGGTGCCGGGCCGGGCGAGCGCCTCGGCCAGGTCGGTCGTCCACTCGGTGAGGCCGTGCCGCTCGGCGAGCTCGCGCAGCTTGACCTCGCTGCGTCCCACCAGCACCGGCTCCGGCCACAGCACGGTGCCGTCGGCCAGCCGCAGCCCGCCCCGCTCCCTGATCCCGAGGATCGAGCGGAGGAGGTGCTGGCGGTACCCCATCCGGCCGGTCACGCCGTTCATGACGATGCCGATGGACCTGCGTTCCATTCCTGTGCCTTTCGGTTGTCGTGTCGGTCGCGGCGGGCGGGATCCCGCGCGGAGTCCCGGTGCCGGTGCCGCGCGCGGGCTCCCGTTCCCGCCGTCCGTGCGATCGTCCGGGTCGGTCGTGCGGGTCAGTCGGCGGCGGCGCCGGCGCCCAGCAGGCCGCGGACCCGGTTGGTCACGCGGGCGAACTCGGGGCGCTCCATCGTCGCGGCGTACGCGCGCTCGGCGGGCAGGTCGACGTCGATGATCTCGGCGATCGTCCCGGGCCGGTCGGTCATCACCACGACGCGGTTCGCCAGGTAGGCGGCCTCGGCGATGGAGTGCGTGACCAGCAGGACGGTGGTGCCGGTCTCCCGCCAGATCCGGTTCATCTCGATGTTGAGCTGCTCGCGGGTGAGCGCGTCGAGCGCGCCGAACGGCTCGTCCATCAGCAGGACGGGCGGTTCGTGCAGCAGCGCGCGGCACAGCGCGACGCGCTGCTGCATGCCGCCCGACAGCTCGTGCGGGAGCGCGTCCTCGAACCCCTTCAGCCCGGTCATCTCGATGAGCTCGTCGGCGCGGCGGCGGGCCTGGTCGGCGGGCATGCGCCGCATCTCGGCCTGCAGCAGGATGTTGCGGCGGGCGCTGCGCCACTCCAGCAGCGCGGCCCGCTGGAACACGTAGCCGATGTCGTGGCGGGGGCCGCCGACGCGGTCGCCGCGCAGCCGGACGGTGCCCGACGACGGCTGCAGCAGCCCCGCCACCAGCTTCAGCATCGTGGACTTGCCGCACCCGGACGGCCCGACGATGGCGACGAACTCCCCCATCGGGACGTCCAGCGCGATGTCGCGCAGCGCGGTGACGTCGCGCTTGCGGCTGCGGAACCGCACGGCCACGTCGTCCAGCCGGACGGCGGGCTCGGTCCCGGCCGTGCCGGATTCGGTCGCTTTCTGGCTCATGGTCCTCATCGCTCGTCCCGTCGACTCGTACTGGTTCGCGGTGTCTTGGGCGGGTTCATCGCGTCCTGCCGGTGTGGATGTGGTCGGTCCGGGTCATCCCTGGCCGGACGGCGCCTGCCAGTACTCGGCCGGGTCCTTGGCCTCCTCGATGACGCCGGCCTGCTGGAAGGTGCTGATCGTCTGCCGCCAGTCGGCCTCGGCGTTGACGCCGGGCGCCTTGCCCTCGGTCGCCGGGGTGTGCAGCAGCTCGAGGGTGGACTTGAACTGCTCGGTCAGCACCTTGTCGGACGGCAGCTGCTGCGACGCGCCGGCCATGCTGGCGACGGCGCCGGCGGGGTCGGACGACGCGGCCGTCCAGGACTCGCTCGTGGCCGCGACCATCTTCTCGACCAGTTCCTTCTCGCCCTGGAGCTTGCGCTCGCCGACCATGAGGCCGTTGGAGAAGAAGTTCAGCCCGAAGTCGGCGTACCGCAGGTAGGACATCGGCTTGCCGGACTTCTCGTGGATCGTCGGGCCCTGGTCGTTGGCGAAGCCCATCAGCCCGTCGACGGTCTCCGACATCACCGCGGCCATCTTCCCGGCCGGGTCGGTGTTCTGGACGTTGACCTCGGCGGGGTCGATGCCGTTCTTCTCCAGGAACACCGGGAAGGTGCGCGACAGCGCGTCCCCGGCGGTGCCGGCGATCGTCTTGCCCTTGAGGTCGGCGGGCTTCTCGATCCCGGCGGACGCGAAGGACTGCACGGACGCGGGCGTGGTCTGCAGGTAGACGCCGAGGCTCTTGACCGGGACGCCCTTGTCGACGGCCGCGAGCAGCGCGGGGGTGTCGGCCCAGCCGAAGTCGGTCTGCCCGGCACCGGTGGCCTGCACGGTCTTCTGCGAGCCCTGCCCGGCCGTGATCTCCAGGGCGATGCCGTGCTTTTCGAAGATGCCCTTCTGCTTGCCGTAGTAGAACGGCGCGTGCTCGCCGTAGGGGTACCAGTTGAGCGTCAGGGTCACCTTGGTCAGCTTCTTGCCGGAGGCGCTGGTGACCTGGTCGGAGTCCCCGCCGCAGGCGGCGCCGGTGAGCGCGACGAGCGGGGCGAGCAGGGTTGCGGCGATGGTGCGGAGTCTCATGGGACGGCCCTCCGTGTTCGGGGTGGGGTGGTGTCGGCCCTTGCCTGGGGGTGGTGCCGAGGGGTGGTGCCGAGGTGGTCGGCGCCGGAACGGTCCAGGGACCGTGCCGCGCGGGCGGGGGGCGGTCAGTAGGTGGTGGTGACGGCGCCGTCGCGGCGGCTGGCGTGCCAGGGCAGCAGGAGCCGCTCGGCGACCTCGACGACCACGAACAGCGCGACGCCGATGGCGGACATGACCAGCAGCCCGGCGAACAGCATGGGGGTGTCGAGGTTGCCGTTGGCCTGCAGGATCACGTAGCCGAGTCCCTCGTTGGCGCCGACGAACTCGCCGACGACGGCGCCGGTGACGGCGAGGGTGACCGCGACCTTGAGGCCGGAGAACAGGTGCGGGAGGGAGGCGGGCAGCCGGATCTTCAGGAAGGTGGCCATCGGGCCGGCGCCCATCGTGGCCGACAGCTGCAGCATCTCCGGGTCCACCGACTTCAGCCCGGCGACCATGGAGATCACGACCGGGAAGAACGCGATCAGCACCGCGACGACGATCTTCGGGCCGATGCCGAAGCCCATCCACACCACGAACAGCGGCGCGATCGCGATCTTGGGGATGACCTGGGCGAACAGCAGGATCGGGTAGAGCGTGCGCTCGACCGTCGTCGAGTACACCATGATCACCGCGGCGAGGACGCCGACGGCGACGGCGATCGCGAAGCCGAGCAGCGTCTCGTAGGTGGTGACCCAGGTGTGCTGCCAGATGTAACCCCACTTGTCGGCCAGCACCTCGAACGTGGCGCCGGGCGAGGGCACCAGGTACTCGGCGACCAGCTTGAACGAGCTGACCGCCCACCAGGCGGCGAAGCACGCCACCAGCAGCGCGAGCGGCCGCCAGGTCTGCTCGGCGACGGCGGCGAAGCGCTCCCCCGCGCCGGGCCGGTCGCGTTCGACGACGCCCGGCGCGTCCGTCGCCGGGGTCGCGCTCGTCGTGCCCTGACTCACCATGGGTTCCTCCGGGGCGGTTGTTCAGAAAGCGCATTCAGAAAGCGCTTTCTGGTGTACGGTAAGAACCATCGACCACGCGGTCAAGAGGGTCGGCCGAAGATCCGCCGCGAAGTCGGCTGGAGCGAGGGGGCGGTGATGACGGAGGCGGCCGAGGAGTCCCGCACCGGCGACCGTGCGTCCGACCGTGCGCCGGATCGCGCGTACGTGACCCTGCAGGACGTCGCGCGGGAGGCCGGGGTCTCGCTCGCCACCGCGTCCCGGGTGCTGAACGGGACCTCGCAGGTCCGGACGGATCTGCGGGAGCGGGTGCTGGCCTCGGCGGCGTCGCTGCGGTACACGCCGAACGCGCACGCGCAGGCGCTGGCCAGCGCGTCCAGCACGTCCGTCGGGGTGATCTGCCACGACGTCAGCGACCCCTATTTCGCCGCGGTGGCCCGGGGCGTGATGACCACGGCCGCCGAGCACGGGATGCTGGTGATGCTGGCCAGCACGTTCCGCGATCCGGCCCGCGAGGTCGAGTACGTGGCGATGCTGCGCGCTCAGCGGGCCCGCGCGATCCTGCTGATCGGCTCGGGGTTCGAGGACCGCGAGTGGGAGCGTTCGCTGGGCGCGGAGCTGGAGCCCTACCAGCGGACGGGCGGGCGGGTCGCGGTGCTGAGCCGGCATCGGAGCCTGAAGGTCGACGCGGTGCTGCCGCAGAACCGGGAGGGCGCCTACGAGCTCGGCCGCGCGCTGCTCGACCTGGGGCACCGGGAGTTCGCGGTGCTGACCGGGCCGCGCGCGCTGACGACGGTGTCGGACCGGCTCGCCGGGTTCGCGGAGGCGCTGGCCGACGCGGGGGTGCCGCTGCCGGACGAGCGGATCGTCGAGGCCGCGTTCACCCGGGACGGCGGTTACGCGGCGGCGGCGGAGCTGCTGGCGCGCGGCGAGCGTCCGACGTGCGTGTTCGCGGTGACGGACGTGATGGCGGTCGGGGCGCTGACGGCGTTCCGGGACCGCGGGGTGCGGGTGCCGGAGGACGTGTCGCTGGCCGGGTTCGACGACATCCCGATCGTCGGGGACCTGACGCCGCCGCTGACGACCGTGGCGCTGCCGCTCGGGGAGATGGGCGAGCGGGTGATGGGCCTGGCGCTGCGCGAGCCCGCGGGCCGCCGCAGCCGCATCGAGCGGATCGCGGGCGAGGTCGTCCTGCGCGCCAGCACGGCCCCGCCCCGCGCGGCCGGCCGCTGAGCCCGTCGCCCGGTCGGCCTCGCCCCGGTCAGCGGCGGCAGGTCACCGGCGGCAGGTGCCGAGCCAGGCGAGGAGGGCGGCGGCCGCGTCCTCGGTGAGGGCGCCGGGCAGGTCGGAGCCGAACCGCCGCGCCGCCAGGGTGCGCAGCCGGGTGCCCGCGGCGGCGGTCCCGGCGGCGGCCGCGGCGGCGACGAGGGCGGGCGGCCCGTACTCGGTGCGGTCGCGCCGGGCGGCGGCGCCGGACGCGGCGGCGGCGAGCAGCACGCGGGGGATCATGCCCTGCGGCGCGCCGCGGTCGGGAACGGCGGGGTGCTTGTCGAGGCCGACCTCGCCGGCGGCCATGAGGACGTGCGCGGCGCGGACGCCGGGACGGGCGAGCAGCCGCGCGGGGCCGGGGTCGCCGCGGTGGGCCCGCAGGGCGAGCGCGGTGAGTCCCGCGGTGCTGCGGCAGCCCGTGGCGGCGCCGAGGGCGGCGGCGCGCAGCAGGGACGGGCGCCGCGCGGGCTCGGGGTCGCCGGGGCGGCGGTCGCGTTCGTCGGCGCGGAACGTCGCGGCGAGGGTGGCGTGGGTCGTCATGCCGTAGGCCAGGTGCGGGATCGCGTCGGCGGCCCAGTCCGCGCGGCTCCAGCGCCGCGGGTCGGTGATCGCCAGGCGCGCCGCGGGCAGGTCGGCGGCGGCCATCGCGGCGGCGCCCAGCAGCGGCCCGCCGATCACGGAGGGGAGCCGGACCCCGGTTGCGCGCAGGGCTCCGGCCAGGCCGCCCACGGCGAGGCCGGCGAGGGTGCCGCCGAGGGCGCCGGCGGCCTCGAGCCGGTCGCCGCGTTCGCGGTCGTCGCCCGGGACGGGCGTGCCGGTGCGGTCGGCGAGCTCGGCGGCGACGGCGTCCGGGGTGCGGCTCGGGGGCCGGCCTCGCACGGCCATGTCGGCGTGGGTGGTCGCGTTGAGCGCGGTGGTGCCGGCGGCGCCGGCCGCGGCGCCGCGCAGGAAGCCTCTGGTCACTGTGGTCACGGCCCGGGGGCTACCCGGACCGGCGGCGCTTACCCCGGGTGCGCGGCGTTTCGGTGCGCGATGCCCGGTGCGTGCGGGTCGCCGGGCCGGTGCCCGCGTGTTCAGGCGGGCGGGGTGTACTCCAGGCCGAGCATGCCGGCGAGGTCGCGGAGGGTCGCCTCGTAGATCGGGGCGACGTCGGAGTAGATGAAGTCCAGCTGGTTGAGGACCTCCATGCACAGCAGGCCCCACAGCCGGATCCAGCAGGTCATGGCGACGTGCAGGGCCTCGGGGGGCAGGCGGTGGCCCCGGGCCTCGGCGTAGGCGGCCAGCTGCGCGCGGACGGACGGGTCCAGTTCGTCCGGCGCGGGGACGGGGAAGGGCGCGGCGGCCCACAGGTCCTCGAGCTGCCCGAGGAAGACCATCCCGAAGTCGTCGGCGGCCCGGTTGCGGGGGGTGTCGGGGTGCAGCCGCGCGGACTGGGCGGAGGGGACGGCGGCGGCGAAGATCCATCCGAACTCGGCCGGGTGGGCGACCGCCCAGCCGCGCATGGCGCGGCAGGTGGCCAGGAGGCGTTCGCCGGTCGCGGCGTCCGCGCGGGCGTCGCGGGCGTTCTCCATGACGGCGGTCAGCTCGCGGAAGAAGTCGGCGGTGACGGCCGCGACGAGCTCGTCGTGCGAGGAGAAGTAGTGGTACAGGGCGGGGCCGCTCATGCCGACCTCGCGGGCGACGGCGTTGATCGTCACGGCGGCGGGCCCGCGGGTGGTCAGCAGGCGGCGAGCGGCCTCCCGGATCTCGGCGAGCGTGGCCTCCCGGAGCCTGGCGCGCCGGGTGGAGTGCTGTGCGGCCATGAACGTCCTTTCTCGGCGACCTTGACACCCTAGCGCCCCTATGTTTCCTTAGGGCCTCTAGAAGTTTTAGAGCCTCTAAGGAGGAGATGGGCCGTGAAGACGCGCAACCCGCTGGCGGGGGTGTTCGCGAAGTACCGGCTGGAGGCGACGGTCGCCGAGACCGGGGACGTGACGCCGACGATGCGGCGGATCCGGCTGGTGGCCGACGAGCCGATCGCCTTCCCGTACACGCCCGGGCAGCACGTCCGGGTCGAGCTGATGGACCCGCGGTCGGTGCAGGGGCTGCTGCGCCCGGGAGAGACGCTGCGCACGTACACGATCTGGGACCTCGACCGGGACGCGGGCGCCGTGGAGCTGCGCGCGCACCTGTACGACGGGGACGGCATCGGCCTGCGGTGGGCGCGCACGGCCGCGCCGGGCGACCGGGTGCCGCTGTGGTGGCCGCAGGGCTCGCTGTCCACCCGTCCGGCGCCGTTCTACGTGTTCGTCGGGGAGGAGACGGCGAGCGCGGCGTTCGGGCCGATGCTGCGGGCGCTGGACGCGTCGGCGCGGGTGTTCGGGGTGCTGGAGAGCGAGTCGCCCGACCACGACATGCCGCTGCCGGGCCCGCACCGGCTGCGGCGCGTCCACCGGCACGGCGCACCGGCCGCGTCGTCGCCGACGCTGGCGGCGGCGGTCGCGGACCTGGACCTGCCCGGCGCCGACGGCGCCGCCTACGTCGCCGGCGAGGCCCGCACCTGCCAGCTGGTCCGCGACCACCTGGTCCGCGAGCGCGGCTGGGACCGCCGGTCGATCAAGGTCAAGCCGTTCTGGGCCCCGGGCAAGCGCGGCCTGCACTGACCCCGGGGACGGGGTCCGCGCGTCAGGGCGGGCCGAGGACGGCGGGCGCGGCCAAGGCGCGGGCGGCGTCGGCGAAGAACTCCTCGGTCGCGTCGGGCGCCAGCCCGAACGTCACGCCCTGGCTCAGGCCGACGAGCAGCGCGCGCAGGGCGGTGGCCAGCCTCCCGGCCTGCGCCGGGGTGACCGCGGCGGGCGGCGGGCCGTGCAGGCGGCCGGTGAACAGCGCGGCGAGCCGCTCCTCGTGGGCCCGGACGGACGCGGCCAACCGCGCGTGCAGGTCGGGGTCGCGCAGCGCCATGTCCTGCAGGCTGAGCTGGAACGACAGCTGCCGCACCGCGTCGGGGGCCTCACAGGTCCGGCGGTAGTGGCGCGCGAACGCGTCGACGGCCCCGGCGAGGTCGAGGTCGCCGGGGACGGCGGCGTCGAACCCGGCGTAGTACGGGGCGAGCTCGTCGGCGACCAGCTCGACGAACAGGGCGTTCTTGCTGCCGAACAGCGAGTAGACCGCGCCGGTGGTCAGGTCCGCGCGCCGCGCGATGTCCTCGAGCCTGGCGCGGTGGCCGTCCCGCGACACCGCCTCGCGGGCGGCGTCCAGCAGCGCGCGCCGGTTGCGCTCCTTGGTCTGCGCCCTCGTCAGCCTCATAATCTCATTATTACAGTAATCTGATTATCGAGAGGGAGGGTGCGATGGACATCAGGGACGAGATCGCGGCGGAGCGGCGGGAGCTGGCGGCGATGCTGGAGGCGCTGCCCGCGGCGAGCTGGGACGCGCCGAGCCTGTGCGGCGGGTGGCGGGTGCGGGAGGTCGCCGCCCACATGTCCATGGGGTTCCGGTACTCGTTCGCCAAAGTGGCGACCGAGCTGGTCAGGGCGCGGGGGCTGCACCGGATGACCGACCGCCTCGCCCGCCGGGACGCGGCGGCGATGACGCCCGCCGAGATGGCCGCCGCGCTGCGGGACAACGCGCGCCACCCGTGGAAGCCGCCCGTCGGCGGGATCACCGCGGCGCTCGGCCACGACGTCGTCCACGGGCTGGACGTCAGCGTCGCGCTGGGGCTGGACCGCCGGGTGCCGCACGAGCGCGTGCGTCCGCTGCTGGAGAACGTCACGCCCAGGACGGCGAAGTTCTTCGGGGCCGACCTCGGCGGCGTGGAGCTGCGCGCCGACGACCTCGACTGGTCGTTCGGGAGCGGGACTCCGCTGACGGGCTCCGCCCAGGACCTGCTGCTCGTCGCCTACGGCCGCGCGCTGCCGCCCGGACGGCTGGGCGGCGACGCCCGCGAGCGGTTCACCCTGCGGGACGCGGGCCGGGCCGCCTGACGTCCCGCTCCCTCCCGCTCCCCCTGCGCTCTCCCGGGGGTGTCTTGGCCCGCGCATTGCCTTACCCGCGGGCCGAGGGGGAAGTGAGCCGTCGGAACACCCGGAGAGAGCACAGGGAGCGGAGCATCATGGTGAAGCAGCTGCAGAAGATGGGCCTGTCGTCGAACGCCCTGTACGCGATGGGGTTCGCCTCGATCGGCCTGTCGGTGGCCGCGTGGGCCGGGTCGCTGCAGATCGAGTCGGCGGGCATGGAGCGGGCGGACCGCTGGGGCATCTTCGTCGGGCAGTGGGCGCCGACCTTCTTCGCGCTGGGCTGCGCGATGCGCATGGAGGAGCAGTGGGGCTCCCGGGGCCGGCACGAGGAGTCGGCGTACGAGGCCGGGGAGATCCGCGAGCCCATGCACGTCGGCTGAACGCACGTCGGCTGAACGCACGCCGGCTGAACGCACGCCGGCTGAACGCACGCCGGGCGGGGCGCGGTCAGGGAACGAGCGCGCCGGCGCGGGCGGCCGCGCAGGCCGCCGCGGCGGCGCGGTCGGCGGCCGCCTCGTCCGGCGGCTCGCCGGTGACGAACAGCCGGTAGTACAGGGGCGCCACCGCGATCCGGACGACCTCGGCGGCGTCCGTCCCGGGCGGGACGTCGCCGCGCGCGACGGCCCGCTCGACGACGACCGCGGACTGCTCGTGGCGGCGCGCGAAGAACCGGTGCAGGGCGTGCGCGGCGGCGTCGCTCTGCCCGGCGGCCAGCACGAACGCGCGGGAGACCGGGCCCTCCCGCGGGTCGGCGAACCCGTCGCGGACGAGCCGGGCGAGGGCGCGCAGGTCGCCGTCCAGGGTGCCGGTGTCGGGGATCGGCCAGGGTTCGGTGGAGGCGATCTCGAGGGCGTCGGCGACGAGCCCGTCGGCGTCGCCCCAGCGCCGGTAGACGGTCGTCTTGTGGACTCCGGAGCGGGCGGCGACGCCCTCGACCGTCAGGCCCCGGTAGCCGTGCTCGGCGAGTTCGGCGAGGGTCGCGCCGCGGACGGCGTCGCGGACGCGGGCCGTCCGGCCGCCCGGCCGGACGCGTCCGGGCCCGGCGGCGTCCCGTGGCTCCCGCGCGTTCATGCCGCGAATCTAACACAACAAAAGTTGCGTTAGTCTTCTCGTCGCACGCCCGGCGACCGGAGGACAGATGCCGCACGTCACGATCGAGGAACTGAAGGTGTCGGGCCCCGGCGAGGGCCCGTACGCGATCACCGCGGGCCCGGACGGCGCCCTGTGGTTCACGCTCGTGCACGCCGGCCGGATCGGCCGCGTGACGCCGGGCGAGCGGGCCGTCCTGTATCCCGCCGAACCCTTCGACGGCGACCCGATGATCATCACCGCGGGCCCCGACGGGGCGCTGTGGTTCACCGAGTTCCAGGGGAACCGCATCGGCCGCGTCGACGCCGACGGCCGGGTCGACCGCCGTCCGGTGCCCGGCGGCGGCCCCTGCGGGATCGCGGCGGGCCCGGACGGCGCCCTGTGGTTCACCCTCATGCACACCGGCGAGCTCGGCCGGATCGACGCGGACGGCGCGATCACGCGCGTGCCCGTGCCCGTCCCGGGCGGCATGCCGTCGATGATCGCCGCCGGGCCGGACGGGGCGCTGTGGTTCACCCTCAACCAGGGCGACGCGATCGGCCGCGCGACGCCCGCCGGCGACGTGACCGTCCACCCGCTGCCGCACGCGGGCGCCGCGCCCGTCGGGATCGCCGCGGGCCCCGACGGGGCGCTGTGGTTCACCGAGATCGGCGCGGGCCGGATCGGGCGGATCACCACGGACGGCCGGGTCACCGAGTTCGCGCTGCCCGACCCGGCGGCGCGCCCGCACGCGATCACGCCGGGCCCGGACGGCGCCCTGTGGTTCACCGAGTGGGGCACCGCGCACGTGGGCCGCGTGACCGTGGACGGCGCCGTCGAGGAGCACCCGCTGCCGACGCCGGGCTGCGAACCGCACGGCATCGCCGCCGGGCCCGACGGGGCCCTGTGGGTGGCGCTGGAAACCGGCGCGCTCGCCCGCGTCCACCCCGGCTGACCGGCCGTCCGGGGGAAAACCGGTTGGCACGCGGGGCGCCGTTCGTTAGAACGGTCCGCATGCTCCGCAAGTACCCCCGCACCCGGCATATCGAGGGATCCCGGCTGCAGCCGGGCGACCACGACCTGGCGGCGGCGCCGTTCCGGGAGGTCGCCGGGCGTTTCCTGGTGGTGGAGGAGAAGCTGGACGGCGCCAACGCCGGCGTCAGCTTCACCGCCGGCGGGGAGCTGCGGCTGCAGAGCCGCGGGCACTACCTGACCGGCGGCCCCCGGGAACGGCAGTTCGGGCCGCTGAAGGCGTGGGCGGCGTCGGTCCAGCACGTGCTGTGGGAGCGGCTGCGCGACCGGTACGTCATGTACGGCGAGTGGCTGTACGCCAAGCACACCGTCTTCTACGACGCGCTCCCCCACTACTTCTGCGAGTTCGACGTCCTCGACACCGCCGACGGGACGTTCCTGTCGACGGCGCGGCGCCGGGAGCTGCTGGCGGGGACGCCGGTGGTGCAGGTCCCGGTCCTGCACGAGGGGCCCGTCGGCGACCTGGCGGAGCTGACGGCGCTCGTCGGGCCGTCCAAGTGCCGGACGCCGCGCTGGCGGGACGCACTGCGCGCGGCGGCGGAGGCGGGCGGCGCCGATCCCGCCCAGGTGGAGAAGGAGACCGACGGCGCCGAGGAGATGGAGGGCCTCTACCTGAAGGTGGAGGAGGACGGCCGGACCGTCGACCGGTTCAAGTGGGTCCGGGCTAGCTTCCTGACGGCCATCCTGGACTCGGGGACGCACTGGCGGGAGCGTCCGATCGTCGCCAACGGACTCGCCGACCCGGGGGTGCTGTATGCGGGTGTTCGCTGAGCTGTGCCCGGCGCCGCCGAACTGGGAGGTGCCGTGGCCGGAGATCCGGGACGCGTTCGCGTGGGTGCGCGACATGGCGGGCGTGCCGCAGGACGCCGTCTACCACGGTGAGGGCGACGTCGAGGTGCACACGCGGATGGCGTGCGAGGCGCTGGCGGAGCTGCCGGGGTGGCGGGCGCGCCCGGCGGACGAGCGGGTGCGGCTGTTCGCGACGGTCCTGATGCACGACGTGGCGAAGCCGTACTGCACCCGCACCGAGGACGACGGGCGCATCACCGCGCGCGGGCATTCGCGGCGCGGCGACCTGATGGTGCGGCGGATCCTGTGGGAGATGGGCGCGCCGGTCGCGTGGCGCGAGCACGTGGCCGCGCTGATCCGGCACCACCAGGTGCCGTTCTGGGCGCTGGAGCGGCCGGACCTGCAGCGGATCGCGTTCCGGGTGAGCCTGCTGGCCCGCAACGACGACCTGGTGCTGCTGGCGTCGGCCGACATCCTCGGCCGGATCTGCCCCGACACCGAGGAGCTGCTCGACAACGTCGGCCTGTACGGGGAGTACTGCGCCGAGCAGGACTGCCTGGACGGGCCGCGCGCGTTCCCGTCCGACCACGCCCGGTTCTGGTACTTCCGCAAGCCGGACCGCGACCCCGGCTACGCCGCTTACGACGACACGCGGCTGACCGCGACGATCCTGTCGGGGCTGCCCGGCGCCGGCAAGGACACCTGGATCGCGGCGAACCGCCCGGACGTGCCGGTGGTGAGCCTGGACCGGCTGCGCACGGAGATGGGCGTGTCGCCCGCCGGGGACCAGCGGGCGGTGGCGGCGGCCGCGCACGAGCTGGCGCGCGGGCACCTGCGGGCCGGGCGGTCGTTCGTGTGGAACGCCACGAACGTGTCGCGGCAGCAGCGCGAGCTGTGCACGGGCCTGGTCGCCGGGTACCGGGGGCGGGTCGAGGTGGTGGCGCTGGAGGCGCCGCCGGAGGTGCTGCGGGGCCGCAACCGGGGCCGCGCCGCGCCCGTCCCGGACGCGGTGATCGACCGGCTCGTCCGCCGGTGGGAGACGCCCGACCCGACCGAGGGCCACCGCGTCGACTGGCTGAGCACGGCCTGATCCGCGACCGGCCCGGAGGTCGCTTTGACAGGCGGCCGTGGCGGACGGGATGGTCGTGCAGTGAACGATGCCGCGGGTGACGGGAACGGACGGGACGGGCGGGTCGCGCTGGTGACCGGGGCCGGTTCGGGAATCGGCGCGGCGGTCGCGGCGGCGCTGCTGGACGCGGGATGGCGCGTCGCGCTGGCGGGACGGCGCGCGGCCCGGCTGGAGGAGACGGCGCGGCGGTCGCGGGACGCCGGCGGCCGGGCGCTGGCCGTCGCCGCCGACGTCGCCGACCCGGCGTCGGTCGAGGCGCTGTTCGGGGCGGTCGCCGACCGGTGGGGGCGGCTGGACCTGCTGTTCAACAACGCCGGGGTGTTCGGGGAGCCCGCGCCGGTCGAGGACTTCGGTCTCGACGAGTGGCGCCGCGTCGTCGACACCAACCTGACGGGCGCGTTCCTGTGCGCTCGGGCGGCGTTCCGGATGATGAAGGAGCAGGACCCGCGGGGCGGGCGCATCGTCAACAACGGGTCGCTGGCGGCGCACACGCCGCGGCCCCGGTCGGTGGCCTACACCGCGAGCAAGCACGCGGTGACGGGGCTGACCAAGTCGCTGTCGCTGGAGGGGCGGCCGTACGGGATCGCGTGCGGGCAGATCGACGTGGGCAACGCGGCGACGGAGATGACGGGCGGGTTCGCGGCCGGCGCGCTGCAGGCGGACGGGTCGGTGCGGGCGGAGCCGGTGATGGACGCCGGGCACGTCGCGGAGGCCGTCCTGTACATGGCGGGGCTGCCGCCGGAGGCGAACGTGCAGTTCATGACGGTGATGGCGACGGCGATGCCGTCGTTCGTGGGCCGCGGCTGAGCCCGTCCCGCCGACGGCCGCTGGGGTTGCGCGTTTAGGTCCGGCGCAGGGGGAACGCCTCTACCGCGCTTCGTAACCACTGACGCGGGAGGGAGCCGGAAGCGATGACGATCATGCGGCCGGCGCAGGACGGCAGAGGCGGCGCGGCCGGCGCCACCGTTCACGGGGACGGGCAGGCGGCCGGGCGCGCGACCGGGCGGGTGGAGACCGGGCGGCACGAGCCGGGCACCGGCGAGCTCGTCCGGCAGGCGACCCAGCAGGTCTCGGACCTGATGCGCGCGGAGCTGCGCCTGGCCGTCGCCGAACTGAAGGACAAGGGCAAGCACGCCGGGACGGGCGCCGGGCTGTTCGGCGGCGCGGGCCTGGTCGCGCTGTACGGGGTCGGGGCGCTGCTGGCGGCGGCGATCGCGGCGATCGCGCTGGTGCTGCCGGTGTGGGCGGCGGCGCTGATCGTGGGCGGCGCGCTGCTGCTGGTCGCCGGGGTGCTCGCGCTGATGGGGCGCGGCCAGACCCGGCGGGCGACGCCCGCCATGCCCGAGCGGGCGGCGGAGGAGGCGCGGCAGACCGTCGCGGAACTGAAGGAGAGGGCGCACCGATGAGCAGGCACGGCGCCGGGGCCGGTACCGAGGAGTTGCGGCAGGAGGTCGACCGGGCCCGGCACGACCTCGGCGAGACCGTGGAGGCGCTGGCGGCCAAGGCCGATGTGAAGGCGATGGCGCGCGAGCGCGTCGACCAGGCCCGGACCCGCGCCATGGACGCGGTGGGGTCGGCGCGGCAGGCGGCGTCGTCGCGGGCGTCGTCGGCGCGCGCGGCCGCGACGTCGCCGCGGGGCGCGGCGCGGGCGCGGCAGGGCGGCGCGGCGGCGGGCGCGGCGGGGGCCGCGGCGGCGCTGCTGACGGTGTGGCTGCGGCGGCGCCGGGCGCCCGCGGTGCGGGTGCGGACGCGGCGGATGCAGCGGGCCCCGATCAAGGTGCGGCGGACGGGCGCGGGCCGGACGAAGTGGACGCCCGTGGCGCGTCTCACCGGTGCGCGGCGGACCCGGTCGCGGACGCCGCTGGTCTGGACGCGCCGCTGAGATGCCGGGTAAGCGTGGCCGTCCCGGCGGGCTCACCGACATGCCCGCGTCGGGCTGGCGCGGGGCGTTCAAGCGGACGATCGGCGAGTTCAAGGACGACAACCTGCAGGATTACGCGGCGGCCCTCACCTACTACGCGGTGCTGTCGATCTTCCCCGGGCTGCTGGTGGTGGTGTCGCTGGTCGGGCTGGCGGGCCGGTCGACCACCGACGACCTGATCTCCGAGCTGGGCGGGATGGCGCCCGGCGCGGTGAAGGACCTGCTGATCAGCGCGATCCGGCAGCTGCAGGGCTCCGGGGGCGCGGGCATCATCGCGCTCGTGGGCCTGGCGGCCGCGGTGTGGTCGGCGTCGGGGTACGTCGGGGCGTTCATGCGGGCGTCCAACGTCGTGTACGACGTGCCGGAGGGCCGCCCGTTCTGGAAGATGGTGCCGCTGCGGATCGGGATCACGGTGCTGACGCTGGTGGTGCTGGCGGCGTCGGCGGTCGCGGTGGTGGTGTCGGGGCCGCTGGCGCGCGAGGTCGGGGACATGCTGGGGCTGGGGTCGGCGGCGGTGACGGCGTGGCAGATCGCCAAGTGGCCGGTGCTGCTGGTGGTGATCAGCCTGCTGTTCTCGATGCTGTACTGGGCGGCGCCGAACGTGCGGCGCAGGTTCCGGTGGGTGACGCCGGGCGGTGTCGTGGCGGTGCTGGTGTGGCTGGCGGCGTCGGGCCTGTTCGCCCTGTACGTGGCGGGTTTCTCCAACTACAACAAGACCTACGGCAGCCTCGCCGGCGTGATCGTGTTCCTGGTGTGGCTGTGGATCAGCAACCTGGCGATCCTGCTGGGCGCGGAGCTGAACGCCGAGCTGGAGCGGGGCCGCGCCATCCAGGCCGGGGCGTCCGCCGGTGAGGAGCCCTACGTGGAGTTCCGCGACACGCGCGCGTTCGACGAGGAGGACCGCCGCGCGACCGGCGTGGGGCGCCGGGAGGCGGGCGGCGGGCACGACCGGGGCCCGGACCGTCCTGACTCGTCGGTGTGAAACGGGTCGCCTAACCCCTAACCCCCTGAATAGGATCTTCGCGTGCTGCGTCCCGCTTTCCCCATCGAGACCGAGCGACTCACCCTGCGTCCCTTCCGCGAGGACGATCTGGAAGGGCTGTACGCGTACCAGTCGCTGCCCGAGGTGGCGCGCTTCCTGTACTGGGAGCCGCGGAACCTGGAGGAGTCCAGGTCGTTCCTGAAGGAGAAGATGACGGCGGCCACCGTCGAGCGGGAGGGCGACTGGCTGGTGCTGGCGGTGGTGCTGCGGGAGACGGGCGACCTGATGGGCGAGGTCAACCTGCAGTGGCGCAGCCGGGAGCACCGGCAGGGCGAGATCGGCTACATCTTCAACCCGGCGTTCCACGGGCGGGGGTTCGCGACGGAGGCGGCCGAGGTGGTGCTGCGGCTGGGGTTCGAGGGGCTGGACCTGCACCGGGTGGTGGGGCGGCTGGACGGCCGCAACGTCGCGTCGGCGCGGGTGCTGGAGCGGCTGGGGATGCGGCGCGAGGCGCGTCTGGTGCAGAACGAGATGGTCAAGGGCGAGTGGACCGACGAGGTCGTGTACGCGATGCTGCGGGAGGAGTGGGAGCGCCGCGCTCCCCTCACCGACGGCTGACCTCTCCCCCGCGCCGGGCGGGCGCGGGGGTCACGGGTGGCGGCGGGCCTGCTCGTCCAGGCGGCGGGCGAGGTCGCGGACGTGGTCGCGCAGCGCGTCGGGGCGGCGGACGACGAACGGCGCGCCGAGCCCGGCGAGCATCCGCGCGGCGCCGTCGAGGCGTTCGGCGCGGGCGGTGAGGACGACGGCGCCGTCGCGGCCGGTGAGTTCGGCGACCGACGGCGGGAAGAAGCGGCGCGCCTCGGCGAGGGTCGTCTCCAGCAGCACTTCGATCTCGTGGGCGTAGGGGACGGCGGCCAGGGAGCGGGTGACGTGCGCGACGGGGTCGACGTCGCCGGGCGGTTCGAACCGTTCGGGGCGCGGTTCGGCGGACGCGACGCGGTCGACGCGGAAGGTGCGGGTCTGGCCGCTGCGGTGGTCGTGCCCGGTGACGTACCAGCGTCCGGAGTGGAACACCAGCCCGTAGGGGTCGAGGTCGCGTTCGGTTTCGTCGCCGCGCCAGGACCGGTAGCGCAGGCGGACGCGGTGCCGCCGCCGGGCGGCGCCGGCGAGGGTGAGGACGGCGCCGGTGTCGGGGGCGGCGGCGTCGCGGGCGGCGAAGGTGAACCCGAGGGTGTCGCGGAGGGCCTGGACGTGGTCGCGCAGCGCGGCGGGCAGGACGCGCTGCACTTTGGCGAGGGCGCTCTCGGTGGCGTGGCCGGGCAGCCCGAGGCGGCGTCCGGCGAGCAGGCCGAGGACGACGGCGGCGGCCTCGTCGTCGGTGAGCATCAGCGGCGGCAGCTTGTATCCGGGCATGAGCCGGTAGCCGCCGTGGCGGCCGCGTTCGGCGGTGACGGGGACGCCGAGTTCGCCGAGCCGGGCCGCGTAGCGGCGGACGGTGCGCTCGTCCACGCCGAGGCGGCGGGCGAGGTCGCGGCCGCCGAGGCGGTGGTGGGCCTGCAGCAGCTCGAGCATGGCCAGCAGGCGGGTCGTCGGGTGTTCGGGATGTGACACGGGACACTCACGATATCCGGGCGGGGTCTGTCCGGTATTCACCGTAGCCTGGTGCCGTACCGATGAGGGAGGAAAACGGATATGGCGACGTTCGTGCTGGTGCCGGGGTTCTGGCTGGGCGGGTGGGCGTGGGACGAGGTCGCGGCGGAGCTGCGCGCGGCGGGTCACGAGGCGGTGCCGGTGACGCCGACGGGCCTGGCGGAGCGGGCGGGCGAGGCGACGCCGGAGGTGAACGTGGACACCCACGTCGCCGACGTCGTCGCGGCGGTCGAGGGCGCGGTGAAGGACGCGGCGCGGCGCGGCGCCGAGGAGCGGGTGGTGCTGGTGGCGCACAGCGGCGGGGCGATGGCGGTGACGGGCGCGGCGGACCGGATCCCCGAGCGGGTCGCGCGGATCGTCTACGTCGACACCGGGCCGATGCCGTCGGGGATGGCGAACATCGACTTCCACGAGCCGGAGGCGCGTGCGGAGCTGGAGCGGCGGGCGGCCGAGGACGGCGGGGGGTGGCTGCTGCCGGTGCCGCCGTTCGCGCCGGGCGAGGGTTCCGGGGAGGACGCGGGTGATCTGGCGGGGCTGACGGAGGAGCATCTGGCGGCGTTGCGCGAGCGCGGCACGCCGCAGCCGTTCGGGACGGTGACGCAGCCGCTGGAGCGTCCCGATCCGCTGCCGGAGACGCCGCGGACGCTGATCGCGACGTCGATCCCGCTGGAGGCGGTGCGGGCGATGGCGGAGGGCGGCCATCCGGTGTTCGCGATGATGGCGGGGCCGGGCTGGACGCACCGGTCGCTGCCGACGGGGCACTGGCCGATGTTCTCGCGGCCGCGGGAGCTGGCGGCGCTGCTCGCGGCGGACGCCCCGGACGCGGCGGGCGCGGAGGCGGGCGCGTGACCGGCGGGCGGTGGCGTGCTCGGGGGCGCGGTCAGGGGGCGGTGAAGGTGCAGGGCAGCCGCTTGTAGCCGTTGATGAGGCTGGACATCAGCCGGTCGGGCTCCCCGGCGGCGCGCAGGTCGGGGAGCCGGGTGAACAGCTCGCGGAACATGACGGTGATCTCGCGGCGGGCGAGGTTGGCGCCGAGGCAGAAGTGGGGTCCCGGTCCCCCGAAGCCGACGTGGGGGTTCGGGGAGCGGGTGATGTCGAAGACGTCGGGGTCGGTGAAGACGGTCTCGTCGCGGTTGGCGGAGTTGTAGAACAGCATGACCTTGTCGCCCTCGCTGAAGGCGTGGCCGTTCATGACGTGGTCGCGGGTGAGGTTGCGGCGGAAGCAGATGACGGGCGTGGAGTAGCGGACGATCTCCTCGACGGCGCCGCCGATGCGGCCGTCGAAGTCGTCCAGGAGCAGGTCGCGCTGGCCGGGGTTGTCGGTGAGCAGCTGCAGGCCGTGCGCGAGGGCGGTGCGGGTGGTCTCGTTGCCGGCGACGACGAGCAGCAGGAAGAAGGTGCCGAACTCGCGGGCGGTGAGCTTCTCCCCGTCGATGTTGGCGTTGACGAGGGCGGAGGTGAGGTCGCCGGTGGGTTCGGCGGCGCGCTCGCGGCCGAGCCGGGCGGCGAGGCGGTGCAGGTCGCGGCCGGCGAGGGCGACCTTGGCGAGGCCGAGGCCGGTGCGCAGCCGTCCCATGTCGGGGGTGATGCCGGTGTACTCGGGGTCGGAGTTGCCGAGCACGATGTTGGTCAGCCGCACGACCCGGGGGTAGAGGTCCGCGGGGATGCCGAGCATGTCGCAGATGACCTCGACGGGGAGGCGGACGGCGGCGTGCTCGACGAAGTCGAGGGGTTCGTCGGCGGGGCGGGACGCGCGGGCGGCGATGAGCTCGTCGACGATCCGGGCGGCGCGGGCGGCGATGTCGTCCTCGGTCTTGGCGAGCATCCGGGGGCTGAACGCGCGCGACACCACCCGGCGGATCTTGGCGTGCCGCGGGTCGTCCATGTTGATCATGGAGTTGACGTAGCGGTCGAGGAAGCCGGGCGAGTCGATGACGGTGGTGGCGTTCGGCTCGCTGGAGAAGATCTGCGGGTTGCGGGACGCCTCGGTGACGTCGGCGTGCGAGACCAGGGCCCAGTAGCCGCCGCCGCGGCCGGTGAACGGGACGGGCGGGTCGGCGAAGAACGAGGGGGCGCCGCGGGCGCGCAGCGCGGCGAACGCGGCGGCGCGCTCGTCCAGGGGGCGGCCCCAGAAGCGCAGGTCGCTCAGGTCGATGTCGCGGGGGTCGATCTCGCCGATCGTCCCGCCGTCCTGCCGGGTGGTCATCGCCGCGTCCTCCTCGCCGGATCCGGCCCCCATGCTCGAGTAATCGGTTGCTTACGGTCAATGGGCGGGCGGGCGGCTGTGACCCATGCCACGCGCCCCCGGCCGGGAACGTGGCTCCGGCGCACTATCACGACACTCCCGGCGCCGGGAATGACTCACTTCTCAACAGTGCTCCATGATTTTCTTATTACGGCGCCTTGTAGATCATTTAGCGGGGGGCGAGGACACTCGGCGGAAGCCGCGCGGCCCGTCCGGGGGCGGCGCCCGTTGCGCGAGGTGAGTCGATGACGCCGTCCGTCCGCAGCCAGTCACGCCCGGCCCGCGGGAGCCGCCCGGCGACGTCCGGGGCCCTCGTCGCGGTCCTCGTCGTGGGGATCGGCGCGGCCGGCGCGGGCACCGCGGCCGCCGACGGGCCCGTCCGCGCCGACACCGGCGCGCGGATCGTCGCCGAGACCGGCCTGGACGGCAACGACGTCGACATCACCATCGACTCGCCCTCGCTGGGCAAGCGCGTCAAGGCCCGCGTGCTGCTGCCGGAGAACTGGACCCGCGGCGCCGCCCGCACCTGGCCGGTGCTGTACGCGTTCCACGGCGGGCAGGACGACTACACCTCCTGGACCCGCAACACCGACATCGAGGCGTGGGCCCGCGCCTACGACGTCATCGTGGTCATGCCGGAGGGCGAGGACGGCTCGTACGCCGACTGGTACAACTACGGCAAGGGCAGCACGCCGAAGTGGGAGACGTTCCACACCGCCGAGGTGCGGCAGCTGATCGAGCGGAACTACCGCGGGGGCGCGCGGCGCGCCGCGATCGGCAACTCCTCCGGCGGCGCGGGCGCGGTGTCCTACGCGGCCCGCCACCCGGGGATGTTCAGCTACGTGGCGTCGCTGAGCGGCGTGCTGTCGATGCGGCAGCCGGGCATCCCGGCGATGCTGATGTTCACCAACGCCGGCAACGGGCAGGACCCGTTCGCGATCTGGGGCATCCCGTGGGCCGACGACGCGAATTGGAAGGCCCACGACCCGCACACCCTCGCGCCGAAGCTGCGCGGCACCGGGCTGTTCTTCTCCTCCGGGACCACGGGCCGGCCCGGCCCGGGCGACCCGAACGTGGCGCCGTGGGACATCGGCCTGCTGAGCGAGATCGTGATCGGCGCCAACAACAAGGAGTTCAAGAAGCGCCTCGACGAGCTGAAGATCCCCCACACCGCGCACATCTACGGCGACGGGCGGCACAACTGGCCGGCGTGGGTGCGGGAGAGCAAGTTCGTGTGGCCGGCGCTGATGAACTCGATCGGCGCCGCGCGCGCCTGACCGGCCTCACCCGTCCCGCGGTCCGGCCCCTCCCCCGGATCCGCCGCCGGGCCCCTCGCCGGGCCCCTCGCCGGGACGGTCGCCGCGGCCGCGGCGGCGGAACCTGATCCCGCGGCGGGCGGGCGGTTCGGTGAGGGGATGCTCCTCGATGTCGTAGCGGCGGATGTAGGCGCCGGCGAACGCCTGGACGCTGGCGCCGAGCGGCAGCGCGAGCAGCACCCCGAGGGGCCCGACGACGGCGGCGCCGGCCAGCACGAGCCCGAACGCGACTGCGGGGTGCATGGCCATGGTGCTGGCGGTGATGCGGGGCTGCAGC
This sequence comes from Spirillospora sp. NPDC052242, assembly GCF_040679555.1. Lineage (NCBI taxonomy): Bacteria > Bacillati > Actinomycetota > Actinomycetes > Streptosporangiales > Thermomonosporaceae > Spirillospora > Spirillospora sp. NPDC052242. The sequence goes on from NZ_JBFAUZ010000062.1 coordinate 23,715, forward strand.
AGGTAGTTCTCGAGCTGCTGGTAGCCGACGATGAACAGCAGCATCCACAGCGCGGTGCTGGGCGCCGCGGTGAGCGCGACCAGCACCGGGACCGCGCCGGCGAGGTAGGTGCCGACGACGGGGATGAACTGCGACAGCACTCCCACCCACAGCGCGAGCGTCGCGGCGTAGGGGACGCCGAGCCCGGCCATGGCGATGTAGTGCGCGACGCCGGAGACCAGGGCGAGCAGGGCGCGGGAGTAGATGTAGCCGCCGGTCTTTTCGACGGCGATCTCCCAGGCGGTCAGGACCTGCCGCTGCCGGTGCGGCGGCAGCACCGAGCAGACGGTGCGGCGGAACTGCGGGCCCTCGGCCGACAGGTAGAACGTGAACAGCAGCACCGCGAACGCCTTGAAGACCACTTCGAAGGCGGTGGCGCCGATGACCCACACGTTGCCCGCGAGCGCCGACAGCTGCCCCGACAGCTGCTGGGTGACGGTGGGCAGCCGCTGGAACAGCGTCTCGCGCGACAGCTCGGTGCCGAAGGTGCCGTTGATCCAGTCGATGACGCCGGTGACGTAGCCGGGGAACTCGTCGATGAGGTTGCTGGTCTGGGTGGCCAGCAGCGACCCGATGCCACCGAGGAACCCGGCGAGGCACGCCGCGATGACGAGGAACATCAGCCCGGTGCCGGCGCCGCGCCGCCAGCCGCGCCGGGCGAGCCAGTTGACGGCGGGTTCGATCGCGAACGCCAGGAACAGCGAGGTGAGCAGCAGCACCAGCAGCTCGCGGAGCCGTTCGACGATCCACAGCCCGGCGACGAACGCCAGGGTGATCGCCCCGGCGAGCACGAACGCCTTGGGCAGCCACGGCGGCATCCGCCGCGGTTCCCCGGCCCCTGCGCCGTCCGCGTACCCGTTCGGGGGAACGGCGGGCGGAACGGTGTCCTCGGGCACCCCCACCGTCGCCCCGGACCCTTCCGGGACGGAGTTCGCCGCGCCGTGCCCGGGCGTGCGGGGTGCGCCGGGGACGCCGGGCGCGCCTGCGGGGCCGCCGGCCGGTGCGTCCTCGGGCCGGTCGCCGGGCGGGTCGGGCATGTCCGCACGCTAACCGCGGGAGGGTGCCGTGATCGCGTGCCCGCACCCTCCGTGGAGGCAACCTTTGCCGAGACTTCAGCAGCCGCCACCGCCCCGAGGGACGCCCTCGAGCAGCGGCGTCGGCCGGGCTCCGCCTTCGGCCGGGCGCGCGGGGGGTTTGCGGGAGGATGGGCGCCATGGGCGAGATCTTCACTCACCGGCTGCGGGTCCGGTACAGCGAGTGCGACCAGCAGGGCGTGGTGTTCAACGGGCACTACCTGTTCTTCTACGACGTGGCGTTGACGGAGATGTGGCGGGAGCTGATCGGCGACCCGGGCGCGATGGTGCGCGACGGCTACGACCTGGTGGTGGCGGAGGCGCGGATCCGGTTCCGTGAGGGCGCGCGGTTCGACGAGCTGCTGGAGGTGCGGATGCCGGTGGCGCATGTGGGGGTGACGAGCCTGGTGGTGCGTCCGGAGTTCCGGGTGGGCGAGCGGCTCCTCGCCGACGGGGAGGTGCGGCATGTGTTCATCGACCCGGCGGGCACGGGCAAGCGGGAGATGCCTTCGCAGGTGAGGGCGGTGCTGGAGGAGCTGCACGCGGTGAACGGCGGGTGACGGCCGTCCCGTCCCGCGGTTCCCGGCCGCGGGGCGGGACGTCGCGATGACGGCGGATCGCCCGGGGAGGACTACTATGCGCCGGGTGAGCTGGCAGGGGGCCGGGGCGCAGCCCGGCGGAACCGGGAGCGGGCCGGGCGGGGATCTGTTCGCCTCGGTCGAGGGCAACGTGCGGGAGCTGGTGGCGTCCCCGTGGTGGCAGACGGCGCCGCCCGCCGAGCGCGCCGCGCAGATCGCGGCGCGGATGCTGTGGGGCGCGGGCGAGTGGTGGCTGTACGGGGCGTGGGGCCGCTGGTACCGGTGCGGGCTGGACGGGGCGTGGCATCCGTGCCCGCCGCCGGCCGATCCGGCCGACCGGGCGGTGGCGGTTCCGGCGCCGCGCGGGGCGGGGACGCCGCCGCTGCCGCCGCAGCTGTTCCCGACGGGCCCCGATCTGGCGGCGGGGCGGGTCGCGCCGCTGGGGTTCCTCGGGCCGGTGCCCGACACCTCGGTCGTGGCGCGCGTCTCGCAGGCGATCACGACGGCGCTGGCGGTGAACCCGGCGCAGTTCGTGCAGCGCGATCCGATGTTCCAGCCGGGGACGCCGTCCACGATCGCGGCCGCGTGGGGTGCGCTGCTGTGGTGCGCGGGGTCGCCGGTGGTGCTGACCGAGCATCCGCTGATCGAGTCGTTCATCCCGTTCCTGACGACCCCGGCCGAGCGGCTGCACTGGATGATGCCGCCGGACTTCGGGACGCTCGCCGGCTACTACGTGCACCGGCTCGGCGCGGGCGACGGCGGCGGCGCCGCGCACATCGCGCGGGTGATGTACGAGGTCGCGGCGGGGCTGCAGGCCGATCCGCGGTTCCGTCCGGGCGCGGACGCGCTGGCGGCGGTGACGGCGGCGTCGCTGCGGATGGTGAACCAGGACATGGCGACCGTCCGGTACGGGCCGGAGGCGATCCTGCAGGAGTGGCGGCGGCGCTGCCCGGCCGAGTTCGCCACCCCGATGGTCCGCGACACCTCGCCGGGCGAGTTCCTGCGGCTGGGCCTGTACGACCTGCAGCAGATCGTCGCGCAGATCACCGGCCCGCGGCGGCCGTCGGCGGGCGGCCGCGCCCATGACGAGGTGCGCCGCGCGGGGGTGGCGGTGCTGGCGGCGGACCTGCAGGCGGCGCCGGGCGCGCTGCCGGCGCTGCAGCGGTGGCTGGACCCCGACGGCGCCCGCACGGCGCAGGCCGTCCTGACCGATCCGGCGCATCCGGGGCGGGCGCTGTGGCCGCGGGACGGGCGGCTGCCGGAGGCGCTGCGGACCGACGACGCCGATCTGCTGGCGTCGCTGCTGGCGACGACCTACACGCTGGGGCTGACGTGGTGCCGGCTGGCGCAGGTGCATCCGCCGGCGACGGGGTTCGCGGTGCCGCAGGCGGCCGCGGCGGAGCTGACGTCCCCGGCGATGCACAGCCCGCCGTCGACCGACGAGCTGTCGGCGTGGGACATCATCAAGGCGGCGCGCGCGCACATGGCGGCGGAGCGGGCCGCGGCGGGCGGGGACGAGCCGGTCGCGCCGGTCCCGGAGCCGCAGCGGGAGCCGTCGGGGCCGCCGCCGGCGGCCGCGCCGGTCGAGCCTCCGGCGGCGCCCCCCATCTCCCCCGCCCCCGCGCCCGCGCCGCCGGTTCCCGCCCCGGCGCCCGCCGCGGAGCCGGTTCCGGCCGCTCCGGTGGCGCCGCCGGAGCCGCCGCCTCCGGCGTGGCCGCAGGCCGAGCCGGTGGCGGCGGCGCCCGACGCCGGCGCCGGGCCCGAACCTCAGTGGCCGGGCGAGCCCCGCACGCAGCTGGACTCCGGCGGGTTCCGCACCCAGCTCGACCCGGGACCGGCGTGGCCGGGCGCGGCCGCGGCGCCGCCCGACCCGGCGCCGGGGGATCCCCCGCCGCCTCCGGTGCCGGACTGGGCGCGCGACGCCGAGCGCGAGGCGGGCGGGGAGCTGCCGCCGCCGCCCGCGCCGGTGCCGGCCCCGCCGCCGCCGATGCCTCCGGCGCCCGCGCCCGACCAGGGCGCGCAGATCGCCGAGGCGTACGGGATCCGGTTCCTGTGCGGCGCCGACGACATCGAGCGGGTCGTCACCGAGGTGCGGCGGCGCGGCAAGTGGGCGCGGCGGCTGCGCGGGCAGCAGGTGTCGAGCGCGTCGGCGCCGGCTTTGCTGCTGATCGGGGGGCCGTCCAGCGGGCAGCGGCGGCTGGCGCGGATGGTCGCGCGGGCGCTGGCGGAGGTGGAGGCCTCCAGCGGGGAGGTCCGCTCGGTGCACGCCGAGGACCTGCGCGAACGTGGCCCGGAGGGGCTGCGGGCGGCGCTGGAGGAGCACGCCGGGCACGTCCTGCTGCTGGACGGGCTGGACGCGCTGATCCTGGACGAGGAGCAGGGCCCGGCGTACGCGACGGTGCTGTACCGGACGCGGCTGGAGGGCGTGAACGACACGGCGCTGCTGGGCACGTGCGGCCCGGACCGGGTCGGTGAGCTGTCGGCGGCGTCGCCGGAGCTGGTGACGGATCTGCGCGCGGTGCGGCTGCCGGATCTGGCCGAGCCGCGGGCGCGGGCGGCGCTGGTGGGGCTGCTGGCGCAGGAGCGGTCGCTGCGGCTGGGCGCGGACGCGTGGGCGGTGGTCGACCGGGAGATCGGCGGGCTGCGGCCGCGGGGCCGGCTGACGGGCGCGCGGCTGGTGGAGGCGTATCTGGACCGGGCCGCGACGCGGCGGATGGGCAGCGCGGAGGAGACGCAGGCGCTGGACGAGGAGACGCTGTCGCTGACGGCGTCGGACTTCGCGGGCCTGGCGGCGGAGCTGTCGGGCCGCTGACCCGCCCGCGGTAACGGCACGTGCGGCCCGGTCCCGGCGGGATCGGGCCGCCCCGCCGTTCCACACGAACGACCGCCCGTCCCGCAGGCGCTCGCGCACCGGCTCGTCCGCGGCCCCGCCACTACGGGACGGGTGCCCGCGGACGGGGCCGTTACGCGGTGCGCCCGCCGCGGCGGCCCTCGGAGCGGCTGCTGTGGGCGGCACCCGTACGGAAGCGGCCTCGATCTGCGCGCGGCGGCCCCGCCACCGCCCGCCCGTCCGTGCCGGGTGGACGGCGACGCGCGTCCGGTCACCCGCGAATACCGGGGGCCGGTGCGGTACCCCTTCGGGCAGCGAACCGCGCCGGTGTCCCCTGCCGCCGTGGCCTGGGGGTTCGTGGGGGACGGGCCGTGCCGCGGGGCGCACGGGGACGGCGGCAACGCGGAGTTCGGGCGCGGGTGCGGGGATTGAGGCGGTCGCGTCAGCGCATGAAGCGGGCGCGGCGGGTGACCATGGAGGGCGTGGAACGCGCAGATCGGTTGCTGCTGCTGGTCGCCGAGCTCCGCGGGGCGGCCCCGGAGCCGCTGCGGCCGCGGGAGCTGGCGGAGCGGCTCGGGGTCGGTGAGCGGACGGTGCGGCGGGATCTGAAGCTGCTGGCGGCCGGGGGGCTGCCGGTGCGGGCGGGGCCGGGCGGCGGTCATGTGCTGGAGGAGCCGGCGCGGCCGGTGGTGGGCGAGGCGGAGTCGCTGACGGGGCCGGTGCGCGACACGCTCGCCGAGGCGGTGCGGACGCGGCGGGTGGTGCGGCTGGCCTACACCGACCGGGCGGGGACGCGGACGCTGCGGGACGTGGAGGCGTCGGGGCTGGTGGCGGCCCCCTACGGGGAGTACCTGGTGGGGTGGTGCTTGACGCGGGAGGGGCCGCGGCGGTTCCGGCTGGACCGGATCGGCGCGGCGTATCTGGCGGGGCGGGGCGCGCGGGTGCGGGAGCTGGAGGAGTTGCTGGCGGCGCTGCGGGTGCCGTTGCCGCGTCCGCCGTCCGCGCCGGACCGGCGGCGGGGGCCGGGCGGGGCGCGGGCGTGGACGCTGGAGCGGGTGGAGCGGGTGCGGGGCCGGCTGCGGGAGGAGGCGGCGGGTGTCCGGGACGGCCGGGAGGGCGCGGCGGCGCTGCGGGCGGCGGCGGGGCATCTGGCGGAGTGGACGCGGTGGCAGGCGGCCGCGGTGCGGGCGGCGGCGACGGGCGCCGAGCCGGTGCTGGAGGGCCGCCGTCCGCCGTTTGCGCGGGGGTTCGGGCGGGCGACGACGTACGCGGCGCGGGAGCGGATGATCCAGGACGCGATGGCGCCGCGGTCGCTGGTGGAGGTGCTGCGGGATCTGCAGGAGGTGCTGGAGGGGGTGGCGCACTGGGCGGCGGGGTGCGATGACGCGCTGTGGGAGGGGGAGCTGCCGGATCCGCGCCCGTACGGGCCGCCGGGCGAGCCGCGTCCGCTGGCGGAGCTGCTGGCGGGGCCGCGGGGGCCGCTGGCTCATGTGGAGTGGCATCTGGACCGGCTGGCCGAGGGCGCGGCGCCGGACGGGCGGGTGTGGGCGGTGGAGCGCTGCCCGCTGCGCCCCTGACGGCCGCGCCGGGCCGGGCCGGGCGGGGCCGCCGGGTCGGGCGGGTCAGGGGCGGGCGGCGGGGCGGTGCCCGTCGCCAGGGGTGAGCAGCCGGCTGAACCAGACGGTCTTCCCGCCCCCACCGCCCCCGTCTTGTTCGGTGTCGCCGTTGGTGCCGGGGCGGATGCCGTATTCGGTGGCGAGGGCGGCGACCAGGAGCAGGCCGCGTCCGGCCTCGTCCCAGATGGGGACGTCGGCGGGCGGGGGCGGCGGTGCGGTGGTGCGGCCGTCGGTGACCTCGCCGTGGAGGCGGCGGCCGTGCAGGCGCAGGCGGAGGCGGATGGGGCCGGCGCCGTGCAGGACGGCGTTGGTGACGAGTTCGTCGACGATGAGGACGATGTCGTCGGCGTCGTCGGGGTCGGCGACCCGCCAGTCGTGCAGGGCGCCGGCGGTCAGGGCGCGCGCCTCGGCGGCGGCGCGGGGCCGGGCCGGCAGGTCCCAGGCGGCCGCGCGCGCGTCCGGGAGGACGGGCGCGGGCCCTCCGGCGTTCCCGATGTCGGCCGTGGTTCCGGTGGTGTCCCCCGCTGTGTCCACTGGTCGTTCTCCTCACCGCGCGGTGCCCGGTCGGTGCCGGGATGGTCCGTTCCGCCGTGGTCGTCGGCGTCCGTCACTTTCATGGACGCGGGCGGGACGGGCGCGGTGCACCCGTGCACGCAACCGTCACCGCGCGGTGAGGGCAGTGGTGTCGGGCGGTGAGAGCGGCGGCGGGTGAGCGGTGACACGCCGGGCCCGGGGGGGCGGGTGGAATGAGCAGTGCCCGGTTGCCGTTAGGGTGGGTGGCGTCGGTGTGGCATGTGTCCCCCGGGCTCTACCCATCGCCTTCGAGGAATACCGCCGGTCCCTTCGCGGGCCGGGCCGGAGCTTCGTTGTGCCTTTCGCCGCGAGGCGACCACCACACCGGCCTCGACGCCGTGGCCCCGGCGGGATTCCGGTCCCGCCGGGGCCACGGCGCTTTTTCGCTGCTGCGGTTTTCTCGTCTGCCGGTTTCTTGGTTCGCCGGGGACGTGCCGTCAGGTGATGGCGGTCGCCACGCCGATCGCGATCGCGGCGATGATCGCCAGGACGGCGACGGACGCGGCGGCGATGACCCGGACGCGGCGGCCGGGACGGCGGTCGCCGAGCCGTGCGAGCCGATGGGCCAGCCGCGGGTCGTCCTCGCTCAGGCGGACCTCGATCTGGGTGAGGATCCGCTGCTCCTCCATCGACAGCGCCATGCTCATACCTCCGGGGGGCGGCCGGTCAAGTGACTGGTTCTTCCCCACAGATCATGATCATTAGCCTTCCGGGGCGGCGGCCGTTGCGCCGCGCGCGGGCGGGCTCTCGCGGTGGTACCGGTCGACGGCGGTGACGTAGTAGGTGTAGGTGCGGCCGGGTTCGGCGGCGGGGTCGATGATCCCGCCGCCGCGGACGTCGGCGATGAGCCGGTCGGGGTCGACGGCGGCGCATTCGTCGCCTTCGCCGTCCACCCGGTACACCGCGTGGGAGGCGGCGTCGGGCGAGGGCTTCCAGCGGACCTCGACGCCGTCGGCGTGGGGCCGGGCGGTGACGCCGTGCGCGGGCGCGGGCGCGGGCGCGCCGTCCCCCTCGCCTTCCTCGTCCTCGCCGTTGGGTGCGACGACGGGCGGGATGGCGGGGCGGGTGTAGTGCTTCTCGCGGAGGCGGGTGGCGAAGCCGTCGGTGTTGTCCATCAGGTCGGAGGCGCTGAAGTAGACGTCGCCGTCGACTTCGGGGTGCTCGTCGTTGAGGGACAGGTGCCGGGTGAGCTCGGCGGGGTCGTCCCAGGCGCCGCCCTGCCCGACGCGGTAGGCGCCCTGCCCGATGTAGAGGCGGACGTCGGTGCCCTCGACCTGCTCGGACCACCAGCCGACGAGTTCGGCGTAGTCGGCGGCGGGGTCCCCGATCGGCCAGTACAGCTGGGGGGTGACGTAGTCGACCCAGCCTTCCTTGATCCAGGTGCGGGTGTCGGCGTAGACGTCGTCGTAGCTCTGCAGGGCGCGGGTGTCGGACCCGGCGGGGTCGGTGGTGGCGTTGCGCCACACGCCGAACGGGCTGATGCCGAACCGGACGTGCGGCTTGGCGGCGTGGATCTTCTCCGAGACGGTCCGCACGAGGGTGTTGACGTTGGCGCGGCGCCAGTCGCCGAGGTCCTGGCCGTCGCCGTGGGCGCGGTGGGTGGCCTCGTCGGGGAACGCGCCGTCCTCGGGGTAGGGGTAGAAGTAGTCGTCGAAGTGGACGGCGTCGATGTCGTACCTGTTCACCACGTCCAGGACGGACGCGGTGACCAGGTCGCGGACCTCGGGGATGCCCGGGTCGTACCACAGGCCGTCGCCGTACTCGCGGACCCATTCGGGGTTCTCGCGGGCGGGGCTGCCGGGCGCGAGCTTTTTCAGGTCGGTCTGGCGGCTGACGCGGTAGGGGTTGAACCAGGCGTGGAACTCCAGGTTGCGGGCGTGGGCCTCCTTCAGCAGGAAGCCGAGGACGTCGTAGCCGGGGTCCTTGCCGGGTTCGCCGGTGATCCACTGGGACCAGGGTTCGTGCGGGGAGTCGTAGAAGGCGTCGGAGTTGGGGCGGATCTGGACGAACACGGCGTTCATGTTCATCGCGGCGGCGCGGTCGAGCAGGCGGGTGTACTGCTTCTTCTGCTCGGCGGCGGACGCGCCGGGGTCCTTGGGCCAGTCGATGTTGCCGACGGTGGCGATCCACATGCCGCGCAGCTCGCGGCCCTGCCCGCCGTCGGGGGCGGGCACGCGGGAGCATTCGGCGGGGACGCCCGCGGCGGGCGCGCGGGCGCCGGCGCGCTCGTCGTCGCCGAGCGCGGTCAGGGCGCAGCCGGCGAGCGCGCCCGCCGACACCAGCGACGCGGCGGCGGCCATCCGGGTTCTGTTCAGCCATGACATAGCGGCCCATTGTTACCTACTCGTTGCCGTGCTGCGTCCATAACGGCGATCACGGCCGGCGGCGATGTTGCGTTCTTCGAACAGGTGTTCCATTCTGGTGGGGGTGCCGCCGCCGTGACCAGCGGCGACGGCGCCCGCATGGGACGACCGCGACCGGGAGCCCGCCCCGCGGGGGCGCGGGCTCCCGGCAGGGCAGAAGAGGGGGCCGCTGTGCGCTGGGACCATCTGCGGCTCGACGACGGCGGCACCGGACGGCCGGACGCGCCGCTGATCGAACGCCGCGCCGTGACCCGGACGTTCGACACGCCCGGCTTCCGCGGCATGACGTTCTACGAGGTGCGCGCCCGGACGATCATCAACCGGGTGCCGGACGCGGCGCGGGTGCCGTTCCGGTGGACGATCAACCCCTACCGGGGCTGCTCGCACGCCTGCACGTACTGCTTCGCGCGCCGCACCCACGAGTACCTGGACCTGGACGCCGGCGCCGACTTCGACTCCCGGATCGTGGTGAAGGTCAACGCGGCCGAGCGGGTCCGGGCGGAGCTGGCCGCGCCGCGGTGGCGGGGCGAGCCGGTCGCGATGGGCACCAACGTCGACTGCTACCAGCGGGCCGAGGGCCGCTACCGGCTGATGCCGGGCATCATCACCGCCCTCGCGGACGCGGCGAACCCGTTCTCGATCCTGACCAAGGGGACGCTGATCCTGCGGGACCTGCCGCTGCTGGCCGACGCCGCCGCCCGCACCCGGGTCGACACGGCGGTGTCGGTCGGGTCGCCGGATCCCGAGCTGGCGCGGCTGGCCGAGCCGGGCGCCCCGGCGCCGCGGCGGCGGCTGGAGGTGTGCGCCGCGCTGAACGAGGCGGGGGTGGGCTGCTCGGTGCTGATGGGCCCGGTGATCCCCTACCTGTCGGACTCCCCCGCGCGGCTGGACGCGGCGGTGCGGGAGATCGCGGCGGCGGGCGCGACGTCGGTCACGCCCATCGTCCTGCACCTGCGCCCGGGCGCCCGCGAATGGTTCCTGGGGTGGCTGCGCGAGCACCATCCGGACCTGGTCGTCCCCTACGCGCGGCTGTACCGGGGCGGCGCCTACGCGCCCGCACGGTACCGGCGGGAGATCGCCGGGCGCGTCCGGGAACTGGCCGAACGCCACGGGGTGGGAGCGCGGGCGGGCACCGCGCGGCGCCCGCCCGCAGGCGGCGGGGGGTGGCGCGGCCCGGCCCCGCGCGACGACCGGCACGCCGAGGCGCGGCAGGACGGGCGGCGAGACGGGCGCGGCGGGCGGGACGGGCGGCCGGAGGAGCCCGAAGGGCCCCGGCAGCTCACGCTGATGTGAGCCCCGTCCCCGCACGTGCGGACGCCCGGGGGCTGTGGACACGGGGCTGTGGGGGCGGGCCGGTGGATGGGGCGGCGGGTTCCGGGTAGCGCCGGGTCATGGACAGGTTGACTCGCGGGCTGGTCGCCGGGGCCGCCGGAACCAGCGCCCTGAACGTGGTGACGTATCTGGACATGGCGGTGCGGGCGCGCCCAGCCAGCAGGACCCCGGAGCAGAGCGTGGAGAAGTTGGCCGACCTGGCGGGCGTCGGGCTCGGGTCCGGGGACGGCGCCGAGAACCGCAAGGCGGGCCTGGGACCCCTGCTGGGCTACGGGGCCGGCGCGGGCGCCGCGCTGGTCTACGGGCTGCTGGCGGGGCGGCGGCGGGTCCCGCTGCCGGTGGCGGCGCTGGCGCTGACGGGCCTGGCGATGGCGGGCTCGAGCGCGCCGATGACGGCGCTGGGGCTGACCGACCCCCGCACGTGGTCGGCGTCGGACTGGCTGATGGACGCGGTGCCGCACCTGGCGTACGGGGCGGTCGCGGCGGGCGTCTACGCCGCCCTGCGCTGACGCTTGCGAAGCCGGACCGGCGCCGCAGGCCGGCGGGTCAGCGGAGGGTGGACAGGCCGCCGTCGACGTGCACGACCTGGCCGGTGACGTAGGCGGACCGGTGCGACAGCAGGAACACCGTGACGTCGGCGACCTCCCACGCAGTGCCCTGCCGCCGCATCGGGATCAGCGCCGCGACCCGGTCGCGGCCCGCGTCGCCCGCCGAGGCGTCCCGGCCCATCACCGTGTCGATCAGCCCGGGCGCCACCACGTTCGCGCGGACCCCGCGCGGCGCGCCCTCCGCGGCGATGTGCCGCACCAGGCCGTTCAGGCCCGCCTTGGACGCGTCGTAGGACGGCGACCGGGATCCGGGCTTGGTCCCGGCCAGCGACCCCACGAACACCATCGCGCCGCCGGCGTCCAGGGCGGGCATGGCGGCCTTGCCGACCAGGAACGGGGCCCGCAGGTTCAGGTGCAGCACCCGGTCCCAGTCGGCCAGGGCGGTGCCGCCCAGCCCGTAGCCGATGCCGATCCCGGCGTTGAACACCACCCCGTCCAGCCCGCCGAGCCGCTCCGCGGCCCGCGCCACGACCTGGTCGCAGGCGGCCGGGTCGGTGACGTCGGCGGCGATGACGCACGCCTCCCCGCCCTCCGCGGCGATCATGTCCGAGGTGACGGACGCGGAACCGGCGTCGATGTCGGCGCAGGCGACGCGGGCGCCCTCCCGGGCGGCGGTGACGGCGATGGCGCGGCCGTTGCCGACCGGGGCGTCGGGGTCGTCGCTGGGGCGGGTGCCGGCGCCCACGACCAGCACGCGGCGGCCGGGCAGCAGCCCGCGGGGGGCGGGATCTTCGGGCATGCCCGGCACGCTATCCCGGCGCCGCCGCCCCGAACAGCCCCCGTTCCGCGCGCGCGCCTGTAGGGTCGGCCTCATGACGGCCGAGGTGGTCGAGCGCGCCGCGGGCATCGGCGGGGAACTGGTGCTGCGCCGCGACGGCGCCCACTACGAGATCATCAGCAACGGTGTCTTTCTGATGGACACGCGCGGCGGGACGTCCGAGCGGCTGCTGGTGCGCGCCGCCGCCGACGGCCTCGCCGCGCCCGCCCGGATGCTGATCGGCGGGCTCGGCGTCGGGTTCTCCCTCGCCGAGGCCCTCGCCCTCCCCCAGATCGCGCACGTCACCGTCGTCGAACGCGAGCCCGCCGTGATCGGCTGGCACCGGTCGCTGCTGCGGCCCTGGTCGCGCGGCGCCCTCGACGACCCCCGCGTCACCGTCAAACGCGCCGACCTGCTCGACGTCCTCGCCGATCCCGCCGCGGGCCGCTACGACGCCCTGTGCCTGGACGTCGACAACGGCCCCGACTGGACCGTCACCCCCGGCAACGCCCGCCTCTACGGGCCCGCCGGCCTCGCGCTGCTCGCGTCCCGGCTGACGCCGCGCGGGACGCTCGCGGTGTGGAGCGCGGGCGCGGCGCCCGGCTTCGAGGCGCGGCTGCGGGACGCGTTCGCGCGGGTGGAGACGCTGCCCGTCGAGGTGCCGCGCGGGGAGCCCGACATGGTCTACCTGGCGCGGGATCCCGCCCCCGCCGCCTGACCCGCTCTCCGCCCGTCCCGTCCCGCGGACTGCGGGGCACGGACCCCGCTCGCCGGGGCCGTGCGCAGGGCCGTGGACGGGCGCGTTCCCGGAGTCCGAGTCTCGTGCAACTCCCGGTGCCGCGGAGGTCTCGCAGCAGGGGCCGTGCCGAGCCCGCGAGAGGCGCCGCGGCCGGAGCCGACAAACCGGCGGTGGTCGTTTCTGTGGCCCGCGGCGTCCACCGCGCCAACGCCGTTCGCTAAGTTTCGACCGGACAACACCTTTATGGGAGGTTCAGTGGCTACTGCCCACGCAGCTCACGCCCACCCCGCCCAGCGGCGCCCCGCCGTGCTGGGCGACCTGCTGCCCGGTTCCCTGACCCGCGACGCCGCGCTCATCACCGGTTCCGCCGTGTTCGTCGGGATCGCCGCGCAGATCGCCGTCCCGGTACCGGGCACCCCCGTCCCGGTCACCGGCCAGACGTTCGCGGTCCTGCTGGCCGGCGCCGCGCTCGGCCCCGCCCGCGCGGCGCTGGGCATGGCCCTGTACCTGCTGGCCGGGGTCGCCGGTGTCCCGTGGTTCACCGACGGGTCGTCCGGCGCGGGCGCCCCCAGCCTCGGCTACGTCATCGGGTTCATCGTCGCGGCCGCCGTCGTGGGCCGCCTCGCCGGCCGCGGCGGCGACCGCACCCCGCTGCGCACCGCCGCGACCATGCTCACCGGCACCGTGATCATGTACGCGGCCGGGGTGCCCTACCTCATGGCGGCGCTGGGGGTCGACCTCGGCCGCGCGCTGGACCTCGGGGTCGTCCCGTTCCTGGCCGGCGACGCCCTGAAGGTGCTCGCCGCCGCGGCGCTGCTGCCGGCGGCGTGGCGGCTGACCGGCGCGGGCCGCGACCGGTCCGCCTGACGGTCCGCCCGACCCGTCCCGGCACCGGCCGGGACCGGCCCGGCGCGCGAACGCGGCCTCCCGCCGCCGCGCGCCGGGCCGACGGCGTCCCGGGCCCCGCCACCGGCGCCCGGCCGCCGGACGCCGCCTCCCGGCGCCCACCTTCACGGGTTCGGCGCGCCGTGTTCAGCTTGCGGCGTTCAGGGGATGCGCTCATCCACGGGACGCGCCGCCCCTGCGGACGCGCCGCCCCCGCGGGCGCGGCGGGCCCGCCGGGTGTGGCGGGCCCGCCGGGTGTGGCGGGCCCGCCGGGTGTGGCCGATGCCTCACCCGGCGCCCCCGACCCGCCTGTTTGAACGGGTTCAAATCTCCCGTACAGTGGCTCACGTGAAGCTCGCAGTGACCGCACCGGACCGTCTCGCCGTCCGCACCGTCCCGGTCCCCGACCCGGGCGACCTCATCGCGCGGCTTCCCCACCCCACCGCCCTCGCCTGGGTCCGCCACGGCGACGGCATCGTCGGCTGGGGCGAAGCCGCCCGCATCCCCGTGCCCCCCGGCGACGACCGCTTCGCCACCGCCGCACGGCACCTCGCCGACCTGTTCGCCGCCGCCGACATCGACGACCCCGTCGCCCTCCCCGGCACCGGCCCCGTCGCCTTCGGCGCCTTCGGCTTCGACCCCGACTCCCCCGAATCGGCCCTCATCGTCCCCCGCCGCGTCCTCGGCCGCCGCGACGGCCGCGCCTGGCTCACCACCATCGGCGCCCCCGACACGCCCCCCGAACCCCACCGCCCCCCGGCCGCCCCCACCGGCCTCCACTGGACCGACGGCGCCCTCACCCCCGACGACTGGAAACACGCCGTCGCCGCCGCCGTCACCCGCATCCGCCACGGACACCTCGGCAAAGTCGTCCTGGCCCGCGACCTGCACGCCCACGCCACCGAACCCATCGACGCCCGCGTCCTGCTGCGCCGTCTCGCCGACCGCTTCCCCGGCTGCTACACCTTCTCCTGCGACGGCATGGTCGGCGCCACTCCCGAACTCCTCATCCGCCGCGCCGGCGGCGACATCGAATCCCTCGTCCTCGCCGGCACCACCCCACGCGCCGACGACCCCGCCGAGGACGCCGCCCGCGCCGCCCGCCTCACCGCCTCCCCCAAAGACCGCGAAGAGCACCGCTACGCCGCCGACATGGTCCGCGACGCCCTCGCCCCCCTCTGCAGCACCCTCCACGTCCCCGCCGAACCCGAACTGCTGCGCCTGCCCAACCTGCTGCACCTCGCCTCACCCATCCGCGGCCGGCTCACCGGCGACCGCTCCGTCCTCGACGTCGTCGCCGCCCTCCACCCCACCCCCGCCGTCTGCGGCACCCCCACCGGCACCGCCATGCACCTCATCCGCGAACTCGAGGGCATGGACCGCGGCCGCTACGCCGGCCCCGTCGGCTGGGTCGACGCCCGCGGCGACGGCGAATGGGGCATCGCCCTGCGCTGCGCCCAGCTCGACGGCCCCCGCGCCCGCCTCTTCGCCGGCTGCGGCATCGTCGCCGACTCCGACCCCGCCGCCGAACTCGCCGAAGCCGACCACAAATTCGGTGCCATGCGCCACGCCCTGCACGGCTGACCGCACCGCCACACCCCACACAACCCCAGGTCAACCCCGCCCCCGGGTACCGTGCACCCGCCCACGTCTGCGATCATGACGGGCCGTGCCCCGGCCCCGGCCGGGTAGCGTCGAACGGCAGACCGTGACCCCGCGGAGGCCCCCACAGCCGCCCCGGACACCACGGCCCCACCACCCGAACCGGAAAGAACACACCACCGTGGACCTCGAACGCACCAAACTCCCCGGCATCGGCCTCCAGCACGTCATGACCACCGCACGCGGCCGCCAGATCGGCGTCATCTCCCACCGCACCGGCCGCCGCGACCTCGTCATCTACGACAAAGAGGACCCCGACAGCTGCATCGCCACCGTCGCCCTCACCGTCGAAGAGGCCAACGCCATCGCCGAACTCCTCGGCACCGGACGCGTCCTGGAACACCTCGCCGAACTCCAACGCCAGGTCGGCGGACTGAACACCGAGCAACTCCCCATCACCCCCGGCTCCCCCTACGACGGACGCACCCTCGGCGACACCCGCGCCCGCACCCGCACCAGCGCCTCCATCGTCGCCGTCGTCCGCCAGGGCCGCATCGTCCCCAGCCCCACCCCCGACTTCACCTTCGCCGCCGGCGACACCGTCGTCGTCGTCGGCACCGCCGAAGGCACCACCGCCGTCGCCCGCATCCTCACCGACGGCTGACGTATGCACTCCACCCTCCAGCTGATCGAAATCGGCGCCATCATCCTCGCCCTCGGCCTCCTGGGCGCCGTCTCCACCCGCTTCTCCATCTCCCCCATCCCCCTCTACCTCATCGCCGGCCTCGCCTTCGGCACCGGCGGCATCTACCCCCTCACCACCAGCGAGGACTTCATCTCCATCGGCTCCGAAATCGGAGTCATCCTCCTGCTGTTCACCCTCGGACTCGAATACACCGCCGACGAACTCGTCGGCACCCTGCGCACATCCGCGCCCGTCGGCCTCGCCGACCTCGTCCTCAACGCCGCCCCCGGCGTCATCGCCGCACTGCTCCTCGGCTGGGGACCCGTCGCCGCCGTCGCCATGGGCGGCATCACCTACGTCACCTCGTCCGGCATCACCGCCAAGGTCATGGGCGACCTCGGCTGGCTCGGCAACCGCGAAACCCCCGCGGTCCTGTCCATCCTGGTCTTCGAAGACCTCGCGATGGCCGTCTACCTGCCGATCCTCACCGCCCTGCTCGCCGGCGCCGGACTCGTCAGCGGCTCCATCACCCTCGCGATCGCCGCCGGGACCATCACGGTCATCCTCATCATCGCGCTCCGCTTCGGATCGCTCGTGGAACGCTTCGTCCACAGCCCCAACGAGGAAGTCCTGCTCCTGAAGGTCCTCGGCCTCACCATGCTGGTCGCCGGAATCGCCCAGCAACTCCAGGTCTCGGCCGCCGTCGGCGCGTTCCTCGTCGGCATCGCCCTGTCCGGCAGCCTCGCCCACCAGGCGCAGAAACTCCTCGCCCCCCTGCGCGACCTCTTCGCCGCCGTGTTCTTCGTCTTCTTCGGCCTCCACACCGACCCCGCGGACCTCCCCCCGGTGCTGCTCGTCGCCGCGCTCCTCGCCATCGCCGGCATCGCCACCAAACTCGGCAGCGGATGGCTCGCCGCCCGCAACGCCGGCGTCACCCTCACCGGACGCCTGCGCGCCGGCGCGGCCCTCGTCCCCCGCGGCGAGTTCAACATCGTCATCGCGGGCCTGGCCGTCAGCGCCGGCATCAACCCCGAACTCGGGCCCCTCGCCGCCGCCTACGTCCTGATCCTGGCCGTCGCCGGCCCGATCCTGGCCCGCGGCGCCGAACCCTTCGCCGCCCTCGCGCGCAACAAACGCGCCCGGCGCAAGGGCCGCGCGCCCCAGACCGACGACGACGTGCCCGTCACCACCGCGCGCGGCAACGCGGCGGCCTCCGCCGACGACGAATCCCTCACCGGAAGCTGACCGGCCGCCCCAACCGGCCCCACAACACCACACCGCCCGACACCGATGCCCGGTGCCCCGTCCAGGGATGCACCGGGCATCACCGTCCCGAAGCCGCTAACGGCACCCGAACCCCGGCCTCACGCCGCCGGGGGCTGGCATCCCGGGCACCAGAACAGGTTCCGGCCCGCCAGCACCGACGACCGCACCTCCGCGCCGCACACCAGACACGGCAACCCCGCCCGCCGGTACACGTACACCTCACCACCGTGATCATCCACCCGCGGCGGCCGCCCCATCGCCTCCGGCATGTGCTCCGCCCGCACCGTGTCGATCCGCCCCGTCCGCACACCCTCCGCCATCAACACCACCAGATCCGCCCACAACGCCGACCACACCTCACGCCCCAGCGCACGCCCCGGCAGCATCGGATCCACCCCCTGCCGGAACAGCACCTCCGCACGGTAGATGTTCCCCGGACCCGCCACCACCGCCTGATCCATCAACAACGCCGCCACCGGCACCCGGCTCCGCGAGATCCGCCGCCACGCCTCACCGGGATCCGCATCCCCACGCAACGGATCCGGGCCCAGCCGATCCCGCAGCCGCTTCACCTCACCCGGCTCCAGCAACTCGCACGCGTTCGGGCCCCGCAGATCCGCGAACCCCGCAGACCCCGTCAACCGCAACCGCACCGCACCCACGGGCGCAGGCACCGGCAACCCACCGAACACCAGCTTCCCGTAAATCCCCAGATGCACATGCAACACCGCATCATCGTCGAACCGCACCAGCAGATGCTTACCGTGCGCGTCCGCCTCGACCAGAACCCGCCCGTCCAGGCGCGCCGCACCCGCGGCGAACCGCCCCTGCGGGCTCTCGGCGGCAACGCGACGGCCGCCGAACATCCGCTGATGCTCGGCGGCCAGACGATGAATCGTGTGTCCCTCGGGCATGATCCGGCAAGCATACGACCCCGCACACCCGCCCGCGCCCCGAACACCCACGCCCCCCGGGGGGGACGCTCTCAGCGCCGCGCCGACTCCGCCCGCAGCTCCGCACCGACCTCGCGCATGTGCCCCAGCGCCTGCCGGTACGACTCCACCAGCCCCGTCTCGGTGTATGGCAGCCCCACCCGCTCACAGTGCTCCATCACCAGCGGCCGCACCCGCCGCAGACTGCACCGCGGAATCCCCGGGAACAGATGATGCTCGATCTGGTAGTTCAACCCGCCCATCAGCCAGTCGACCACCACGCCACCGCGCACGTTCCGCGACGTCAGCACCTGCCGACGCAGATGCCCCCACCGCGCACCCGGCTCCGGCATCTCCATCCCCTTGTGGTTCGGCGCGAACACCGACCCCAGATGCAGACCGAACAGCGCGTGATGCACCAGGATCAGCACCACGGCCTTCCCCGGCGACAGCAACGTGAACGCCAGCGCCAGATACCCCGCCACATGCATCAGCAGCAGACCGCCCTCCAGCAGCTGCGCCCGACGCGACCGCCCCCGCAGGAACATCGCGCTGCCCACCTTCAGGTTGAACCCCTCCAGCGTCAGCAGCGGGAAGAACAGCGCCGCCTGATGCCGCGCCAGCCACCGCAGCGGACCGCGCTGCCGCGCCGCCTGCTCCTCGGTCCACGCCAGCACCCCCTCACCGACGTCCGGGTCCTTCCCGACGTGGTTCGGATTCGCGTGATGCCGGTTGTGCTTGTCGTTCCACCAGCCGTGGCCCATCCCCAGCAGCAGGTTCCCCAGCAGCAGCCCCAGCCACTTGTTCCCCCGCGCCGTCCGCGCGATCTGCCGGTGCCCCGCGTCATGCCCCAGGAACGCCGTCCGCGCCGACAGCACCGCCAGCGGCACCCCCAGCAGCACCGCCCACCACGACGCGCCCGCCCACGCGATCGCCGCCCACACCGCGGCCGTCGCGACCAGGTTCAGCGCGATCGCCCGCGCGTAGTAGGCGGGCCGCCGGTCCAGCAGCCCGCTCTCCCGCACCCGCCGCGCGAGCGGAGCGAAATCGCTCCCGCCCGCCCGCCCCGGCGGGGTGACGGGCGCGGCCGAGGGCGGGGGCGGCGCGACGACGGTGGACGGACCAGCGGGCATGGGCGCTCCAATCGGGAGGACGGCTCGAAGAGACGACTCCGGAAGACGACGGATACCGAACACGCTACGTAGCCGCGGGCCGGTGCCACTCCACGCTGCCGAGCCATCCCGCGTCTGGCTCCCAGGTCTCGGTCCGCACCCCCGGAAGTAGTCCCTTCGACCGATACGCAACCGCCGGCGAGGTGCGAACACCCCTACCCCGCGGTGCGAACCGCCCCCTGACCCGAACAACCGACAGACCGGCCATATAGGGTCACAAGTCATGAGCGGTGACACTCGGTGGATCGAACTCGACGGCGCGGTCAACGCCCGGGACCTCGGCGGACTCCCCACGGCCGACGGCCGCACCACCCGGCGCGGCCGGGTCCTGCGCTCCGACAACCTGCAGGACCTCAGCGTCGCCGACGTCCGCCTCCTGTGCGACGACTACGCCCTCAAGAACGTCGTCGACCTGCGCAGCGAGACCGAGACCCGGCTCGAGGGCCCCGGCCCCCTCAACCGCGTCCCCTCCATCACCGTCCACCAGCTCCCGCTCCTGCCCGAAGGCGGCCACCGCACCGACGTCACCGCCGACACCACCGCCGCCGCGCTCCCCGCCCAGGAACGCTCCACCGCCCACTACCTCGGCTACCTGCGCGACCGCGCCGACTCGGTCGTCGCCGCGCTGCGCGTCATGACCCGCGCGGACGGCTCCACCCTCGTGCACTGCGCCGCCGGCAAGGACCGCACCGGCGTCATCTGCGCGCTGGCGCTGGAGACCGTCGGCGTCACCCGCGAGGCGGTCGTCGCCGACTACGCCCAGACCGGCGAACGCCTCGACGCCGTCCTGGCGCGCCTGCGCGCCACCGACACCTACGCCGCCGACCTCGACGGGCTGCCCGCCGAGGCCCACCGCCCCGACCCCGCGATCATGGAGAAGGTCCTGGCGCGCCTCGAGGAGGAGTTCGGCGGCGCGGTCGGCTGGCTCACCGCCCACGGCTGGACCGAAGAGGACACCCAGGCCCTCCAGGACCGCCTCCTCAACTGATCGATCGAACCGACGCGGGCGAGCTCGTTCTTGTTGTTGATGGTTTGTGAAGTTTTGAGGTTGAGGTGGATGTGCACCGCCCGGGGCCTTTACATAGTAAGTTGAAGGCTTGATTTCCTGGGGGCCTCGTCATACCGGAGAGCCACTTCGGCGGGGTCAGCGTCCGTCCGGGGACGACGGCACGGCCTTCGGCGGGTCGGCGGCGGGCTCCCGCCGGCCCCTCCCCTCCCCTTGCAGGCGGCCGGGCGGGCGGAGGACCGCGGCCGACAGGAAGCCGAGCGCCGCCAGTCCCCCCATCGCGGCGGTCGCGGCGCCCGCGTCGAACGCCTCCCCCACCGCCAGGCCGCCCGCGAACGCGAGCACTCCCGCCATGAACCGGAGCAGGCCGTTGTAGGCGCCGACCCGCCCTTCCGGGGCGCGGCGGACGATCGCCTGGAACGCCCCCGGGTCCACCAGGCCCGTGCCGAGGCCGGTGAGGGCGGCCGCCGCCACGAGCGCCGCCGTCCGCCACTCCCCCGTGAAGGGCAGCGCGGCCAGGAACACGTAGCTCGCGCCCGCGCAGAACAGCCCGCCGCGCAGCACCCAGGGGCGCTCGGCCCGCCCGGCCACGAACGGCTGGACGCCCGCGGTGACGGCGGCCGACGCGCAGAAGAACAGCGTCGCCGGGCCGGAACCGGCGACGCTCAGCGGGACCACCGTCACCGCCTGCGTGGCGAGCAGCGTGGTGGGGGCGGCGACGACGCAGAACCGCAGGAACGCGCGATCGGCGACGACGTCCGCGACACCGCGCGCCAGCGAACGGGCGGGGCCCGCCTCGGGCCGCCCGGTCGGGTGGTCACGGCCCAGCAGGGCGAACAGGACGGCCGCGACCGCCCACGCCGCCGCGGCGACCGCCGTCACGAACGCGAATCCGCCGCCGAGCAGCAGCAGCCCGGCCGGCGGGCCCGCGACCGCGGCGATCTGGCCCGACACCACGTTCAGCGCGAACCCCCGGGGACGCCGTTCCGGCGGCAGCCCCGCCAGCAGCGACTGCACCGCGGGATGCAGCAGTGCCCCGCCGACCGCCAGCAGCAGCGCCGCGGCGAGCAGGACCCGCACGTCGCCGGCGGCCCCCAGCAGCAGGAGCGCCACCGTCCGCAGAACGCCCGCCAGCATCCCGGCCCGCCGGGGCCCCAGCCGGTCGACCAGCGCCCCGAGCGGCAGGAACAGCGCGTACTGCACCGCCACGCGCAGCCCGAGCACCAGCGCGATCGTCCCGGCGAGCAGCCCCACGTCGTCGCGCAGGTGCGCGACCAGATGGCTCATCACCGCCCAGTAACCGAGGGCCGCGGACAGCTGCACGCAGACCACGACCGCGATCACACGGCGCGCCGCCGAGGACGTTCCAGACAAGATCACCAACCGGGGAGGGGAGCGATCCGATGCTAGCGGCCCTCGCGGGCGATTCGGCCATCAGTCCAGGTCGACGATGGGCGGCGGGTAGCCCAGGGCCCGGCGCCGCTCCTCCGGCAGCCGCCACGGCCGGTGGACGTCCCGGCCCCGCACCGCCGCCAGCTCCGGGACGTACGCGCGGACGTAGTCGCCCGCGGGGTCGAACCGGGACGCCTGCCGCAGCGGGCTCAGCGTCCGGTTCGGCCGCGTGTCGTTGCCGGTCCCCGCGACCCACTGCCAGTTCCCCGCGTCGTCGGCGACGTCCCCGTCGAGCAGCCAGGCGTCGAAGTGCGCCAGACCCTCCCGCCAGTCGATCCGCAGGTTCCGGGTGAGGAACGACGCGGTGATCATGCGGGCGCGGTTGTGCATGAACCCCTCGCGGCGCAGCTGCCGCATCCCCGCGTCGACGATCGGCACCCCGGTCGTCCCCTCCCGCCACGCGTCCAGCGCGTCCCGGTCGCGGTTCCACCGGTGCCCCCGCGGACGGTAGTCGCGGCGGGGCAGGTCGGGGAACGCGGCCGCGACCTGGTGGTGGAAGTCCCGCCACGCGAGCTGCCGCCGGAACCCCTCCCCCGCGACGTGCTCCAGCTCCAGCGGCGACACGCACCCGAACCGCAGGTACGGGCTCAGCCGGGACGTGCGGTCGGCGGCCAGGTCGTCGCGGACGTCGTCGTAGGCCGCGGCGTCGCGCCGCAGCCACGCCTCCAGGCGGCGACGCCCCGCCCGCTCCCCGCCCTCGGGCAGGTCCGGGGAGAAGGGCCCGGCCGTCAGCGCGTCCAGCGGCGGCAGCGGCCCCGGGTCGACGCCCGCCGGCACCCGGACGGCCTCGGGCACCGGCGCGACGGGACGGCGCGGCGCCCGCTCCCAGACCCGCAGGTACGGCGTGAACACCCGGTAGTGGTCGCCGCCCGCGGGCGTCAGCTCCCCCGGCGGGACGACCGTCACGCCCGGGTGGACCGACACCTCGAGCGGCAGCCCGCGCAGCGCCGCCAGCCGCCGCGCCGCGAACGCCGACCGGTCGTCGGCGAGCGCCACCGCGCCGGCGCCCGTCCGCTCGGCCAGCCGCGCCACGTGCGCGGCCGGGTCGCCGCGCCGCACCACCAGGTCCCCGCCCAGCTCCCGCAGCGACCCGCGCAGGCAGCGCAGCGCGTCCAGCAGGAACCGGACCCGGTTCGGCGCGGCGAGCCGGCCGCCCAGGATCGCGTCGTCCAGGACGAACAGCGGCACCACGCGCCCGGCCCGGCACGCGTGCGCCAGCGCCGGATTGTCCCGGACCCGCAGGTCCCGCGTGAAAAGCATGATCGAGGCGTCCACCCCAGCATCCTGCCCGCAGCACCCCTGGCCTGCGGAGACGCCGTGCCGACGACCCCTAGATCTCGAGGACCTCGCGGACGGCCGCGAACGCCGCCTTCCGCATCTGCCCGTGCAGGACCGCGTTCGCGTCCCGGTCGGTGCGGGCCTCCACGATCCGCAGCCCGTCCCCCGTGATCGCCTTCGGCAGGTCCGCGGCCGCCTCCAGCCGCCGGTACGGGACGCCGTGCGCCGCGGCGAGCGACTCCACATCGACCCGGTGCGGCGTGCCGAACACCCGCTCGAACGGATCCTGCAACGCCGCCTGCGGCAGCAGCGAGAAGATCCCCCCGCCCTGGTTGTTCACCACCACGATCGCCAGATCCGGACGCGGATCGCGCGGCCCCACCACCAGCCCGTTCTGGTCGTGCAGGAACGCCAGATCGCCCAGCAGCGCGTACGAGCGGCCCGCGTGCGCCAGCGCCGCCCCCATCGCCGTCGAGATCAGCCCGTCGATGCCCGACGCGCCCCGGCTCGCCATCACCCGGATCCCGCGCCGCGGCCGCATCACCTGGTCCAGATCCCGGATCGGCATGCTCGCCGCCGCGAACAGCAGCGAACCGCCCGGCAGCGCCGCCACCAGATCCCGCGCCAGCCGCGGCTCGTTCACCTCCGGGACGGCGTCCAGCACCGCGTCCACCGCCGCGGCCGCCGCCCGGTCGGCGGACCGCCACGACTTCAGCCACGCGTCGTCGCCCGACACCACCGGGATCTCCACCTCCGGCGCCACCTGCGTCGCCGACCGCACCGGATCCGGCCAGTGCGCCAGATCGGGCGCCAGCACGATGTGCTCCTCGGCGCGCCGCAGCAGCGACAGCAGCGGCCGCGACAGCCCCGGCTTGCCCAGCGTCACCACCACCTCCGGGCGGTGCCGCTCCACGAACTCCGGAATCCCCAGCAGGAAGTGGTACGACGTCAGCGCGTGATCCCCGTACCGCGCGTTGCCGTTCGGCTCCGACAGCACCGGCCAGCCCGCCATCGACGCCGCCGCCACGTACCGCTTGACGTTCACCGCGCCGTCCCCGACGACCAGCACCCCGCGCCGCGTCGGCGGCACGTGCAGCACCGAACCCGGCGTCGCCGCCCGCACCTTCGTCCACGCGCCCGACGCGTCGCCGTCGAGGGGCTCGCACCACGACTCGTCCCCGTCCGGGATCAGCGGCTCCCGGAACGCCGCGTTCAGATGCACCGGCCCCCGGACCGGCGCCTGCGCCAGCCCCCACGCCCGGCTCACCAGCGACCGCCAGTACGCCACCATCCCCGGGCGGTTCTCCGGCGCGCCGATCTCGGTGCTCCACCGCACCGCCGTCCCGTACAGCTTCACCTGGTCGATCGTCTGGTTCGCGCCCGTGTCCCGCAGCTCCGGCGGACGGTCCGCGGTGATCACGATCAGCGGCACGCCCGACTGGTGCGCCTCGATCACCGCCGGATGGAAGTTCGCCGCCGCCGTCCCCGACGTGCACACCAGCGCCACCGGACGGCCCGACCGCTTCGCCAGCCCCAGCCCCAGGAACGACGCCGACCGCTCGTCGATCCGCACGTGCAGCCGCAGCCGGCCCGCCTTCTCCGCCGCGTGCATCGCCAGCGCCAGCGGCGCCGACCGCGACCCCGGCGCCAGCACCGCGTCGGTCATCCCGCAGCGCAGCAGCTCGTCCACCAGGACGGTCGCCAGCGCGGTCGCCGGATTCACGCCCCACCCCCCAGCAGGGCCCCGGCCTCCTCGGCACGCCGCCGCCACCCGTCCGCGGGCGCCTCGTACCGGGCCAGCGCCGCCTCGTCCACCACCGGGCGCCGCACCGCGATCGCCCCGCCGGACGGCCGCAGCGGATCGTCCACCACGTCCCCCTCCAGCAGCGACAGCGTGCCCAGCCCGCACGCGTACGGCAGCTCCGGCAGCGCCGCCGCCAACGCCACCCCCGCCGCCAGCCCCACCGACGTCTCCACCGCGCTCGACACCACCACCGGCAGCCCGCACGCCTCCGCGACCCGCAGCGCCGCCCGGACCCCGCCGAGCGGCTGCACCTTCAGCACCGCCACGTCCGCGGCGCCCGCCGCCCGCACCTTCAGCGGATCCTCCGCCCGCCGGATCGACTCGTCCGCCGCGATCGGCACGTCCACCCGCCGCCGCACCTCCGCCAGCTCCTCCAGCGTCGCGCACGGCTGCTCGGCGTACTCCAGCTCCCACCGGTCCAGCGACCGGATCATCCGGGCCGCGTGCTCGACGTCCCAGCCGCCGTTGGCGTCCACCCGGATCCGCCCGTCCGGCCCCAGCGCGGACCGGACGGCCTCGACCCGCTCGAGATCGTCGGCGTCGACCTGACCCCGCTCGGCCACCTTCACCTTCGCGGTCCGGCACCCCGACTCGGCCGCCGCGGACGCCATCGCGTGCGCCTGGACGGCGTCCACCGCCGGGATCGTCGCGTTCACCGGGACCCGGTCGCGCACCGGCGCGGGCCACCCCTCATCCGCGGCCTCCCGCGCCGCCGCCAGCCAGCGGGCGGACTCGGCCGGTCCGTACTCGGCGAACGGCGAGAACTCCCCCCACCCGGCCGGCCCCTGGATCAGGGCGCCCTCCCGGCGCGTGATGCCGCGGAACCGCGCCCGCATCGGGATGGAGTAGACCCGCACCCGCTGAACCCCCAGACTGTCCGCCGAATCACGCTATTGCAGACCACGCCGTCCGTACGACCGTTTAGTAGTACCACGGGAAGCGCGACCAGTCGGGGTCGCGCTTCTCCAGGAACGAGTCCCGCCCCTCGGCCGCCTCGTCCGTCCCGTACGCCAGCCGCGTCGCCTCGCCCGCGAACACCTGCTGCCCCACCAGACCGTCGTCGATCAGGTTGAACGCGAACTTCAGCATCCGCTGCGCCGTCGGGCTCTTGCCGTTGACCTTGCGCGCCCACTCCAGCGCCGTCGCCTCCAGCTCCGCGTGCGGGACGACCGCGTTCACCATCCCCATCCGGTGCGCGGCCTCCGCGTCGTACTCGTCGCCCAGGAAGAAGATCTCCCGCGCGAACTTCTGCCCGACCTGCCGCGCCAGGTACGCCGAACCGAACCCGCCGTCGAAGCTGGCCACGTCCGCGTCCGTCTGCTTGAACCGGGCGTGCTCCCGGCTCGCGAGCGTCAGGTCGCACACCACGTGCAGGCTGTGCCCGCCGCCCGCGGCCCACCCCGGCACCACGCAGATCACGACCTTGCCCATCATGCGGATCAGCCGCTGCACCTCCAGGATGTGCAGCCGCCCCGCCCGCGCCGGGTCGATCGTGTCCGAGGTCTCCCCCTCGGCGTACTTGTAGCCGTCCTTGCCCCGGATCCGCTGGTCGCCGCCCGAGCAGAACGCCCACCCGCCGTCCCGCGGCGACGGCCCGTTCCCCGTCAGCAGGACGCACCCCACGTCGCTCGACATCCGCGCGTGGTCCAGCGCCCGGTACAGCTCGTCCACCGTGTGCGGGCGGAACGCGTTGCGCACCTCCGGCCGGTTGAACGCCACCCGCACCGTCCCGTGCTCCACCGCCCGGTGGTAGGTGATGTCGGTGAAGTCGAATCCCTCGACCTCACGCCAGGCGTCCGCGTCGAACAGCTCCGAGACCATGTGTCCTCAATCCACCTCTCCGTCGGGGGCGCATCCATTCAACCGGCCGCCGATTCGAACACGTTCAGCGGGGTCGTCTACCCTGATGAGATCATGGATCGCCGCCTGCACGCCGTCGTTCTCCCGCCCGGCCCCCGCCTGTTCGCCGCCCTCACCGCCGCCCTCGACGGCACCGGCCCCGCGATCTGCCCACTCTCCCCCGACCTGCCCGCCCCCGCCCTCGCCGCCATGCTGGACGCCCTCGCCCCGCACGCCGTCGAGACCGCCGAAGGCGTCGCGCCGCACGCGGGCCGCAGCGAGCCCGTCGCCGACGGCACCGCCGTCCTCATCGCCACCTCCGGCTCCACCGGCACCCCCAAGTTCACCGAGCTGTCCGCCGCCGCCCTGCGCCACTCGGGCGCCGGAACCCTCGCCCGCATCGGCGCCGCGCCCGGCGACCGCTGGCTGTGCTGCCTGCCCACCAGCCACATCGCCGGAATCCAGGTCCTGGTCCGCGCCCTCGTCGCCGGCACCGAACCGGTCATCATGCCGAGATTCGACCCCCTCGACCTCGCCGCAGCCGCCCCGCCCGGCGCGCACGTCGCGCTCGTCCCGACCCAGCTGCGCCGCCTCGCCGACGCCGGCACCGACCTGGCCAAGTTCGGCGCCGTCGTGCTCGGCGGCGCCGCCGCCCCGCCCGGCCTGCTCGCCGCCGCCCGCGACCGCGGCGCCCGCGTGTTCACCACCTACGGGATGAGCGAGACCTGCGGCGGCTGCGTCTACGACGGCACCCCCCTGGACGGCGTCCGCGTCGGCCTCGCCGCCGACGGCCGCATCCGCCTCGCCGGGCCGTCACTGTTCACCGGCTACCGACTCCGCCCCGACCTGACCGCCGCCGCCCGCGACGGCGACTGGTTCGTCACCGGCGACCTCGGCGCGATCGACCCGGACGGGCGGTTGCGCGTCCGCGGCCGCGTCGACGACGTCATCAACACCGGCGGCGAGAAGGTCGTCGCCGGAGAGGTCGCCGCGGCGCTGGCCCGCCACCCGAAGATCCGCGACGTCGTGGTCGTCGGGCGTCCCGATCCCGAGTGGGGCGAGCGCGTCACCGCCGTCGCCGTCCCCGCCGCGGGCGATCCGCCCTCGCTGGACGAGCTGCGCGCGTTCGTCCGCACGACGATGCCCGCCCACGCGGCGCCGCACGAGCTCGAGCTGCGCGACCGGATCCCGCTGCTGCCGTCCGGCAAACCCGACCGCGCCCGCCTCCGCGACGCGGGAGCGCACGCGCCCTGAGCGCCGTGTCGCCGGGCGCATGGCCCCTGGACGCCGGGGGAAGACGACCGGCATGGCCGATCATCAGGACCCGGGGAAGGCCGGGGAGAGCGGGCTGACCGTCGCGCTGGCCTTCCTGGCCAACCTCGGGATCGCCATCGCCAAGATCGTCGCGGCGCTGCTCACCGGATCGGCGTCGCTGGCCGCCGAGGCCGCGCACTCGGTCGCCGACACCTTCAACGAGGTCCTGCTGATGGTGGGGCTGCGCCGCAGCGGCCGTCCCGCCGACCGGCGCCACCCCCTCGGCTACGGCATGGAGCGCTACATCTGGACGCTCCTGGTCGCCGTCGCGATCTTCGGGATGGGCGCGCTGTTCGCGTTCTACCAGGGCGTGCAGACGCTCACCGGGCACACCGCCGAGGAGGCCGACCCGCTCGTCGGGTACGCCGTCCTCGGCGTCTCCTTCGCGCTCGAGGCCGTGTCGTGGCAGCAGGCCCTCCGGCAGGTCCGCGACGCCGCCCGCGGCGAGGGCCTGTCGGTCGCGGCGTACATCCGCCGCACCGACGATCCGCCCGCGATCAGCGTCCTGCTGGAGGACTCCGCCGCCCTGATCGGCCTGCTGCTGGCGTTCGGCGGCCTCGGCCTGCACCACCTCACCGGCTCGGCGGTCTGGGACGGCGTCGGCTCGGTGCTGATCGGCGTGCTGCTGACCGTCGTCGCGCTCGTCCTCGGCCGCATCAACCTCGACCTGCTGATCGGCAACCAGGCCGACCCCCGGCTGGTCGCCGACGTCCGCGCCCGGCTCACCGCGGCGCCCGAGGTGGAGTGGCTCGTCGACATCGTCACGATGACCGTCGGCGCGGACCGGGTGCTGGTGTGCGCGCGGCTGGACTTCCGCGACGCGATCACCTCCGCCGATCTCGAGCGCGCGTGCGTCCGGATGGCGCGCGAGCTGCGGGAGGCGCACGCCGAGATCGACGAGGTGTTCCTCGAGCCGGTCCCCCGGGACGATCCTGAGCTGCGCGAACGGGTCGTCGCGCGTTATGGTCGGACATTGCGACCGAAGCGCCCGGAATGATGGGGGTCGCACCGCCCGATGCCTTTACGTAGTAAGGTTCGTCTGGGGCGGGCCGCCGGTGTGAGACGGCCCGCGCCGGGCACGAAGCTCTGTCCGGGGCACCCTCCCGCTCCGCGGTGAGGGCGCCGATCCGGGGCGCCGGGAACAAGAACCCGGCCCCGCGACGTTCCGATAGATGCGCGCGCCACCAGCGAACGACAATCCGCGCCGCATTCACACCACCGAAGGGAGGGGGGCGTCCCCATGCCGCGAACCGCCGCAGAGACCCCGCTCACAGGGGCGACGAGCCCGGCACTCGACGACCTCCTGAAGCGTGGCCGCGCCCAAGGGCGCCTGTCGCTCGACGAGGTCCGGGGGGCCTTCGAATCGGCCGGCATCAGCCCCGCCCAGGGCCGCTCGATCCTGCGCGAGCTCTCCGAGGCCGGCATCAGCCTCGCCGGCGACACCGACACCGGCCGCAAGGCCGCCGTACCGGCGGCCGCGCGCGCCGAGGGCCGCGCCGCCGAGCACCCGGCCGACCACCCCGCCGGAGCGGACGTCCCCTCCCCCGCCCGCAAGCGGACCGCGAAGAAGACCACCGCCGGACGGGCGCGCCCGAAGGCCACCGCCAAGACCGCCGCCAAGGCGGACGCCGGCAAGGCCGCCCGCGACGGCGACGGCACCGCCGACGAGGCGTTCGACGTCACCGAGGTCGAAGCCGCCGACAGTGCCGCCGACAGTGCCGCCGACGCCCCGGCCGACCTGGACGACCAGTCGACCACCATGGGCGACTCGGTCCACACCTACCTGAAGGCGATCGGCCGCCGGCAGCTGCTGACCGCCGAGCAGGAGGTCGACCTCGCCAAGCGGATCGAGGCCGGGCTGTACGCCGAGCACAAGCTCGAGAACGAGGAGCTGAGCCCGGCGCTGCGCGCCGACCTCGAGTGGGTGGCCGCCGACGGCCGCCGCGCCAAGGCCCACATGCTGGAGGCCAACCTCCGGCTCGTGGTGTCGGTCGCCAAGAAGTACTCCGACCGCGGCCTGTCGCTGCTGGACGTCGTCCAGGAGGGCAACCTCGGGCTGATCCGCGCCGTGGAGAAGTTCGACTACTCCAAGGGCTACAAGTTCTCCACCTACGCCATGTGGTGGATCCGCCAGGCCATCCAGCGCGGCTTCGCCGACTCGGCCCGCACCATCCGGCTGCCGGTGCACGTGCTGGAGATGCTCAGCAAGCTGAGTCGCGTCGAGCGCGACATGCACCAGCGGCTGGGCCGCGAGCCCACCCCCGAGGAACTGGCCGTCGAGCTCGACAAGAGCCCCGAGCAGGTCCGCGAGCTGCTGCGCACCAGCCGCCAGCCGATCAGCCTGGACTCCACCATCGGCGAGGACGGCGAGACCCGCATCGGCGACCTCATCGAGGACACCGACAGCCCCGAGGCGTCCGAGCTGGTGGACCGGCAGCTCATGGCCGACCAGCTGCGCCGCACCCTCGACATCCTGTCGCCGCGCGAGGCCAAGATCATGGCGATGCGGTTCGGGCTGTACGACGGGACGCCGCGGACGCTCGACGAGATCGGCCGCGCGCTCGGGCTCACCCGGGAGCGGATCCGGCAGCTGGAGAAGGAGTCGCTGTCCAAGCTGCGGCACCCCAGCAACGCCCGGCCGCTGCTCGACTTCGCCGTCTGACCGCCCGCCCGCGAGACGGGCGGAGGGCCCGCCGGACCACGGTGTCCGGCGGGC
>NZ_JBFAUZ010000063.1:0-53401 GCF_040679555.1 Spirillospora sp. NPDC052242
TGGGCGCTCAATTTATCCCACTCCTGGTCTCCTTTTTTTTGGTGGGCGGCCAAATCTATAACTCCCCCCGCGGGCCCCCGGGGCCCCGCGCCCCCCCCGCCCCCCCGGGGCTCGCTCGCCGACTCCTACCCAGGGCCTACCCGGCCTCCGGGCGCAGAGCGCCCTACGGCCGCGCGGGGTTCGCCCGCCGCCCCCACCCGCGCGTACCAAGCCGGACGACGCAACCAACACTCGGCCCTCGGGAAGCACGAGCCGGGATCGGGCCGGCGGTCGTCCGGTTGGGAGCCGCCCTCCGGGTCAGGCGCGGGAGGCGCCGTGGCGGTGGTCCTCCTCGTCGTCGGGGCCGCCGGGGACGCGGCACGCGTACTCCAGGAAGAAGGCGGCGCCCACCAGGACGGCCGCGGCCAGGAAGGTCGCGCCGCTGGCGAAGAAGTCGTGCCGGGGGGTCGGCTTGTCGAGGGCGTCGACGACGCTGATCGCGAACCCGCCGAACACGCCCGCGATCACCGCGGCGGCGTGCGCGCTGGCCTTGCCGAGGGCGGCGAGACGCGCGACGGCGAGCGGCTCGACCGGGCGCGTGCCGGGCTTGCGGCGGATGCGGCGCATGACGTTGAAGCCGCTGATCCCCTCGGCGAGGGCCAGCAGCAGCAGCGTCGGCACCGTCGTCCACGGCAGCGGCGGCAGCGCCAGGTAGGCCGTGCGCAGCACCGCCCAGGTGATCACCGCGACGACGACCAGCAGGCCGACGAGGAAGAGCGGGCGCGACGGCTTCATGCAGGCTGCTGCAGGGTCAGGTCCGTCCGGCGGCGCACGGCCGACGGGCCGCCCTCCGCGAGTTTCGCCTCGGCGAGGTCGCCGACGCGGCCGTGCCCGGGCAG
The DNA here is from genome assembly GCF_040679555.1 of Spirillospora sp. NPDC052242. Taxonomy (NCBI): domain Bacteria; kingdom Bacillati; phylum Actinomycetota; class Actinomycetes; order Streptosporangiales; family Thermomonosporaceae; genus Spirillospora; species Spirillospora sp. NPDC052242. The sequence continues at coordinate 879 of NZ_JBFAUZ010000063.1, forward strand.
CAGCACGTCCGGTTCGATGTCGGCCCAGGGGACGAGGACGAACGCGCGCTCGTGCGCGCGCGGGTGCGGGAGCGTCAGGTCGGGGTCGTCGGAGGCGATGTCACCGAAGACCACGATGTCGATGTCGAGGGTGCGCGGCCCCCACCGGACCTCCCTGACCCGCTGCATGGAGTTCTCGATGTTGAGGACGCGTTCCAGCAGGTTCTCCGGGGGGAGCCGGGTGTCGGCCACGAGGATGATGTTGAGGTAGTCGTCCTGGGGCGGGATCGACTCGCCGGGGGCCGCGTAGGGCGCCGTCTCGTAGACCGGGGAGCACGCGACGAAGTCGAGGCCGGGGGCGTCGAACAGGGCGTCGACGGCCTCCTGGAGGTTGTCCAGGCGGTCGCCGAGGTTGCTGCCGAGGGAGAACACGACCCGGTGGTGGACGAGCATGTGCCCGCCGGTCGCGGTGCGGTCGGGCATGCGGTCGTGCGCGGTCATGGGCGACTCCTCTGGATCGTCACGGCCACGTCCGTGAAGGGGTGCGGCACCGGGGCGTTCGGCTTGTGGACGGTGATCTCGACCTCGGAGACCGCCGCGTCTTCCAGACATATCTTCGCCAGCCGCTCGGCCAGCGTTTCGATCAGGTCGACGGGCTCGCCCCCGACCGCGGCGACCAGCCGGTCGGCCAGCGACCCGTAGTCGACGGTGAGCGACAGGTCGTCGTCCGCCGCCGCCGGGCGGGTGTCCAGGCCGAGGACGGCGTCCACGACGAACTCCTGGCCGAGTTCGCGTTCCGCCGGGAGGCAGCCGTGCCTGCCCCTGGCCCGCAGGCCGCGCAGTTCGATGCGGTCGAGACTCATTCTTCCTCTGTATCAGCGACGTTCAGCACGGGCGAACCATGATGAAGCAGGAGCCGCCATTCTTCTCCGACCCGAACGAACACGTTCGTGGCGACAATGCTTCCCCCCGCGAGGAAACCGGCCTCCGTGTCCTCGTCGGCGGTCAGGACGTTCTCCTTGCACGTGACCACCGCGTGGTCGCCGTACACGTCCGTCTCGACGTCGGTCAGCACGAACTGGATGTAGGTGGTGTTGGCCATGATGAGCGCCCACGACCGCAGCACCTCCTCGCGTCCGCGCAGCATGGTCCAGCCGGGGTGGACGCAGGAGACGCCCGAGGCGTACGGGCCGTCGGCCCAGACGGCCGCCATGCGGTCGTAGTCGCCGGCCTCGAACGCGGCGTAGAACTCGGCGTGCACCTCGCCGACGTCCGCGCGGTTCACCGCAGGGTTCATGGGCGGTCGCTCCCGTGGTCGGCGCCGGGACGGTCGTCGCGCTCGGCGCCCGCGGCCCCGGCGGCCCGCACGGCGGCCGCGACGCGCACGGCGTCGGCGTTCGGACGGACGCGGTGCACCCGCACGCACCAGCCGCCGGCGGCCGCGACGAGCGACGTGATCGCGACCGTGGCGTCGTCGCATTCGCCGAACGGGCGCGGCGTGCCGTCCGCGTCGGTGAGGAGCCGGCCGAGAAAGCTCTTGCGGGACGCTCCGACCAGTACGGGATAGCCCGTGCTCGTAAAGGCGTCCAGGTGCGCCAGTAGCGACCAGTTGTGCCCGGCCGTCGGGTTCTTCGCGAAACCGAGGCCCGGATCCAGGATCACCTTGGCGGGGTCCAAGCCTTCCTGCAGGACGACCTCCACGCGCTGCAGCAGCTCGTCGCGCACTTCGCGGACGACGTCCTGGTACACGGCGCGGGTCTGCATGTCGTGGCTGTGCCCGCGCCAGTGCATCACGACGTACGGGACGTCGGCGCGCGCGACCGCGCGGGGCATGTCGGGGTCGGCGAGGCCGCCGCTCACGTCGTTGACGAGCCGGGCGCCCGCCTCGATCGCGGCCTCCGCGACCTCGGCGCGCATGGTGTCGACGCTGACCGGGACGCCCTCGGCGGTGAGCGCCTCGATGACGGGCACGACGCGGCGCAGCTCCTCCTCGCGGGACACGCGCTGCGCGCCCGGACGCGTCGACTCGCCGCCCACGTCGACGATGTCGGCGCCCTCGGCGACCAGGTTCAGCCCGTGGTGGATCGCCTTCTCGTGGTCGAACCAGGCGCCGCCGTCCGAGAAGGAGTCGGGGGTCACGTTGACCACGCCCATGACGAGGCACCGCCCCGGCGCGGGCAGGCCTGGAACGTCGGCAGTGGTCATGGCATCAACCCTATGTCGTGGTCTCGGTGTTTCGATCTCGCGCCCCGCCCGCCGTCCCGCGCGGCGCACCCGTCACGCCCGTCCCCGCGCCGGGCGGCCTCCGCGCGCTCCCCGAAAGCGCCGGAACGGGCCTCAGCTCGTCGCTGAGACCCGTTCCGGCGTTGAGGTGCACTCGGTATGGGGTCGGGGTCAGGAGCGGCCCAGAATCAGGCTCATCGCCTCGGCCCGCGTCTCGGGGTGATCGCGGAAGTCGCCGCGGACGGCGGACGTCACGGTCCGCGCGCCCGGCTTGCGGACGCCGCGCATCGTCATGCACAGATGCTCGGCCTCGATCACCACGATCGCGCCGCGGGGCTCCAGGACGTTCATGAGCGCGTCCGCGACCTGGCTCGTCAGACGCTCTTGCACCTGCGGGCGCCGCGCGTACACGTCCACGAGCCGGGCCAGCTTCGACAGACCGGTGATCTGCCCCTTCTGGTTCGGCGTGTAGCCCACGTGGGCCACACCGTGGAACGGGACGAGGTGGTGCTCGCACACGCTGTACACCCCGATGTCCTTCACCAGGACCATTTCCTCATGGCCGGCGTCGAACACCGTCGTGAGCGCCTCTTCGGGACGCTGCCGCAGGCCGGCGAACTGCTCGGCGTACGCGCGCGCGACCCGCGCGGGGGTGTCGCGGAGCCCGTCGCGATCGGGGTCCTCCCCGATCGCGAACAGGATCTCGCGGACGGCCTTCTCGATCCTGCCCTGATCGAACCCGGGGGGCGCGTCGGGCAGGGGGGTGTCGTCGAAGGGATCGGTCAACGGGTTCAGCCTTCGCCCTTGAGCGGGTCGGTCGTCTCCGGGCTCGGCACACCGCTCTGCCCGTTGCCCTGGCCGTTCCCCTTGGTGAGGTCGGTGACCTCCTGGGGACCCATCAGGGCGAGCTCCTTCGCCGTCAGCACCGGCGGGCGGTCCGACGGGAGGCGCTTGCCGTACCCGGTGTAGGAGTTCTGGTGCGGCCGCTTCTGGATCGGGGCGAAGATCTGGAGGACCTGCTCCTTGGAGAGGGTCTCCTTCTCCATCAGGTTCACGACGAGCTCGTCCAGGACGTCCCGGTACTCGGTGAGGATCTCCCAGGCGGTGTCGTGCGCCGACTCGATGTAGCGGCGGACCTCGTCGTCGATCGCGGACGCGATGTCCTCCGAGTAGTCGCGCTCGTGGCCCATGTCGCGGCCGAGGAACACCTCGCCCTGGCCCGAGCCGAACTTGCGGGCGCCCAGACGCTCGCTCATCCCGTACTCGGTCACCATGTTGCGCGCGATCGCGCTGGCCTTCTCGATGTCGTTCGCCGCGCCGGTCGTCGGCTCGTGGAAGACGAGCTCCTCCGCCGTCCGGCCGCCCAGCAGCATGGCGAGCTGGTCGGTCATCTCCGAGCGCGTCGTGAGGAACTTGTCCTCCATCGGCAGGGTCATGGTGTAGCCCAGGGCCCGGCCGCGCGGCAGGATCGTCACCTTGTGCACGGGGTCGGAGTTCGGCAGCGCGTGCGCCACCAGCGCGTGCCCGCCCTCGTGGTAGGCGATGATCTTCTTTTCCTTCTCCGACATCACGCGGGTCTTGCGCTCCGGCCCGGCCATGACGCGGTCGATGGACTCCTCGAGGGTGTCCATGTCGATCAGCTTGCGGTCGAACCGCGCGGTCAGCAGCGCCGCCTCGTTGATCACGTTGGACAGGTCGGCGCCGGTGAACCCGGGGGTGCGCCGCGCGATGACGTCCAGGTCGACGTCCGGGGCGAACGGCTTGCCGCGCCCGTGCACCCGCAGGATGCCCTTGCGGCCCTCCAGGTCCGGACGGTCGACGGTGACCTGGCGGTCGAACCGGCCGGGACGCAGCAGCGCCGGGTCGAGGATGTCGGGACGGTTCGTCGCGGCGATCAGGATGACGCCGCCCTTGACGTCGAAGCCGTCCATCTCGACGAGCAGCTGGTTGAGGGTCTGCTCCCGCTCGTCGTGGCCGCCGCCGAGGCCCGCGCCGCGGTGCCGTCCGACGGCGTCGATCTCGTCGATGAAGATGATGGACGGGGCGTTCGTCTTCGCCTGCTCGAACAGGTCGCGGACGCGCGAGGCGCCGACGCCGACGAACATCTCGACGAAGTCCGAACCGGAGATCGAGTAGAAGGGCACGCCCGCCTCGCCGGCCACGGCGCGCGCCAGCAGCGTCTTGCCGGTGCCGGGCGGGCCGTACAGCAGGACGCCCTTGGGGATCTTCGCGCCGATCGACTGGAACTTCGCCGGGTTCTGCAGGAAGTCCTTGATCTCCTCGAGTTCCTCGAGGGCCTCTTCGGCTCCCGCCACGTCGGCGAACGTGGTCTTCGGAGTGTCCTTGGTGATGAGCTTGGCCTTCGACTTGCCGAAGTTCATCACCCGCGAGCCGCCGCCCTGCATCTGGTTCATGATGAACAGGAAGATCAGCACGATGATGACGATCGGCAAAAGGCTGAACAGCAGGCTGACGAACATGCTCTGCTGCGGGACCTCGATGTCGTAACCGCCGGGCAGGTTGCCCGCCCCGGCCTGCTTCTGCAGCTGGTTCTGGAGCTCGAGCCCCTGGCCGCTGACCCAGGAAGCCTGCTGCTGCTCACCGCTCTTGAGCGTAATCTCGATCCGCTGATCCTTGTCGATGATCTTTGCGGACTTCACCTTGCCCTGGGCGATCTCCTGGACCACCTTGGAGGTGTCGACCTTCTCGTACGAGCGGCCGGGGTTGACGCCCCACATGACGAGGGCGACCAAGAGGCCGAACAGCAGGATCCACAGCAGCGGCCCGCGAAAATAGCGCTTCACGTCCATTTATCCGGTTACCCCTTCGGGGCCCGTCCCTCCTGACCAACGTCTGTGTGCGATCCTCGCCCGCCCCGGAGGACGGACGCCACTGCGACCAACGACGGTCCCGCCGTGGCTCCGGACCACCGGTGGCGGTCCCCCTTCTACGGCTCCCCGGCCCTGGGGCCCGGGACATCGACGGTACACCGCTGGGCGCAGAAGACGCAGCCAGCGCTGTCTCCCGGCCCTTTCCCTATACCCGTCAACGACCCTTGCAACGATCCGTCACGGCCACTTGTTCCCTGACGGGCCGTTCCTGCCGGTTCAGGAGCCGTCGCCGCCGTAGACATGGGGCGCGAGGGTCCCCACGAAGGGAAGGTTCCGGTACTTCTCCGCGTAGTCGAGCCCGTACCCGATGACGAACTCGTTGGGGATGTCGAAGCCGATGTACTTCGGGTCCAGTTCCGCCTGGACCGCCTCCGGCTTGCGCAGCAGCGCGCAGATCTCCAGGGACGCCGGCTTGCGCGAGCGCAGGTTGCTGACCAGCCACGACAGCGTCAGCCCCGAGTCGACGATGTCCTCCACGATCAGGACGTGCCGGTCGAGGATGTCGGTGTCGAGGTCCTTCAGGATCCGCACGACCCCGGACGACTTCGTGCCCGACCCGTAGGACGAGACGGCCATCCAGTCCATCGACGCCGGGGTGTGCAGCGCCCGCGCCAGGTCCGCCATGATCATGACGGCGCCCTTGAGGACGCCGACGAGGAGCAGGTCGCGGCCCGCGTAGTCGGCGTCGATCTGCCCGGCGAGCTCCCGCACCTTGGCCTGCAGGTCGTCCTCCGGGATCAGCACCTTCGCCAGGTCGTCGCCCAGGTCCTTCTCGTCCACAACCCCACCCTCGTCATCGTGATCGCGCATCGGTCGTGATCGCGCCCGCCCGGCGGCACGGGCCGACGCCGCGGCGCACCGGACGTCAGCCGGGTCGGACCGGGCCGAACAGCAGCTTCCCATATCGCCTGAAGGCCCTCAGACTCCCGGGCAGGTCCACGTGCCGCTGGCCGCGCCAGGCCGTGACCAGCCGATCCACCGCATCGACATGGACGGCCGCGAGCGTACCCGGTGGACTGCCCGCTTCGACCGCGGCCGTCCGAAGTACGCGCGTCCGGACGGCTCTCGGCAGCTCCGCGAGCCCGTCCAGGCGCACGGCGACGGGGTACCCGTCCTCGGGGGCCCGCAGGTCCGCGTAGGCGCGTGCGGCCAGATCGTCCAGGACGTCCGCGTCTTCGCGCAGCATTCGCGCGGTGCGCGCCAGCGCTTCCGTTACCCCGGGGCCGAGCGCCTTCTCCAGCGAAGGCAAAGCCTCGTTGCGCACTCGCACGCGCGCGTAGGCGGGGTCGTCGTTGTGGGGGTCGTCCCAGGGTTCCAGTCCCATCGCCAGGCAGGCCCGGCGCGTGGTGACGCGATCGAGTTCGAGCAGGGGGCGCAGGTAGCGGACGCCTGCGCGGCGCGTGAAGGCGGGCGGCATGCCGGACAGCGAACGCGTCCCGGATCCGCGCGCGAGGCCGAGCAGGACGGTCTCGGCCTGGTCGTTCAGGGTGTGCCCCAGGAGAACCGCGGCGGCGTCCAGACGGCGTGCGGCATCGTCCAGCGCCGCGTACCGGGCGTCGCGGGCCGCGTTCTCCATCCCGCCCCGTGTTCCCACGGTGACGGCGACGGAACCCACCGGGTCCAGCCCCAGGTCGGCGAGGGTGCGCACCACGGCGTCAGCGCGCGCGCCCGATCCTTCCTGCAGCCCGTGGTCGATCGTCACGGCCCCCGCCGGGACGCCGAGCCTCGGGGCGACGAACGCGAGCGCCCCCGCGAGGGCGAGCGAGTCCGCGCCGCCGCTGCACGCGGCGAGCACCATGCCCGCCGGCCGTCCCGGGGCGCCTTCCGCCGCCCCTCCCGGCGGCGGCAGGCCGGCCAGCACGCGGCGCACCGCGAGGCGGACCGCCGCCACGGCCGGATCAGGACCCACTCAAGCCTCGTTCGCCTCCGGCGGGACGGCGTCGATGGCGCGCGGGCCCACGACGCGTTCCATCCACAGTTCGGGTTCCTTGATCTCCAGGTGGGTGGGCAGGCTCTCCGGAGAGTCCCACACCTTGTTGAAGCCGCTCATGCCGGCCTCGGTGACGACCCGGCGGACGAACCGCGAACCCTCCGCGTACTGCTTCATCTTCAGGTCGATGCCGAGGAGCCGCCGGATCGTCTTGTCCATGCGGCCGCCGCCCTCGCGCCGCCCCTGGAAGCGCGACCGGATCTGCTGCACCGACGGGACGACCTCGGGCCCGACGGCGTCCATCACGTAGTCGCCGTGCCCCTCGACGAGCGTCATCACGGCGGTCAGCCGGTCGAGGATCTCGCGCTGCTCCGGGCTCTGGATGGCGTCGATGAGGTTCGAGTCCCCGCCCCGGACGGCGTCCGCGACGGCCTCGGCCGCGTCCTTGATCCGGTCGAGCATGGCCCCCGGATCGAGATCGGACGCCAAGAGGAACTGGGTCATCTGGCTCTGCACGTACTCGCGCAGCCACGGGACGCCCGTGAACTGGGCGCGGTGCGTCTCCTCGTGCAGGCACACCCACAGGCGGAAGTCGCGCGCGTCCACGCGCAGTTCCTGCTCCACGTGGACGATGTTGGGCGCGACCAGCGTGAGCCGCCCCGTCGGCGCGCGTCCGTCCGGGTCGGGCGGGAGGAACAGCTCGTACTGGCCCAGGACACGGCTCGCCATGTAGGCGAGGATCGCGCCGACCTGCATTCCGGTGACGCGCGACCCGACCGCGTCCACGACCAGGTTCCCGGCGCCGCCGAGCGGCCCCGGCCCGCGCTTCTCGGTCATCTGCTCCATGAGCGGCTCGAGCACCACCCGGAAGCCGTCCACGTTCGCCCGGATCCAGCCGGGCCGGTCCACGATCGTCGCGGGGTCGGGATCGAGTTCGGAGGCCATGCCGGTGAACTCGCGCACGTGCCCGTGCGCCAGCTTGGACAGTTCGCGCAGTTCCGCGACGACCTCACGGGCCTCCGCGTGGCTGACCTGCGGTCCCGGACGGACTAGCCGGGTCCCCGCCTGGACCGCCACATTCCAGTCGATCATTGAGGCGCTCATGTACTCCACCGTACGTTTCGACGCGGCGCCGCAGCGCCTCTCCACGATCGTTCAACGAACAACCGTTCTGGTTATCTCCCGTGGCGCACTCCCCACACGCTCGCGCCCGCACACACCGCTCGGACGGACGTCCTGAAGGCAGCGGACGGGCGCGGATTCAGCAGCCGCAGCGCGCGACCTCGGCGGCCAGCCGGTCGAGCGTCAGCGGGTCCACCCACCCCTTCCCGTCGCCGAGCATGAACGCGAACGCGAGCAGCCGGCCGTCCGCGGCCCGCACCATGCCCGCGAGCGTGCTGACGCCCGCGAGCGTCCCGGTCTTGGCCCGGACGACCCCGGCGCCCGCGCGGCTGGCCTGCCCGGAGTACCGGGGCGGGCCGAGGGTGCCGGAGAAACCGGCCACGGGCATGCCCGTGACGGCGGCGCGCAGGTCAGGGTGCTCCGCGTCGGCGGCGAGCGAGACGATCCGGGCGAGCGCGACCGGCGTGATGCGGTTCGCCGGCGACAGTCCGCTCCCGTCGTTGACCGCGACGCCCTGCCCGACACCGAGTTCGGTCAAGACCTGGATCACCGCCTGCGCGGCGCCCTGGAACGACGCAGGAAGTCCCTTGTTCATCGCCACCTGGCGCGCGACGGCCTCGGCGACGTCGTTGTCGCTCTCCGTCAGCAGGTACTCCACGAGCACCGACATCGGGGGCGACTGCACGGCGCCCAGTTGCTCCGCCTCGCCCGTCCCGGTGACCTTGCGCCCGGCCTTGGCGGAGACCCCGTTCTTGGTGAGCAGTTCCGCGAACTTCGCCGCGGCCACGGCGGCCGGGTCGGCGACCCTGGTCCGCTTGGTCGGGTCCTGCGGCGCGGCCTTCCCCTTGTCCACGGCCAAGGCGGACACGGGAGCGACCTCCCCGTCGGGTATGTAGTTGGGCTTCCAGGTGGGCGCCGCCCCCGGCCCCTGGTAAACGGACGCGTCATAGTCCACCCGGACCTGACCGGTCCCGGCCTTCTTCAGTGCCGCGGCGGTCTGCTTCGCCAGGTCGTCCAGTGACGCGAACTGCGGAGAACCGCCCTCCTGCCTCGCCGGGAGCGCCGTCAGGGTAGGATCCCCGCCTCCGACCAGTACGATGCCGCCTCCGGCGCCCCGCACGACCCGCGTCGTGATCCGGTGCTCCGGGCCGACCGAGGCCAGCGCCGCCACCGACGTCGCCAGCTTCGTCGTCGAGGCGGGCGTGGCCGGCCGGTCACCGCGATGCCCGAACAGCGTCCGTCCGGTGGCGACGTCGACCACGACGGCGCTGATCTCGGTGCCGGCGCCGCGGATCGCCCCGGACAGCCGTCCCGCCAGGACGGACGCGTCCGGCATCGGGCCCGTGCCCGGCTCGGCGGCGGTCGCCCCGGCGGAGGATCCGGCCGACACCCGGACGACGTCCCGCACCGCCACGCTCGGCGGCTGCGGGGACAGATGCCTGGCCGGTGTGAGTTTCACCACTGCGAACGCCGCTGCGACGGCGAAAACGTTAAGGAGGGACAGTGACAACAAGACGAGGGCACGGCCCCGTCCGGGCACGTCGCCGCCCCTCTCCCACTCAGCACTCACCAACGTGCGACATCCTTATATAAGGGAACACCCACACCGTGGGGGCCGGCCTCGCCCGCACAGACCCCCGAAAGACTATTCACTGCGACGCGCAGGGAGCGGAGGACACCTTGGATTTCGACGTCACCATTGAGATCCCGAAGGGTCAGCGGAACAAGTACGAGATCGACCACGAGACCGGTCGCATCCGTCTCGACCGCATGCTCTTCACCTCGACGCAGTATCCCGCCGACTACGGGTTCATCGACCACACGCTCGGTGAGGACGGCGACCCCCTGGACGCGCTCGTCCTGCTGCAGGAGCCGACCTTCCCAGGCTGCCTCATCCGGTGCCGCGCCGTCGGCATGTTCCGGATGACCGACGAGGCCGGTGGTGACGACAAGGTCCTGTGCGTCCCCGCGACCGACCCCCGCATGGAGCACCTGCGCGACATCCACCACGTCCCCGAGTTCGACCGCCTCGAGATCCAGCACTTCTTCGAGGTCTACAAGGATTTGGAGCCCGGCAAGTCCGTCGAGGGCGCCAGCTGGGTGGGCCGCGTCGAGGCCGAGGCCGAGATCGAGCGCTCCCGCAAGCGCGCGGTGGAGCAGGGCGGGCACTGAGCTCCGCCGGGGCCGGCCGCCCCGCCCGCGGTACCGCTCGTCGCAGGCGATCGAGGACCCTTCCGTACGGGACACGCCCTACGGGAGGGTCCTCGGCCGTTCAGTGGGACGGACGGGTCGCGCCGATCAGGTCGCCCCGGTGGATGCCCGCCACGCGCACCCGCGCCCCCGTGTACGGCGCCTCCACCATTCGCCCCTCGCCGATGTAGATGCCGACGTGGTGGATGGTGTCCGGGTCGGACGTGTCGTGGGCGAAGAACACGAGGTCGCCGCGGCGCAGCTCGTCCAGGGGGATGTGAGGACCGGACGTCCACTGCGTGCCCGTCCAGTGGTCGAGGCGTACACCGGCCTTGTCCCACGCGTACATCGCGAGACCCGAGCAGTCGAACCCGCGGATGCCGGAGCCGTGCTCGATGCCGTAGCTGGGGCCGTCCACGGTGCCGCCGCCCCAGGAGTAGGGCGTCCCGAGCCACCTGAGCGCGGCCCGCGCCACGACGTCCCCGCGTGCGGCGGAGGACGGGACGGCTTCGTCCGAACCGGCGGGCGCGGAGTTCGCCTTCTGCACGGCCGACTCGGCCAACGCGAGTTCCCGCGCGCGCTTGAGTTCGGCGGCGCGCGCTTCGGCCGCCCCTAGACGACGTTCGAGTTCTCGCTTACGGGCCTCGATGCGCTCAACGGACGCCTGTTGCCGTTCCACGGCGTCCTCTGCACGGCGCCTCGCCTCGTCCGCACGGTGGGCCGCCTCGCTCTGCCTGGTCAGAGCGTCCTCTGCCTGGCGGCGGAACAGGTCCTCCACGTTCCTGGACGCCTCGACCCGGCGCACCATCCCGGCCCGCTGCTCGGCCAGCATCTCGGCCATGACGGCCCGGTCCATGAACCCCTGCGGGCCGCCGTCTCCCGCCACCACCGACGCCAGCCTGTCGTGGCCGCTGCCGTCCCGGTACATCCGCGCCGCGTACGACGCGAGGTCGGCGCGCGCCTCGGCGACGCGCCGCCCGGCGTCCGCCAGCCGCCGCTGCGCGTCCTGATGGGCCAGGCGCGCGCGCTCCAGCATCACCCGTTCACCGTGGTACCGCTCCACGGCGGCCTGCGCGCCCGCGACGAGCCGATGCAGTTCGCCGTCCGCCGCGGCCAGCTCGGCCTTCGTCCGGCCGACCGCCGCGGCGCGCTCCCGCACGTCCCGCCGGCTCTGCTCGACGTCCCGCGCGCTGGGCGGCGGCTCCGCCGGAGGCCGCGCGGCCGAGGCCGGGACCAGCCAGGTCAGGCCGATCGCGATGCCGGACGACAGAGCGGCCAGGCGCAGTCCAGTACCGCTGGTCCGGAACGTGCGGCCGCGAAACTCCGTCGCGCTCATGATCACGTCCTCCCCCCGACGCGTGATGCGCAGCGCGAGCAATCGATCACGAAGCGTAGTTCAGATGATCAACGGGAGGAACTTTCTGCGCCGCGTTGCGGCGGACCGTTACCCGGACGGGGTCGGACTCTGCCCGGTCGGCGGCGGGGACGTGGGCTCGTCCGTCGGCGACGGCGGCGGGGACGTGACGGGCGGGCTGTTCCCGGACGGCGGCGGCTTCGTCGGCGGCGACGGCGCGGACGGCGACGTGCGAGGCGGCGTCCCGGGAGGACTCCCCGGATGACGCGTCGACGTCCCCTGGACGGACCCCGAAGACCCGGGAGCCCCGCTCTCCGTCAACGATCGGGGAACCGTCCCCGGCGTCTGCCCCGGGACGGGAGCGCCCGATGACGCGCGCCCCGGGTCTGGGACGTCCCCGGACACGGCGTCCGGAGGCGGCGACCCACGATTGTGTCCTGGCCGGGGGCTGGGGTTCGGGCCCACGATCGTCTCGACCCTCTCCGCCTTCCGCCCGTCCGCGTCGAAGGACGCCCAGGCGAAACCCCCGCCACCGATTACGGCGACCGTAGCGACCGCCAGAACGGCGCGCTTCCGCCTCGCGCCCGAAGAAGCGGCACGCGGTCGGGCCGAACGCTCGCCCTGGAGCGGGAAGCCCGCCGCCGTGAAACCCGAAAGGCCCGTGGCGACGAACAGCCGGTACCCGACCAGTTCGGGATCCGTGAAGCAGCTCACCACGCGGAGACGCAGTTCGTCCGGTGGAAGGACGACCGGCAGCAACCCGAACACCTTCGACGCCGACACCGCACGCGGACAGAACGGCTCGCACTGCGCGCACACTTCCGCGTGCCTCAACAAGCGGCCGTCCACGTCCGCACCCGTACTTCTCTGCCTCAGCAGGGCGGCGCGTTCTGCACATCCGTAGGGACCTTGACCTTCGAGCATCTCCGCCGTCAGCGTCTGCTCGAGTTCCATATGCGCGCGATCGAGCGTCTCCTGCACGTTGCCGGGTGCGAGCCCCAGCACCGCGCCCAGTTCCGGGATCGACAGCCCATGCCGCAGGTGCAGGTCCAGAACGTCCTGCGAGAGCGGCGAGAGCGCCTGCACGGCCTTCCAGGAGACGAGCCGCTCATCGACGTCCTCCTGCTCGTGGCTCGCCACCGGCGGGTCCGGCGCGCGGTCCTCCGAAGGCGGACGACGCGCGCACTGCATGCGCGCAATGGCGTACAGCCACGGGCCGAACAGTTCGGGGTCGCGAAGTTTGTCGATGTGCGCTTCCGCCGCGATGAAAGTGTCGCGCAGGGCGACCTGAGCGTCGTCCCGCGCCTGCGTCCGGAACCAGCAGTAGGCGTACAGCCGGTCGCCATAGGCCCGGTATACCGAGGCCGGCGCGTCCGGCTCCCGCACCCGCAGCGCCTCGACCAGTTCTTGGTCGTCCATGACAGAAAGGTAGGGGCTCCAAGACCGCTTTACCGGCAAATTCACAAGATCGGACACGTTACCGAACTCAATTCGACGACCATCATTCCTCCGTTTGGCTTTTACGAAGAAAAGAAACAATCACCCCGCTTTGTCTGCTTACTCGGCTCGATTTGACAGTGTCACGATGACAGTGTCATTATCGGGCCATGGACGGCACCTGGACGATCGGCGAGCTGGCGGACCGCGCCGCCGCGGCCCTCGCGGCCGGCGGCGAGACGCCGGCCAACGGCCGGGTGCGCGACCTGCCCAACGAACGCCTGATCCGCTGGTACACCACGATCGGCCTCGTCGACCCGCCGCTGGGCCGCCGTGGCCGCACCGCCCTCTACGGCCGCCGGCACCTGCTCCAGCTCGTCGCGGTGAAGCGCCGCCAGGCGGCGGGCCGCTCGATCGCCGAGATCCAGGTCGAACTGGCCGCCGCCACCGACGAGTCCCTCGAACGCATCGCCGACCTGCCCACCACGACAGGCAAAGAGCGAGAGCGCTTCTGGCGCGACCGCCCCGACATCTCCCACCGCCCCGCGACCGTCACCGGATACGACACGCCCCGCCCGCCGGTCGTCCAAGGCGTCCGCCTCGGCCCCGACGTCACCCTCCTGCTGGAGGCGTCCCACCTGACCGACGACGACCTCACCGCCATCGCGTCGGCCGCCCGCCCGCTGCTGGAAGAACTGCACCGCCGAGGTCTCACCCGATCCGCCGCCCCTCCACGGAGGTCCCAGTGACAGTGCGCATCCACGAACTGCCCGATCCCCCCGCGCGAGACCCCGAAGGCGGGCTCGGCGCGCTCACCACCGAGAAGGGCAACCTGCCGCTCGACAGTGTCGGCGTCCACGCGACCATCACCGGCCACGTCGCCGGCATCGACCTCGTCCAGGGGTTCCACAACCCGTTCGACGTGCCGCTCGAGGCGACGTACATCTTCCCGCTCCCCGACCGCGCGGCCGTTACCGCGCTCCGCATGGAGGCCGCCGACCGGGTCGTCGAGGGCACCCTCAAGGAACGCGGGCGCGCCCGACGCGACTACGACGCCGCGATCGCCTCCGGCCGGCGGGCCGCGATCGCCGAAGAGGACCGCCCCGACGTCTTCGCCATGCGCGTCGGCAACATCCAGCCGGGCGAGCGCGTCACCCTCCGACTCCGCCTGGTCCAGCCGCTCTCCCGCGACTCCGCCACCGAGGCGACCTTCCGCTTCCCCCTCGTCGTCGCGCCCCGCTACATCCCCGGCGTCCCGCTGGACGACGAGCGCGCCGGGCCCGGCACGTCCGACGACACCGACGCCGTCCCCGACGCGTCCCGGATCAGCCCGCCGGTCCTCCTGCCCGGCTTCCCCAACCCCGTCCGCCTGTCGATCGACGTCGACATCGACCCCGCCGGGCTGCCGCTCACCGACATCGCCTCGACCCTGCACGTCGTCGCCGAGGAGAACGGCCGCGTCAGCCTGCGCCCCGGCGAACGCCTCGACCGCGACTTCGTCCTCCGCCTCCGCCACGCCGAACACGAGAGCGCGTCCCTCGCCCTCGCCCCGGACGAGACCGGCGACGAGGGCACCTTCACCCTCACCGTCCTCCCCTCCGGGGAGACCCGGCCCCGCCCCCGCGACCTCGTGCTCATCCTCGACCGCTCCGGCAGCATGCAGGGTTGGAAGATGGTCGCCGCCCGCCGCGCCGCCGCCCGCATCATCGACACCCTCCGCACCGAGGACCGATTCACCGTCCTCTCCTTCGACAACGTCATCGACACCCCCCGCGGCCTCGACCTCGACCTCGCCCCGGGCACCGACCGCAACCGGTTCCGCGCCGTCGAACACCTCGCCGGGCTCGAGGCCCGCGGCGGCACCGAGATGCTCACGCCGCTCCTCAAGGCGGGACGGCTGCTCGACGACCCGTCCCGCGACCGGGTCCTCGTCCTCATCACCGACGGCCAGATCGGCAACGAGGACCAGATCCTCGCCCGCCTCGGCCCGCAGCTCCATGACGTCCGCGTCCACACCATCGGCATCGACCGCGCGGTCAACGCCGGCTTCCTCAACCGCCTCGCCGCCCTCGGCGGCGGCCACTGCGAGCTCGTCGAATCCGAAGACCGCCTCGACGCGGCGATGCGCGACCTCCACCACCGCATCGCCGCCCCCATCGCGACGAACCTCACCCTCGACGCCGAACTCGACATCGTCCCCGACTCGGTGGCCCCCCGCCTCGGCGCCCTGTTCCCGGGCGTCCCCCTCGTGGTCTCGGGCCGCTACCGGGGCCGCCCCGGCCCCGTCACCCTCAACGGCACGAAACCCGACGGCACCGCATGGACCCGGCACGCTCCCCCGGTCCACACCACCGACCGCGCCGCCACGGCCCTCTGGGCCCGCGCCCACCTCCGCGACCTCGAAGACCGCTACACCGTCGGCGAAGACCTCGAAAAGCGCATCATCGACACGTCCCTCCGCTTCGGCGTCCTGTGCCGCTTCACCGCATTCGTCGCCGTCGACTCCGAGGTCACCGCCGACGTCCGCACCCCCCACCGGGTCGTCCAGCCGGTAGAGCGCCCCTCCGGCTGGGGCGCCCCGGCACCTCGCCGAGCCGCCCGCCCCCTGGCGGCCGACTACGGCCGAACCGACGACCTCGACCTCCCCGACTTCCTCCACGCCGGCCCGCCCCGCGCCGCTCCGCCGCCCGCCCCCGTCGCCCCGGCGTCCATGCCCGCCCCGGCCTACGGCGCCGCACCCGCCGCACCCCGACGCGCCGCGCCCCGCCCCTCCGGCACGACCTTCAAGGACGAGATCGCCCGCGCCCTGGAACGGCTCCGCGCCGTCCCCGACACCCCCCACGACCGCCGCGCCCACCTCCTCAACGACCTGCTCCCCGCACTCGAGTCGATCGTCCGGCGCATGGAGGCCCAGTCCCAGGACGCCACCGCCCTCGCCGCACTCCGCGACGACCTCCGCACCCTGACGACGACACCCGACGCGGACGTCCAGGCCCTCTGGACCCGCGCCCTCGAAACCCTCGCCGACCACACCCCCCGCCGCCCGTTTTGGAAACGCGGCAGATGACCACCCCCGTCGCGACGGTCGCCCACCCCCGACCGTCGCGACGGAACCACCCGCACCGTCCCCACACGAAACCTGCACCCCCGCCCCAGGCCCGTGGAGGCAGGAACCGCTGGGCCAGGTGAGCACGGCACGACCGCGCAGCGCGGCACCACACACCCAGCAACGACCTGCCCACCGCCCCGCCGAGCGCCCACGAGGTCGCACGTCCGAGCAGGGACCGGCAGGGCGACTCCAGGACCGCGCGGAGGCTGCCGGTCCCGGTGTGGACGAGCGCGATACCGCGGATCCCGGCGGCGGATGCCGGGCACGACACGAACCAGAGCCTTGAAAGCCGGGGCACGTGGGGGCCGGTGCGGCCGCACGCGTGACGGCTGGCGGCAGCGCCGGCGGGCGCCGCGCCGGAACTGTGCAAGGCGAGCCCGATCGCAGCCGCTATGCAGATCGGACGCCCAGCCCTACGTGGGTAGGCCACCGAGGGCAAGTCCATGTGGCCGGCGCTGATGAACGCGATCGGCGCCGCGCGCGCCTGACCGGCCTCACCCGTCCCGCAGTCCGGCCCCTCCCCCGGATACGCCGCCGGGCCCCTCGCCGGGACGGTCTGCGGGACGGTCCGTGGCGTGGTCGGTGGGCAGGTCGCCGCATCCGCGGCGGCGCCACCGAAACCCACGACGGCGGGCGGGCGGCTCGATGAGGACGGTGACGCCCGAACGGTGACGCCGGGACGGTACAGCGCTCACGGGCCTCCACGACCTACGTCCACCCGGAGATCGTCACCGGACGACCTCACAGGGTTCATGTCAACAGACACCACAACACGACGTCGCTAGCGCATGTACGCGCCATCAGAGAGCGGTCTGCCATGAACCGCGACAGCCGTCCTCACCGGCACTTCCCGTGCAGCAATCAACGCCTCGGAGAGTTCCGAGAGGCGGACGAGAGGCGGACCAGACGGTCACGGGAGGGGCCACGGGAAGGGGAGGCGGTCCCCGCGGGGACCGCCTCCCCCTCCCGGTCAGGGACGGGTGGTTCGGGCGGGTTCAAGTGGTTCAGGCGGTTCGGGTCCGGCGGGTCATGCGGAGTAGCGGGATCAGGTTGAGGGCGAGGCCGATGACGGCGACGGCGCTGACGAGGTTGACGCCCGGGTGGAAGCCGCCGAAGTCGCCGCCCTCGTGGGCGGCGCCGGCGACGAGGGCGGTGACGACGGCGAGGACGAGCGCGGCGCCGACCTGCCCGGACGTCTGCACGAGGCCGGACGCGAGGCCCTGCTCGGAGTCGTCGATCCCGTCCGTGGCCTGGGCCATGATCGAGCTGAAGCCGAACGCGAAACCGCCGCCCAGCAGGATCATCGTCGGCAGCACGGTGACGGTGTAGTGCGGGGCGTTCCCGGCGGTCGCGAGGAACCAGACGTAGCCGAGGCTCAGCGACGTCATCGAGCTGATGATCAGCGGCGGGGTGCCGTACCGGTCGATCAGGCGGCCGACGAACGGGGAGCCGAAGGCGACGATGAGGCCCGCCGGGAGGAGGCCGAGCGCCATCTCGAGGGGGGACCAGCCCAGGACGTCCTGCAGGTACAGCGTCATCATGAACTGGAAGCTCAGGTACGACCCGAACAGCGCGACGATGCTGAGGTTCGCGCGGACGATCGTGCCGATGCGCAGGATCCCGAGGCGGATCAGCGGGTGCCGCACGCGGTTCTCGGTGACGACGAACCCGACCAGGAGCGCCGCGGCCGCGACGATGGACACGACGGTGAGCGGGTCCAGCCAGCCGCGTTCGGGCGCCGACACCACGGTGTAGACGGCGAGCAGCATCCCGCCGGTCAGCGTCACCGCGCCGACGAGGTCGTGGCCGCCGCCCGCGGCGGGGCGGTCGCGGGGAATCAGCGCGATGCCCGCGACGAGGGCCAGCAGGGCCAGCGGCACGGGGGTCAGGAACGTCCAGCGCCAGCCGAAGCTGGTCAGCAGGCCGCCGAGGATCAGCCCGGACGAGTACCCGCTGGCGCCGAACACGGAGAACACCGAGAGCGCCCGGTTGCGCGCGGGCCCCTCGTGGAACGTGGTGGTCAAAATGGACAGGGCGGTCGGGGCGGTGAACGCCGCCGCGAGGCCCTTGACGAAACGGGTGACGATGAGCAGCGCGCCATTGTCGACCAGGCCTCCCACCAGTGACGCGACGGCGAAGACGGCCAGCGCGATGAGGAAGACCCGGCGGCGGCCGAGGAGGTCGGCGGTGCGGCCGCCGAGCAGCAGAAGGCCCCCGTATCCGAGGACGTAGCCGTTCACGATCCACTGCAGTGACGTGGTCGAAAGCCCGAGTTCGGCACCGATCGACGGCAGCGCCACGCCCACCATGGACACGTCGAGCCCGTCGAGGAACAACACGGCGCACAGCACCGCGAGGACGCCCCACAGCCGGGGCGTCCAGGTCTGTTCGGCCGGAGCGCGAACGGCTGAGGCAGGTGAGGTGTCGGTGATAGTCACGTCGCAGGAGAGTACATGCACGTGCATCCAATGTCCACGCATAAAATGCAGATGCATCTAATGCGCATGCATGGTACGATCCGCGCCATGGAGTCGGAGGCCGCTCTCGTCAGCCGCTGGCGCACGCTGGCGACCTGCTACAACACCGTGGCGTGCAACCTCGATCGCGCCCTGCAGGACGCGCACGGCCTCAGCATGAGCGAGTACGAGACGCTGGACCGGCTCGTCGAGGCGAACTGCGAGAAGCGCCGGATGCAGGACATCGCCGCCGACATGTACCTCAGCCAGAGCGCCCTCTCGCGGACGGTCGCCCGGCTCGAGAAGCACGGCCTGGTCGAGCGCGCGATCTGCCCGGACGACCGCCGCGGCGTCTTCGTCCACCTCACCGACGAGGGCCGCGAGCGGCACGCCGCCGCCCGCGACACCCACCTGAAGATCCTCGCCGAGCATCTCGAACCGGCCCGCTGACCCGGCGCGTAGGCCCTCGACATGACGGACGAAATCGCCCACTGGAACTGGGTGTACGACTACGACGAGGACTCGTCGCGCGGCTTCGGGTTCGGACGGTTCGTCCTCCGCGCCGACGGCGTACTCCTACGGTCCCACGGCGACCACGGCGAGACCTGGCGGGAGGTGTCCTGGTGGCCCGGCGAAACCGACCCCCACCGCGCCGCCCGCCTACTGTGGCAGCGCGGCTACGAACTCAAGAACGGCCCCGAGCCCTCTCCCTGAAAACCCACCCTCCCTCACCGAGCCCGTGAACCACGTCGGCGGCTCCCAAGCCCCCGTCACCGCGGCACCTTCTGGAGCAGTTCCGCGGTATAGGCGGCGAGGCGGGCGGCGTCGCCGGGGTCCAGGGTCTTGATGGACGGGTCGACGGTCTTGCCGCGGTCGACGGCCGTGAGCGGGGCCGCGGGAGGCCGGTCGATCCATCCGTTGATCGGCCGGACGGAGTCGGCGACGGGACGGGCGAAGAAGCGCGCGAGCAGCTTGATCGTGTTCCGGACGGCCGGGTTCGGGTGGCCGTCGGCTCCGCTCTTCGTGAATCCGGGGTGATAGAGCACATAACGGACCTTGCTCTCCTCGCCGGCGAACGCCGCGCCGAGCAGGTCGTTCGCGCGGCCGGCCTGCAACTGCGCGCGCACCTGCCGGTAGCCGCGCGTCAGCTGCGGATCGTCCCAGTGGATCCGTCCCGCGGTGTTGCCGACGCCCGCCACGTTGACGATCACGGGTACCGCAGCCGCGTCGAGGAGCGGCCGGAGCCGATGACCCAGCAGATATCGGCTCAGGTAGTAGAGGGCGAACGTGAACTCCAGCCCGTCCGGCGTCTCTTTCCGCTCGGGACTGACCCGATTGGCGAACAACGCCAGTGCGTCAATCGCCTGGTACTGCTCGGAAATGAGCGCGACGACCCTTTCGTTTTCGGCGATCGAGGACAGATCCGCCCGCAGGAACCGCATGTTCGGGTCGGCGGCCTCGTCCAGCAGTGCACGTCCCCGAGCCTCGTTGGCGCCGATCACGGTGACATGGTTGCCTCTCGCCGACTGCTCAAGGGCGACCGCTCGTCCCATTCCGGTGGTACCGCCGCTGATGACGACGTTCTTGGACGGCTGGTCCGGCATGGAATCGCTCCCTAGGGTCGAAGGCGGCGATTCCGATCATGGATCGCCCCGTCGGAGGACGAAAGAAGGCAGTTTCATGTCCGGTACGCACACCGGTGTTCCCTCGGTACTGGCGCACGACCTGCCTCGCCCGGTACCCGCCGCCGAACTGGCCGCGTGCCCGGTCGGGGACGTGTTCCGGCGAATGGGCGACAAGTGGAGCATGCTCCTGGTGATCCTGCTCGGGGCCCGTCCGCACCGCTTCAACGAGCTGCACCGCGCCGTCGAGGGCATCAGCCAGCGCATGCTGACCCGCACGCTCCGCGGCCTGGAGGCCGACGGGCTGGTGCGGCGCGACGTCCACCCGACGGTGCCGCCCAGCGTCGAGTACAGCCTGACCCCGCTCGGCCGCACGCTCCTGGAACCGCTGTCCGCACTGGCCGACTGGGCCGTGCGCCACGAGGCGGAGATCAACGAAGCCCGCTCCCGCCACGCGTCAGCGCAAACGCAAGAGGCCCCTCCCGAGTGATCGGAAGGGGCCTCTGAGCAGAGCCGCCTATCGGAATCGAACCGATGACCTATTCATTACGAGTGAATCGCTCTGCCGACTGAGCTAAGGCGGCGTGCCGTGCGGGCACGGCGGGATGAAGTCTACCGGGTCTCGGGGGGTGCTTGCGCACCCGTTTTCAGCGGCACACGGTTCCGGCCTTCGGGGGCTGGGCGGTGACGAGGTAGTTGTCGGTGGCGCGGCTGATGCAGGGGTTCGCCTGGAGGTAGGCGGTGTGGCCGTCGCCGTCGAGGGTGAGCAGGACGCCGGACTGGAGCTGGTCGGCGAGGCGTTCGGACCACGCGTAGGGGGTGGCGGGGTCGCGGGTGGTGCCGATGACGAGGATGGGGGCGGCGCCCTGGGCGGTGGCGGGGGCGGGGGCCTTGTCGGTCTTGGCCGGCCAGTAGACGCAGGGGAGGCCGCCCCAGACGACGAACTCGCCGAAGAGGGGCGCGGACTTCTCGGCCTTCGCGACGGCCTTCGCGTAGGCGTCGACGTTCGGCGGGTTGGGCTTGTCGACGCAGTTCACGGCCATGTTCGCGTCGGTCTGGTTGCTGTAGGAGCCGTTCTCGCGGTCGACCATCTGGTCGGCGAGGGCGAGGAGGACGGTGCCGTCGTCCTTCTGCATGGCCTGGGCGAGGCCCTCGCGGAGGGTGGGCCAGTAGTTCTTGGCGTAGAGGGCGGTGGCGATGCCCATCGTGGCGAGGGATTCGGTGACCTTGCGGCTGTCGCCGCGGGCGGTGAGGGGCTTGTTGTCGGTTTCGTCGAGGAGCTTCTGGAGGTTCTTCGCGGCCGCGTCGGGCGAGTCGCCGAGGGGGCAGCCGGGGGTGGCGGTGCAGTCCTCGGCGAAGGCGCGGAAGGCCGTCTCGAAGCCCTTCGCCTGCTCGACCAGGATGTCGGTCGCGGAGAGGCGGGGGTCGACGGCGCCGTCGAGGACGAGCGCGCGGACGTTCTTCGGGAACTGTTCGGCGTAGGAGGCGCCGAGGTAGGTGCCGTAGGACGCGCCGTAGTAGGTGAGCTTGTCGTCGCCGAGGGCGCCGCGGAGGACGTCCATGTCGCGGGCGGCGTCGGCGGTGCCGACGTGCGGGAGGGTGGTCTTGGCCTTGGCGCCGCAGGTGTCCGCGAACTGCTCGCTGCGGGTGGCGAGGGTCGTGCGCTCGGCGGGGTCGTCGGGGGACGAGTCGGTGGCGAAGAAGCGGTCGAGTTCGGCGGTGGTGTTGCAGCGGACGGGTCCGCTCTCGCCGACGCCGCGGGGGTCGAAGCCGACGATGTCGAAGCGGGCGCGCAGGTCGGCGCCGAACGCGGCGGCGGCCTGGCGGGCGAAGCCAATGCCGGACGCGCCGGGACCGCCGGGGTTCGTCAGGAGGGAGCCGATCCGTTCGGACTTGTTCCGGGCGGGGAGCCGGGTCACCGCGATGCCGATCTTCTCGCCGCCGGGCTCGGCGTAGTCGAGCGGGACCTGGACGGTCGCGCACTGGAAGCCGCCGCCGCAGTCGCGCCATTCGGGGCGCTGGTCGTAGAAGGAGCCGAGGCCCTCGGGGACGCGGCTCGCCATCGCCGCCTCGTCGGCCCCGCCGTCGCAGCCGGTGGCCAGCACAAGGGTCAAGGCGATCGTCGCGCCGATGGTCTTCGCTGCCCGCACTCCGGCCCCCGTCTCGTCGTCGCGGCTCGTATGCCGATGCCTACGCTACGTCGACCGGAGGTCCGGGGCCACTTCTTCGACCCCCGACATCGCCATTGCTCAATGGCACGTTCTCTGATGGTGTGATGCCTGTCGCTTTCGGCCGCCGGGCCTTGAACGCCGCCCATGGTTACGCGACCGTAGGTTACGCGCTAGTAGGTTCCGTTTGGGGGGAGGCGACGTGACCAAGCTTTCGGCCGCGGCGCGGTTGCTGACGACGCCGCTGCTGCCGGACGACTACCTGGGGCTGATCAATCCGCTCTGGAGCACCGCCGAGCCGCGGGGACGCGTGGAGGCGGTGCGGCACGAGGCGCCCGGGGCCGCGACGCTGGTGATCAGGCCTGGACGGGCGTGGCGGGGGCACCGGCCGGGGCAGTGGGTCCGGGTCGGGGTGGACATCGGGGGCGTGCTGCACCGGCGGACGTTCTCGCTGTCGTCGCCGCCGCGCGCGGACGGCCGGATCACGGTGACGGTGAAGGCCGCGCGGGACGGGTTCGTCTCGAGCCACCTCGTGCACCGGATCCGCCCGGGCGCGGTCGTCCGGCTGGGGGCGGCGGAAGGCGACTTCGTGCTGCCGTCGGCGCTGCCCGAGCGGCTGCTGTTCGTGACCGCGGGCAGCGGGATCACGCCGGTGATGGCCATGGTGCGGGACCTCGCCGAGCGGGCCCCGGACGCCGACGTGGTGCTGCTGCACTCGGCCCGGACAGCCGACGACGTGATCTTCGGGGCGGAGCTGCGGCGGCTGCGGCACCGGCTGCCGCGGCTGCGGTTCCGCGAGCGGCACACGCTGGTCGAGGGCCGGTTCACGCCGGACGACCTCCCAGCCGACTGGACCGGACGGGACGCCTGGGCCTGCGGCCCCGAGGGGCTGCTGGAGGTGCTCGCGGGACTGTGGCGCGACGCCGGCGTCCCGGAGCGGCTCCGGGTGGAGCGGTTCCGGCCCGTGCTGGCCGCCGCGGGCGGCGCGGGCGGCGTCGTCCGGTTCACGCGGAGCGGCGTCGAGGTCGAGGCGGGCGGCGGGACCACCCTGCTGGACGCCGGGGAGGGCGCGGGCGCGCTGCTGCCGAGCGGCTGCCGGATGGGCATCTGCCACGGCTGCGTCGGGCGGCTCGCGGCGGGACGGGTGCGCGACCTGCGCACGGGACGGGTGCACGGGGACGAGGGCGACATCGTCCAGACGTGCGTGAACGCGGCCGCCGGGCCGGTGGAGATCGAACTGTGAGGAGCACGCCGATGACCACGAACGTGAACACCGTGACGCCGTCCACCGGGCATCTGACGGACGCCGACCTGGAGGCGATCGCCCGGGAGCTGGACGCGCTCGGCGCGGAGATCACGGCGGACCTCGGGGACCGCGACGCGGCCTACATCCGGCGGGTGATCCGCTGGCAGCGGGGGCTGGAGATCGGCGGGCGGGCGATGCTGCTGGCGTCGTCGCTGCCGCCCGCGTGGATCGCCGGGACCGCGACGCTCGCCGTCGCGAAGATCCTCGAGAACATGGAGATCGGGCACAACGTCATGCACGGCCAGTGGGACTGGATGCGCGACCCGAAGATCCATTCGACGACGTGGGAGTGGGACAACGTGTCCCCCGCCGAGCAGTGGAAGCACTCGCACAACTTCGTGCATCACACGTTCACGAACGTCCTGGGCAAGGACAACGACGTGGGCTACGGGATCTTGCGCGTGACCCCGGAGCAGGAGTGGCACTGGGCGATGGTCCCGCAGCCCCTCTACAACCTGCTGCTCGCGATGTTCTTCGAGTACGGGGTGGCGCTGCACGACCTGGAGATCGACAAGATCCGGGCGGGGACGCACGACCCGGCGGAGACGCGGCGGAAGCTGCGCGGGATCGGCCGCAAGATCCGCCGCCAGTGGGCCAAGGACTACCTGGCGTTCCCGCTGCTCAGCGGGCCGCAGTTCCTGTCGACGCTGGCCGCGAACTTCACCGCGAACGTCGTCCGGAACGTGTGGGCGCACTCGATCATCTTCTGCGGGCACTTCCCCGGGGACGTCGAGGTGTTCGAGGAGGACCGGCTGGACGGCGAGTCGCGCGGCGAGTGGTACGTGCGGCAGCTCGCGGGGTCGGCGAACATCACCGGCGGGCGGTTCTTCCACCTGATGACCGGCAACCTGAGCCACCAGATCGAGCACCACCTCTTCCCCGACATGCCGAGCAACCGGCTCGCGGAGATCGCGCCGCGGGTGCGGGCGCTGTGCGAGAAGTACGACCTGCCGTACCACGCCGGTCCGCTGTCGCGGCAGGTCACGAGCACGTGGAAGAAGATCTTCCGGTACGCGCTGCCGACTACTTGACGACCGCGGGACTGTACGTGGGCGGGTCGCCGAGCATCCCGCGGTGGGAGCGGGGCCGCGACCCGTCGACGTCGGTGACGCCGAGCTCCGCGCCGAGTTCGGCGCCGATGAGGACGCGTCCCGTCCACGCCATCGGGTCGGCCGAGCGGGCGAGGGCGTCGATCACCCGGCCGCTGAACTCGGGCGTCTCGGCTCCGGCGGCGAACGACTCGTACCGTTCGGGGACGCCGTCGAACATGGCGCGGTTGCGTTCGGTCTTCAGCAGGCCCATCCAGAGGGAGATCACGGCGACGCCGTAGGGCCGGAAGTCCTCGGCCATGTCGTGCGCCATCTTGTCCACGGCGGCCTTCCCGGCCCCATAGGCGGGACCGTGCATGTAGCAGCGGCCGCCGAACGAGGACGTGTTCACGACGAGGCCCCCGGCGTCCTTGATCAGCAGCGGGGCCGCGTAGTAGCTCGCGACGTACGCCGAGCGCATGCCGACGTCGAACATGCTCTGCAGCGCGAGGGGCTTCTCCCAGAACGGGCCGTCCAGGGTGAGGCCGTCGGGGATGGTGAACGCGTTGTTGACGAGGACGTGCACCGTCCCGTGGTCCCGTTCGACCTGCTCGAACAGCGCCCGGACCTGCTCGTCGTCGGAGTGGTCGCAGATCACCGGGACGCCGGTGCCGCCGCGCTCGTCGATCTCCGCGGCGGTGCCGGCGACCGTACCCGGCAGGTCCGCGTGGCCCTCGGCGCGCGTCCGTCCGGTCACGTACACGGTCATGCCGGCCGCGCCCAGGGCGAGCGCGATGCCCTTCCCGGCGCCGCGGCTGGCACCGGTGACGACCGCCACCCGGTTCTCGGTCATGCGCCCCTCCTCGCGAGGAATTCCAGCATCGTCGCGGTGGTCTCCGCGGGTTTCTCCATCTGCATCATGTGCCCCGCCGACTTGATCATCCGGACGTCCCGGACGTCCGCGTGGTGGTCGCCGAGCCGGTTCAGCGGGTCGTCGCCGTGCCAGCCCTCCAGGTCGGCGTCCTGCTCGCTGCCGATGAAGTAGTACGGCACGGTCGTCCGGCCCTCGTAGGACTTGCGGTGCTCCCAGGCGAGGTCCATGGCCCGGTACCAGTTGAGCCCGCCGGTGAAGCCGCTCGCGCTGTACTCGGCGACGTAGAACTCCAGCTCCGCCTCCGTCAGCCACGGCCACGGAAGCGGCGGCGTCTCGGGCAGGGCGTCGATGTAGGACGTCCCCGGAGGCTTCTTCCACACGTCGAGGTAGTGGTAGTCGCTGGAGAGCGCGTAGAACACCTTGCGCAGGAACTCGCGGGGCGCGGCGGCGAGGTCGCGGTCGGCGACGCCGGGCGCGTTGAAGTAGTGGATGTGGTTGAAGTGCCGTTCGGCCTGCCGCGCGGCGAGCGTCAGCGGCGACTCCTTCGACGGCGT
The DNA here is from genome assembly GCF_040679555.1 of Spirillospora sp. NPDC052242. Lineage (NCBI taxonomy): Bacteria > Bacillati > Actinomycetota > Actinomycetes > Streptosporangiales > Thermomonosporaceae > Spirillospora > Spirillospora sp. NPDC052242. The sequence continues at coordinate 27,122 of NZ_JBFAUZ010000063.1, forward strand.
GAAGAACGGGTTCTCGAGCGCGATGATCGCCTCGACGCGCTCCGGGTGGTGGTACGCGAGGTCGTACGCGGCGAACAGGCCGAAGTCGAGGCCGCTGAACACCGCCCTGTCCTCCCCGAGGTGGTCGAGGAGGCCGACGACGTCGCCGACGATGCTCGCGGGCCCGTACTCGCGGTGGTCGGCGGGGCCGCTCGTCCGGCCCATCCCCCGCATGTCCGGGGCGACGACGCGGAACCCGGCGTCCGCGATCGGCCCGATCTGGTGCCGCCAGCTGAACCAGAGGTGCGGGAACCCGTGCAGGAGGACGACGAGCGGGCCGCCGCCCTGCTCCACGTAGTGGACGTCGAGGTCGTTGATGCGCGCGTACCGATGACTCCAGCCGGCCATGCCGTGGTCCCTCCGGTGCAGGTGCCGATCACCGGAATCTGCACGACGACGCCGCCCCGCGGCAGTGCGGTGTCTCGCTCAGTGGGAACCCGCCTCAGAACTCCCCCCGTCCGGCGCGTCGCCGTAATGGGCGTCGTGTTGCTTGCGGGGGGAGCAGACGGAGGCGGAGGGGCAGGAGCAGCGGCGGGAGCCGACCTTCACGGTGACGCGGTCGCCGGGGACGTTGTAGCCGATGACCTGGCCCTCGCCCTCCGGGGTGCTGACGCGGGAGCCGAGGCGCGGGGCCTTCTCCTTGAACTCCATGTAGAGCGGGTGCTCGTACTTGAGGCAGCACATGAGGCGGCCGCAGGCGCCGGCGATGCGGAGGGGGTTGACGGGGAGGTCCTGCTCCTTGGCCATGCGGACGGAGACGGGCTCGAAGTCCTTGAGGAACGTGGCGCAGCAGAGGTCGCGGCCGCAGGGGCCGATGCCGCCCTGCAGGCGGGCCTCGTCGCGGGGGCCGACCTGGCGGAGTTCGACGCGGGCCTTGAGGGTGCGGGCCAGGTCGCGGACGAGCGCGCGGAAGTCGACGCGGTGCGGGGCGGTGAAGTAGATCTTGACGACGTTGTCGGCGTCGAGGAAGTCGACGCCGATGACCTTCATCGGGAGTTCGTGGCGGCGGATGAGGCGCTTGGCGGACGTGCGGGCCTCGGCGCGGCGGCGGCGGTTCGCCTCGTCGCGGGCGAGGTGCTCGTCGGTGGCGGGGCCGCCGCACTCGGGGAGGCCGTCGATGTCCTCGGAGACCCACTGCGGGGCCCACACGCATTCGGCGACCTCGTGGCCGGAGTCGGTGGGGACGAGCACCTTGTCGCCGACCTTCGGGGTGTGCGAGCCGGGATCGAGGTAGTAGAGACGGCCGTATCTGGTGAAACTGACTGCCATCACCATGCCCACGGTTTCGCTCCGTTCGCCCGGTTCCGTGCGTCCACCTTAGGCGTCACCAGGCGGCGTCGGCGAGGTCCTTCCCGGGGAGGGGGCCGCCGGCGGGGGTGTGGACGTCGCCGGCGAGGGCCAGGAGCGCGCCGTTCTCGGCGGGATCGAGGGCCGTCAGCTCGGGATCGTCCTTGATCGGGTGCTTCCAGATGATCTGTCCGGGCTCGCCGGTCGCCGTGAACGCCTGCAGCACCAGGTTCGCGTCCTGCACGCGTCCGGTGACGATCGTGGTGCCGTCCGGGCGCAGGAACGCGGCGGACGTCCCGGACGGCAGCGTCGCGAGGGCCCGGCTGGACGTGAGGTCGCCCGCGGGGGCGGCGGTGTCGATCGTCCGGACCTGGGGGGCGCCGGACGCCGTCCAGGAGAACGCCAGCGTGTCGCCCGCCCAGGACAGGCCGCTGATGCGGCCCTGGAGGGTCGTGGGCCACGCCTTGCGGGCGCCGGTGCCGGGGTCGAGGACGGTGACGGTGCCGCGGGTGCCCTCGTAGGTGACGTACGCGATCCGGCCGTCGGGGGCGACGGCGAGGTCGGACCACGCGGCGGACTCGCCGGGGACGGCGGCCTTCGGGAGCGGGGCGAGCTCCTCGACGCGGCCGTCGTCGTCGAGGCCGAGGCGCTGGAACGTCACCCGCCCGTCGCCGGACGACGCCGCGACGTACGAGCCGTCGGGGCCGGACGCGACGCGGGTGAAGCGGCGGCCGGGCGGCGGCGCGACGGGCGGGCCGGTGTCGGCGCCCGTGCCGGTGTCGCGGACGACGAGCGCGGAGCCGTCCGCGACGACGCCGACGACGAAGCGGGGGCCGGTCGGCGCGGCGTCCGACGCGGCTTTCGCGCTGCGCGACTTCTCGGCGCCCTGGTGCCGTTCGAGCACGTCGAAGCCGCCGCCGACGACCAGCACCACGCCCGTGGCGACGCCGATCGGGACGAGCCCGCGCCACGCCTCGCGCAGCCGTGAGCCGCGCGCCGGTTCCTGGTGCTTCCCGTGCCTGCCGTCCATGGGGGTGACCCGCACCTGCCTCTCGTTGCCGAACCCCTCGTTTCTATCTCATGTACGGGAGGGGGATACGCCGGAAATGGGGAGTTACCGGTTCGAGGCCGAACTTCCGCCGAGGGCGGCGCGGACGGCGTCCATGAGCGACGCCCGGTAGGACGCGCCGAACAGCGCGACGTGGACGAGCAGGGGGTGCAGCCGGTGCAGGGGGACGCGGGCGCGCCAGCCGGGCGCGAGCGGTGCGGCCTCGTCGTAGGCGGCGAGGATCCGGTCGAGCAGCGGGGCGCCGAACAGCGCCAGCATGGCGAGGTCGGTCTCGCGGTGCCCGCCGTGCGCCGCCGGGTCGATGAGCACCGCGCGCCCGCCCGTCCACCGCACGTTGCCCGACCACAGGTCGCCGTGGATCCGGGACGGCGGCTCCGCCGGCCCCGCGAGGGACTCGATCCCGTCGACGACCCGCTCCACGAGCCGGACGTCGGCGCCCGCCAGGTGCGGCGCGGCGAGCGGGACGAACGGGGCGAGGCGGCGTTCGGCGTACCAGCGGGGCCACCCGCGGCCGTCGGGCGTGTTGTCGAGCGGGAGGTCGGCGATGAACCCCGGCCAGGGCGCCCCGTAGGCGTCCGGACGGGCGGTGGTGTGCAGGGCGGCGAGCTCGCGGCCGAGGCGTTCGGCGGCGGCCGGGTCGGGCGGCGCGGACGGCAGCCACGGCAGGACGAGCAGGTGCTCGTCCGCCGCGACGACCCCGGCGACCGGGGCGTCCGGGCCGGTCTCCCCCAGCCAGCGGAGCCCGGCGGCCTCGGCCGCGAACACCCCGGCGGACGGGGCGTCCGCGGCCCGCGCGAGGGCCTTCACGAACACGTCGCGGCCGTCGCCGAGGGACGCGCGGTGCAGCGTCCACGCGTGGCTCGAACCGAGGTCGTGCAGGCTCACGACGTCCGTGCCGAGGAGGCGTGCGAGCCGTTCGCGGACGCCCGGCACCGGTCAGGCCGCCTTGAGGCCCGCGCGGATCTCGTCGAGGAGGCCGGGCATCGCGGCCTCCACCATCTCGAGGACGAGGTCGAAGTCGGCGCGGCCCCCGTAGTAGGGGTCGGGGACGTCGAGGTCGCCGCCGGCGGCCGGGTCGAACTCGCGCAGCAGCCGGACCTTCGCGCGGGACGCCTCGTCGGGGGCCATCGACCGGAGGGCCCGCAGGTGGCCGTCGTCGAGCGCGAGGATCAGGTCGTACCGGGCGAACCAGAGGGCCTCGAACTGGCGCGCGGTGTGCGCCGAGCGGTACCCGGCGCGCCGCAGCGCCGCGATCGTCCGGTCGTCGGCGGCGTCCCCGACGTGCCAGTTGCCGGTGCCGGAGCTGTCGACCTCGACGTCCAGCCCCGCCTCCTCCACGTGGTGGCGCAGGACGGACTCCGCCATCGGGGACCTGCAGATGTTGCCCGTGCAGACGAAGGTCACTCGGTACGGCATGCCCCCATGATGCCCGACGTCAGCCCTTCCCCTCGATGACCACCTGGTCGACGCCCGGGAGGCCGGTCACCGCCCGCCGCACGGCGACGGCGCCCTTCCGCACGGCGGCGTCGTTGCCCGCGCCCCGCACCCAGACGCGGTACATCTCGGGGAGGTCGCCCGCGCGGACGCTCATCTCGAACTCGGTTTCCGAGGCGAACCGCTTCCTCCACCGCTCGTACGCCTCCATCCTCGACTCGAAATCGACGTGCTCCACGATCGACATGGCCTCGAGCCGCTTGCCGATCATCTGCGCCTCCCGCGGCGTGGCGTCCCGTCCGCGGCACGCCTCGTTGGACGACGTGCGGGTGCAGAGGTACACCGAGACGTGCACCGACGTCGGGGCCCGGACCGTGGACGGCGACGGCGACGCGGCGGGCGAGGCGGCCGCACCGTCCGTCCCGTCGAGGACGCCGCCGGCGAGGGCCGCGCCGCCCGCCGCCACGGCGACCACCGCGGCCGCCGCGACCATCGGGACGATGCGCCGGAACGTCCGGGTGCGGCGCCGCTCGGCGAACCGCGGCGGCGGGACGTCCCCGGGCCGCAGGGTCTCGCCGACGGCGTCCAGCGCGTCCTTGAGACGCTCCTCGGTCCGGTTCACTTCTCCTCCTCCAGGAGCCGGCCGAGCGCGGTGAGCGCCCGGGACGTGGTCGACTTCACGGTGCCGAGCGCGACCCCCATCGCCTCGGCGGTCTCCGCCTCGGACAGGTTGCCGTAGTAGCGCAGGACGAGCGCCTCCCGCTGGCGGCGCGGCAGCCGGTGCAGCGCGGCCAGCACCTCCCGGCGGTCCTCGCCGATCATCGCCTCGGACTCGGCGGACCACACCGGCGGCTGGTGCAGCGTGCGGAACGGCCGGCGGCGGCGCAGCAGCGCCGTCCGCGACCGGTTGAGGACGGCCGACCGGACGTACGTCAGCGCCTTGTCGCGGTCGCGCATCCGCGGCCAGGCCGCGTAGAGGCCGGCGAAGGCGTCCTGGACGACGTCCTCGGCGGTGCCCCGGTCCCCGACCATGATCAGCGCGAGGCGGGTCAGCCCCAGCGCGTGCCCCCGGTACAGGTCCGTCACCGCGGCGGACGCGTCCTCGTCGGCCGCGTCCGCCCTCGTGCCCGCCCGTGGCTCGGCGAGCGCCGTGTCAGCGTTCATGTCCCAGAGACACCGCGGGCCCCTCCGGGTTGCCTCCGCGCGGCGCTTTTCGTCAACCGGTGCGGAGCGCCATGGTGAGGGCCTCGACGGCCAGCAGCGGGTTGACGTTCGCGTCGAGCCGCTCCCGGCACTCCATGATCGCGTCGAGGCGGCGGAGGGTGCCCTCGGGACGGGTCTGCGCCGCGGCCGTCCGCAGCTCGGGGGCCAGCTCGGTGTTGACGAGCTCGCTGCCCGCGCCGAGCTGCAGGGTGAGGACGTCCCGGTAGTAGGACGCGAGGTCGAGCAGCGCGCGGTCCAGCGCGTCCCGTTTCACCCGGGTCGCCCGGGACTTCTGCCGGTCCTCGAGCTCCTTGAGCGCCCCGGCCGTCCCGCGCGGCATCCGGCCCTTCGCGCTCTCCCCGAGGGCCTGCCGCAGTTCGGCGGTCTCCCGCCCGTTCAGCTCCTCGGTCGTCGCCTTCGCCTCGGCCTCGGCGGCCTTCACCAGCGCGTCCGCCGCCATCGCCGCCGGTCCGACGGACGTCAGGCGGCGCGGCACCGCGAGCACCTGCGCGCGCCGCGCGCGCGCCTCCGGGTCGGTGGCGAGCCGCCGCGCGCGGCTGATGTGCCCCTGCGCGGCCCGCGCGACGACGTCGGCGGTCTCGCGGTCGACGCCGTCCCGCTGGACGAGGACGTCCGCGACCGCGTCGATCGGCGGCGTCCGCAGCGTGACGAGCCGGCAGCGGGACCGGATCGTGATCAGCAGGTCGTCCGGGGACGGCGTGCACAGCAGCCACAGCGTGCGCGGCGGCGGCTCCTCGATGGCCTTCAGCAGCGCGTTCGCGGCGCCCTCGGTGGCGCGGTCGGCGTCCTCGAACAGGACGATCTGCCAGCGGCCCACGCTCGGCGACGAGCCCGCCCGCAGCACCAGCGCCCGCGTCTCCTTGATCCCGTACGACAGGCCGGACGGGCGGACGACCTCGAGGTCGGCGTGCGTCCCCTGCAGGACCTGGTGGCACGCCGCGCAGTGGCCGCAGCCGCGCGGGATCTCGGTGCACTGCAGCGCCGCCGCGAACGCCCGCGCCGCCGCGGACCGTCCGGACCCGGGCGGGCCGGTGAACAGCCACGCGTGCGCGACGCCGGTCCCGCCGCCGGCGCCGTCCGCGGCGGCGGACAGCTGCGCGACGACCGGGTCCTGGCCGACCAGGTCGTTCCAGACGCTCATGGCCTCAAGGCTACGGGCCCGCCGGGGCTCACACGTCCCTGATCGCGGGGAACGTGTGCGTCGCGTCCTCGGTGCCGAGCGGGATCGGGTCGGGCAGGATCTCCCGGATGCGGTACTGGATCTCGCGGCTCAGCTCGGCCTGCGGGCGGGACGCGTCGAGCACCAGGTAGCGGTCGGGGTCGGCGTCGGCGAGCGCCCGGAACCCGGCGCGGACCCGCTCGTGGAAGTCCTGCGACTCGGACTCGATGCGGTCGGCGGGCGCCGACAGCCGGGCGAGGCCGGTGCGCGGCGGCACCTCCAGCAGCACGGTCAGGTCCGGGACGAGCCCGCCGGTCGCCCACTCGTTGACGCGGGCGATCTCCTCGACCGGCTGCTCCCGGCCGAACCCCTGGTAGGCGAGGGACGAGTCGACGTACCGGTCGCTGACGACGATCGCGCCGCGGTCCAGGGCCGGAACGATCACGTTGGTGACGTGGTCGGCGCGGTCGGCGGCGTACAGCAGGCTCTCGGCGCGGATCGACAGGCCGGTCGTCTCGCGGTCCAGCAGCATCGCGCGCAGCCGCATGCCGATCTTGGTGGCGCCGGGCTCCTGCGTGGTGATCACGTCGTAGCCGTGGTCGCGGAGCCAGATCGCGGCGAGCCGGGCCTGGGTGGTCTTGCCCGCGCCCTCGCCGCCCTCGAACGCGATGAACACGCCCCGGTTGCGGACCGCCGGGGCCTCCTCCGCCTCCGCGGGCTCCTCCCCCGGCGGGACGTACACCTCGCCGCGCAGCGCGGCCCGCAGGTCCGGGACGAGCGGGACGCCGCGGCGGTCGTCCGCCCGGCGGTACGCGAGCAGGCCGGCGAGGAGCGCGACGACGGCGGCGACCAGCAGCGCGGCGGCCGTCCCGGCGAGGTCGTAGACGCCGCCGCCGAGGTCGATCCGGGTGTCGCCGATCGCCCCGGCCAGCGGCGGGACGGCCGCGACCGCGACGAACGCGGTGACGAGCGCGACGGCCCGCGGGTACGCGGGGCTCGGCGGCTCGGGCGCCTCGCCTTCGGGCGCCTCGCCTTCGGGCGCCTCGGCGGCGGCGGAGGCCGCCAGGACGGACGTCCCGCAGGCCCACGCGGCGCCCGCGGCGACGCCCGTGAACGCGGTCGCGAACACCGCGACCGGCAGGTTGGCGACCAGCGCGGTCACGGCCAGCGCGAGCCCGCCCGCGACGACCGCGAGGCCCAGCAGCCGGCGGCGGCTGAACGGGCCGAGGACGCGCGGGCCGAGGAAGATCCCGAAGCCGAGACCGGCGGTCAGCGCGAGCAGCACGGCGCCGTACCCGGCGTCGCCGCCGCCGAGACCGGCCGCGTGCAGCCGGGCCGCGCCGACGACCGCCCCGGACGCGAGGGCCGCGCCGGTGACCGCGGCGCCGAGGCCGCGCGGCGCGCCCGTCCGTCCGCCGCGCCCGCCCCGGACGATCAGCGCGAGCGGCGACGGGACGTGCCGCGGCGCGGCGCCCGCGACCTCCTTGATCAGCGCGACGGCGACGGCCCCGAGCAGGAACACGGCGGCGTTCGCGTACAGGACGAGGTCGGTGCGGTCCCCGGCGCCGTCGAACAGCCCGGCGCCGAGCAGCGCGAGAACGGTGAACAGCGCGGCGGCGACCGGCGCGGCGGCCGACACGGTGCGCAGCGCCGACCGGCGGGCGGCGGCCCGCAGCCCGTTCGTCCCGCCGCCCGGCGCGTCGTCCGGCAGGCCGTCCGGGACGAGCGCGGGCGGGGCCGCGAGCGCGAGCGGCGTCCACAGCAGGCCCAGCAGGCCCAGCAGGAACGCGGCGGCGAGCGTCCACGGGAGGGAGTCGAGCAGCGGCACGGTCAGGACGATCGCGAACCGCAGGGCGTCCGCGGCGAGCAGCACGACGCGGCGGTCCGCGCGGGCGGCGAGCAGGCCCGCCAGCGGCGCGAGGAGCACCGCCGGGAGCAGCAGCAGGCCCAGGACGCCGCCGACGGCCTGCGCGCGCGCGGCGACGTCCTCGTCCTGCGTCAACATGACGGCCGACGCCGTCAGGGCCGGCACGGTCAGCCATTGCCCGACCGCGGACAGCGACAGGGCGAGCCGGAGCCGCCGGAACGGCCCGATCTCCGAAAGCGACGAAACGCCCGGCTGCGGCGCGGCGGGGTACGGCCGGGTGGCGTCCGTTCTGGTCATGTCCGTCAGAGTATCGGCGTCCTTGTCGCTATGACCCCGACTTCGCCGAGGACTTCGCCGAGGACTTGGCCGACGACTTCGCGGCGGGCTTCGCGGGCGTCCGCTTCCGGGGCGCGGCCTTCTTCTTCCCGCCCCCCGCGGCGACCTTCTCACGGCGCTCCGCCAGCAGCTCGGCGGCGCGCTGGATCGTGATCGACTCGACCTCGTCGCCCTTGCGCAGGCTCGCGTTCGTCTCGCCGTCCGTCACGTACGGGCCGAACCGGCCCTCCTTGACGACCACCGGCTTGTCGCTCACCGGGTCCTTGCCGAGCTCGCGCAGCGGCGGCGCGGCGGCCGCCCGGCGGCCCCGCTGCTTCGGCTGCGCGAACAGCTCCTTGGCCTGCTCCAGCGTGACCGTGAAGAGCTCCTCCTCCGACCCCAGCGACCGGCTGTCCGTCCCCCGCTTGATGTAGGGGCCGAACCGTCCGTTCTGGGCCGTGACGGGCTCCCCGTCCAGCTCCCCGACCGTCCTCGGCAGCGACAGCAGCTTCAGCGCGTCGTCCAGGGTGATCGTGTCGAGCGACATCGACTTGAACAGCGACCCCGTCCGCGGCTTCGGCGCGTCCGCCTTCTTCGTGCGCCTCTTCTTCTCGCCCTCCGCCGGCGCGGGCGGCTCCGGCAGGACCTCCGTGACGTACGGGCCGAACCGTCCGCTCTTCGCCACGATCGTGTTCCCGGTCTCCGGGTCGACGCCCAGCTCCCGGTCACCGCTCGGCTGCGCGAACAGCTCCTCGGCCTTCTCCGCCGTCAGCTCGTCCGGCGCGATGTCCTCGGGGATGTTGACCCGCTGGCCGTCCCTGTCCAGGTACGGCCCGTAACGCCCGACCCGCACCATGATGTCGGTGCCCTTGACCGGGAACGAGCTGATCCCCTTGGCGTCGATGTCGCCGCTCTCGCCGAGCAGCCGCTTCAGGCCCTCCGCGCCGTCGTCGCCGTAGTAGAACCGGTTCAACCACGGGGTGCGCTCGGCGTTCCCGCGCGCGATCTCGTCGAGACCGTCCTCCATGTGCGCGGTGAAGTCGTAGTCGACCAGGTTGCCGAAGTGCTGCTCCAGCAGGTTCGTCACCGCGAACGCCAGGAACGACGGGACGAGCGCCGTGCCCTTCTTGAACACGTACCCGCGGTCGAGGATCGTCCCGATGATCGACGCGTACGTCGACGGGCGCCCGATCTCCCGCTCCTCCAGCTCCTTGACCAGGCTCGCCTCGGTGTACCGGGCCGGCGGGCGCGTCGAGTGCCCCTCGGCCTCGACGTCCTCCGCCGTCAGCCGGTCGCCCTCCGCCAGGTTCGGCAGCCGCCGCTCCTGGTCGTCCCGGTCCGTCGACGGGTCGTCGGCGCTCTCCACGTACGCCTTCAGGAACCCGTGGAACGTGATCGTCTTACCGGTCGCGCCGAACTCGGCCGTCTCGCCGCCCGTCGACTCCCCGGTCACCCGGATCGACACCGACTGCCCGACCGCGTCCTTCATCTGGCTCGCGATCGTCCGCTTCCAGATCAGCTCGTACAGCCGGAACTGGTCGCCCGACAGCCCCGTCTCCGCCGGCGTCCGGAACGTGTCGCCCGCCGGACGGATCGCCTCGTGCGCCTCCTGCGCGTTCTTCACCTTCGACGCGTAGACCCGCGGCTTGTCCGGCACGTACTCCCCGCCGAACAGCGACGCCGCCTGCCGCCGCGCCGCCGTGATCGCCGTCTCCGACAGCGTGATCGAGTCGGTCCGCATGTAGGTGATGAAGCCGTTCTCGTACAGCTTCTGCGCCACCGACATCGCGTACTTCGCCGAGAAGCCCAGCTTGCGGCTGGCCTCCTGCTGCATCGTCGTCGTCCGGAACGGCGGGTACGGCTTGCGCGTGTACGGCTTCCGCTCGACCGACTTGACCTCGTACGGACGTCCGCGCAGCCGTTCGGCCAGCGCGCGCGCGGCGTCCTCGTCGAGGTGCAGGGCGTCGCGGGTCTTCAGCATGCCGTCGGACGCGAAGTCGCGGCCCTGCGCCACCCGCTTGCCGTCCACCGACACCAGACCGGCCTTGAACGAGGTGGGCTCCTCGTCCTTGCCCGTCCCGAACCGCGCCGCGATGTCCCAGTAATGCGCCGGGACGAACGCGATGCGCTCCCGCTCGCGCTCCACCACCAGCCGCGTCGCCACCGACTGCACCCGGCCCGCCGACAGCTTCGGCATGACCTTCTTCCACAGCACGGGACTGACCTCGTACCCGTACAGCCGGTCCAGGATCCGCCGCGTCTCCTGCGCGTCCACCAGCCGCAGGTTCAGCGTGCGCGGGTTCGCCGCCGCCTGCCGGATCGCGTCCTTGGTGATCTCGTTGAAGACCATCCGGTGCACCGGCACCTTCGGCTTCAGGACCTCCTGGAGGTGCCAGGCGATCGCCTCGCCCTCCCGGTCCTCGTCCGTCGCGAGGAAGAGCTCGTCCGCCTCCGCCAGCAGCTTCTTGAGCTTCTGCACCTGCTGCTTCTTGTCGGTGTTCACCACGTACAGCGGCTCGAACTCCTGCTCGACGTTCACGCCGAGCTTCGCCCACGGCTCGCCCTTGTACTTGGCCGGCACCTCCGAGGCGCTCCCGGGCAGGTCCCGGATATGGCCGATACTGGACTCCACGATGTAGCCACGGCCGAGGTAACCCGCGATCGTCTTCGCCTTCGCGGGCGACTCGACGATCACCAGGCGGGTCCCGGCCCCGTTCTGGCCACTCTTCGCAGTGCCGTTCTTGGCTGGCACAGTCGCTCCAACCTCGCTGTCCTGGTACTCAGGGATTTTCCTACACAGGCTTCCTACAACGTCGCGTGACGGCGCGTTCATGCCCGCGGGTCCCCGCCACCGATCCGATGGGCCCGCCCCGCCCGTCCCGGACGGCGCAATTCCCACCACCGCGCCTCCGACAGGATGACATGCCGCCGCCGCCCGCGCGGACCGGGTCGCCACCGTACGACGGCGATCCGCGGCCGGACCAGGTAATAATGGTGGCAATGGCGGAGTACACCTACCTCGTCCTCTCACTGCCGCGCGGCACCACACGCGACACCGCCCGGCAGATCCTCACCGAGCACGCGGAACGCGGCGGCTGGGAAATCGATCGTCTGCGCCTCTACCCGGACGGGCGGCGCCGTATTCAACTGCGCCGCAAGGTCATCCGCGCGGTGCGCACGTTCTGACGCCCCCGAGGGCGGGCAAGGCTCCGCCCGCCCCGGTCCGCGCCTCCGGGGCGGGCAAAGCACGTGCGGCTCACAAGAGCCGCGCCTACACATGGTGACCGTACCACCACACTTCGCATGCGCGGCGGTAAAATCCCGGGAAAGTCAGGCGCGATCAAGAAACGTGTCGAGGACCCGCACCCCGAACTTCAGCCCGTCCACCGGCACCCGCTCGTCGATCCCGTGGAACATCCCCGAGAAGTCCAGCTCCGGCGGAAGCCTGAGCGGCGCGAAGCCGAAGCACCGCATCCCCAGCCGCGCGAACGCCTTCGCGTCCGTCCCGCCGCTCAAGCAGTACGGCACCGGCAGCGCCCCCGCGTCCTCCTGCAGCAGCGACGCCTCCATCGCCGCCACCAAGGCCCCCTCGTACTCCGTCTCCAGCGCCTGATCGTGATGGACGAACGAACGCTCCACGCCCGGCCCCAGCAACTCGTCCACCGTCGCGAAGAACTCGTCCTCGTGACCCGGCAGGAACCGCCCGTCCACCTGCGCCGTCGCGCTCTGCGGGATCACGTTCGTCTTGTACCCCGCGTCCAGCCGCGTCGGGTTCAGCGTGTTCTTGAGCGTCGCACCGATCATCCGCGCCAGCGGCCCGATCTCCTCCAGGCACGCCTCCGGCCGCTCCGGGTCGAACTCCACCCCGTACGCCATGCAGGCCCGCTCCAGGAACGCCCGCACCGTCTTCGTCAGCCGCACCGGGAACTCGTGCGACCCCAACCGCCCGACCGCCGCCGCCAGCGCCGTCACCGCGTTGTCCGGATGCACCATCGACCCGTGCCCCGCGGTCCCCGACGCGGTCAGGTTCATCCACGCGATGCCCTTCTCCGCGGTCTCGATCAGGTACATCCGCCGATCACCCGGAACCGTCAGGCTGAACCCGCCGACCTCCCCGATCGCCTCCGTGCACCCCTCGAACAACTCCGGATGCTCGTCCACCAGCCACTGCGCGCCCCACTTCCCGCCGGCCTCCTCGTCCGCCAGGAACGCGAGCACCACGTCCCGCGGGGGCCTGCGCCCCTCCCGGAGCCGCTGCCGCACGACCGCGAGGATCATCGCGTCCATGTCCTTCATGTCGACGGCCCCGCGACCCCACACGCACCCCTCGGCGATCTCCCCGCCGAACGGATCCCGCGTCCAGTCCTCCTTACGAGCGGGGACCACGTCCAGGTGTCCATGCAGCAGCAGCGCGTCCCGCGAGGGATCCTCCCCCTCGATCCGCGCCACGAGGCTCGCACGTCCCGGATGACTCTCGAAGATCCGCGACTCCAGCCCCACCTCCGCGAGCCGCTCGGCCACGTACTCTGCAGCCGCCCGCTCCCCGGGACCCGAATGGTCCCCGGGGTTGCTCGTGTCGATGCGGATCAACTCCTGGCAGAGCCGAACCACCTCGTCCTCCGCAGTCGCCGCACTCCCTCGACCGCTCGCAGTCGCCTGCACGTCCTCACCCCCGGGTGTCCGCACGTCCCGTCCATGGTGCCCCGTCCGTCCCCGTCCCCGCGACTCACGAACGGCGTCGCCGCGAGTCCCCAACCTTTGGTATCGTGAACCCCGCCGCAGCCGCAGGGCTGCGTGCGAACCCGGGTCCGGGTGGCGGAATAGGCAGACGCGCTAGCTTGAGGTGCTAGTGCCCTTCACGGGGCATGGGGGTTCAAGTCCCCCCTCGGACACAAACCAGCAACACACGTGGAGGCCCCGAATCCCGGGCCTCCACTTTTCTTTTCTGCACCCGGCACGTCACAGCCGACCTCCACCCGGTTCGGACGCGAGCCCCGCGTCACCAAGCCCGTGCCCCATGCGATGGACGTCCCTCCGGAGCACCTCCGATCGAGGCCGCCGTCCCGCCGCAGGCGAAGGACGCCAGCGGCGCTGCGCGGACGAAAAAGGTTATTAATGAGCTTCCGGGGCTAGAGGATGTTAATGTTGCACTCTCTTCAGAGGGTGAATGGCAGGTGCTCTTCAATGGACATAATAGAGCCGGCGGAAGCCCGCATCGAGGACGCGAGCAACATCTTGGTCGCGCCTTCGACGCTGCAGGACAATGACTCGATCAGGGATTTCTTCGGGTCTGTGATCACGCCCGAGAGCCTTGCTTCGGGTTCCTCCGACCTCTCCCGGAAGAGCGTCTACCTGTGCGGCGACGTGTCCGCGATCAGCGGTCGCCACCTGCATGCGGCGGCCCGGGTGTTCGTCGTCCGGGAGCTGTCGCACGGTTACCGCGAGGACGTCGACGCGCCTTGGAGCGTCGTCGGCCTCGGCCGAGTCCCCGTCCGCGTCCACGGCGCCGGCGTCTACTACCGCCGCTTTTTCGACCTCGACGGCGATCACTTCAACCGGATCCGTGCGGAGCACGCGTTCCAATCCCTGACGGAGTCCAACAAGCCGGGAACGGCCCATCGCAGCGGCATTTACCTGACGCCCGTCACGCAGAACGGTGACGAACTGCATTTCCGCCTGCTCCGGTGCTCCACGAATCTCTCGGGGCCGACGGAAGGTTTTCGCCCGACCGACACGCAGATCGTCGAGGCTCTGAACCGCGAGGCCGCCACCGTCTTCCGGAACCACGCACCGCTGAACCACGTCCTCGCTCAGACCTACCACAACACTCCCGCCACGGCCGAGCGCAAGCAGTCCAAGGCCAAGATCTCGTCCCATGCCGACAAGACCAAGGACATGCCCGTCAACGGCGTCATGGCCTTCTGCACCTTCTATGACGGGCTCGACGAGCTGCAGCCCATGGCCGAAGACCCCTTCGACTTCGGTGTGAAGGGCACCAGCGGGTTGACCAAGCTCCACTTCCGCCTCAAGGAACCCGGCGAAGATCGCGACGGAACGTTCCCCTCGCAGTTCACCGTGACGCTCTATCCCGGCTCTGTGTTCTTCATGCCGCTGTCCACGAACCGCCTGTACACGCACGCGATCCGGCCCTCGATGTTGGACGCCGCCCTGCTCCCGACCCGCCTGGGATACGTGGTGCGCTGTTCGAGCACCGAGGCCGTCCACAAGGACGGCCACACGTTCCTCAAGAAGGACGGGGGCCTGGTGAAGCTGGAGCCGCCCACGCAAGAGGGCATGAACGAGCTGCGCAGGCTGTACGCCGAGGAGAACGAGACGTCGTCCTTCATCGATTACGGCGACGAGTTCCTCTTCAGCATGAACACGGGAGACTACGTTGCCCCCCGAGCGTAAGATCGCGGACGAGATCCGCACGTACACCCTGCCGAGCGAGGAGAACCTCTTCACGGAGCTGTACGCGTCGACTCGTTGGGAAGACGTGGGGAAGGGCCGGCGGGGCGCCGTGCTCACCAGGGTCGACGAGGCGGACGGGGTGCCTCTCGTCCGCACCACTACTCGGTACGGCGACCCGGCGCAGCGGTTCCGGACGGTGCACGAACGGCTGGCGCAGCGGGTTCAGGAACGTGCGGCGCTCCCGGTCGGCTTCAACAACGCCCTCATCGAGACCTACACGAACGCCTACAAGACCATGGGCGGCCATTCCGACCAAGCCCTCGATCTGGCCGACGGGTCGTTCATCGCCGTCTACTCCTGCTACGAACACGCCGGGGCGACCCCCTCGAGGAAGCTGATCTTCGAGTGGAAGGAGTCCGGTGACGGGAAGTTCGAGGTCCTCCTCGCACACGACAGCGTCGTCGTGTTCTCCGTCGACTCCAATCGGCGGCTCAAGCACAAGATCGTCCTCGACACATCCGTCGAGACGGCGGACAACCCGTGGCTGGGCGTGACCTTTCGGACGTCGAAGACCTTCGTCCGCTTCCGCGGCGGGCACGCGTTCCTCCCGCAGGGTGCGCGCCTCACGTTGGCCGACGAGGAGCAGAGGCGCGAGTTCTACCGGCTGCGGCGCCGCGAGAACAACGAAACGGACTTCGTCTACCCCCCGCTGACGTACACCGTCAGCGAGAGCGACCTGATCCCGCCCGTCTGACCTTGCCGTGAACCACCGGCTCAACGAGGCGGGAGGCGGGCACCGGGCTCCGGTCGTCGGTGCCGGGTGTCCGATGATCCCCGGAGACCCCGCGTCGTTCTCGGTACGCCGGGGCTATGCGGAACTCGGGCCGTTCCGGATCGGCGCGAACCACGGATCTTTCGGGAAGACTTGAGTGAGGCGTTCGGAAACGGCTGCACGGACTTCCGCTCCGGCATGACGCACGATCGGCTCCCAACAATGTTCCCTGACCGCAGGATGATGCGTCGCGTCCGGGCACATCAGGACGGCGATGACCCGAATGGGCCACAGGAGTTGCCGCACATCGCCGCCGGCCAGTAACGCCGCGAAGCTGCCGGCGCCCGACGCCGCGGCGATGCTCGCGAGCACATGCCGCCAGGCCCAATGAACCGCTGATCCGATCGCTCCCGCCCGGCCCAATTCGTCCGGCAGAGACTGGTCGAACTTTTGATGGAGAGCGTCTTCCACGGTGTTAAGCATCCGCATCTGGACCTCTTCGTACCCTGCGAGCGCTCCGGCGATCTGCGCGAGCAGTTCATACCAGAAATGCTCCTTCCGGCCCAGGTTTGGAATTCTTCCATTCGTTGCGGGCCGAGGTGTTCGGCGACCTCGCGCAGCACCCTCCCCTGCACGGAAACGCCGTGGGCGTCCTCGAACGCCATCGCCTGCGCCGTTCTGGCGCACTCGAGCAACTCGTGATCGCGGTGCAGCCAGTGGATGACGTCCGCACGGGCGCAGCCGATCGCGGCCTGGGCGCGCGTCATTCCCGCCGGTCTCGCTTCCCAGTCGTTCAGAGAGTCCGTGCGTCACAGTGGTCGCTGAGTGCGCGGTTGAGGAGTTGGTCGCGGATGGAGAGGTCTCGTCGAGCAGCACCCACATCCGCTCGTTTCGTTCTTCCGGCTCTTCATATGCGAGATCATCGGCGACCCGTTCCAGGTCACCTCCGGCCCAGTGGCGTGCGCACCACCTTGGAAGAAGGAATCCTCGAACACATAGAAGCTGTATATGAGGCAGGGCTCTCCAGGCGCGGCGATCGGCGTTCCCTTGGAGGCGTTTGTCACGACGATGGTTCTTGAGGGAGTTGGTCGACGCAGGAGTATTTTTCGATCGCTTCCGCAGTCGGCTTGTAGTCGTTCTTGTTCAGGCGACTTCCGAAGTTCTGCTCGAAGACGTCGTCCCACTTACCGCTCTTGACATACGCCAGGAGAGCCGTTTTTATCTGCTCACATTCCTTGCGATGCCCTAGAGGCATCCCGATGCCCCATCTTTGCTTCTTGTCCGAGAATCCTGCCACCGAAGCCGCTGGTACGACGTACAGGTTCTGATCGGCGTGGGCGAAGCCCTGCAGTAGCAGTTCGTCCGAGAAGACCGCGTCGACTTCGCCGCTCCGGAGCTTGTTCACGCATTCGCCGGCGCTGCTCGGCGAGTTGGGAAGCTGCCCGCCCGCCTCTTCGATGAGCTCTTCCGAGGTGGTGCCGTCCCAGGTGCAAAGCTTCATCCCCTCGAGATCGGACATGCTCGTCGGCGCGGGGTGGCCCGAGCGCAGCAGGAACCCGGTGCCGGTCGTGGCGTAGGGGCCGACGAAGTCGGTGCCGACGTCGTCCATCCGCTCCTGAGTGATCGAGTAGGTCGACACGATGAAGTGCACGTTGCCTTCCTCTGCCCCCGCGAACGCGGTCAGGCGCTGCCTGGAGCTCAGCGGCTTGAACTCCGGTCTCTTGCCGAGCGCCTCGGCGGCCATCTCCGCGATCGAAATATCCAACCCGGAGCGTTTCGAGTATGTGTTTTCCTTGTAGCCGGTACCGGGCTGGTCTTCCTTTGATCCGAAGAACGCGACGTCGCCCGGAGGCCAGAACGTCGGCTGCGGCGCGGCGCGTTCTTTGCCGTCCGACGCCCCGGACGGCCCTTGCGTCAGCAGGTACCCCGCCGCCGCCAGAGCGAACAAGGCCAGCGCGGAAACCCCGGCCTGGACATGACGGCGATTGACCCATGAACCGGCTCTCCCGGTTGACGGCGGGGGCGTTTCCCGTTGTTCCACGGCATGCGGTTCCGGGTTTTCCGAACGGGTTTCCGGTGGCGCGCCGGGCGGCGCCGCCGGTGAGTCGGACGGGCCGTCCCCGAGCGGCCGGGCCGCCGCCGGCGCGGGGAGCCAATGGCGCCGGATGAGTTCGGTCGTCGCCTCCCGGGGGGTCAGCTCGCCGACGAGCCGGACGAGCAGCTTCTCGGCGGTCGGCCGTTCGGCCGGGTCGGGATCCAGCGTGGACCGGACGATCGGCACGAGTTCCTCCGGCACGCCCGTCAGGTCGTAGTGGGCCTGCCTTGCCCGGGCGGCCAGTTCGTGCAGCGCGCCGATGCCGAACGGGTTCCTCCCGGTCGCGGCGTAGGCGACGAGGGCGCCCCAGGCGAAGATGTCGACGGCGGTGCCGACCCGTCCCTCGAACGCGAACTCGGGCGCCACGTAGCCGGCGGTGCCGATGACGCTGCCCGGCTGGGTGATGGGGAGGTGGGTGTCCAGGGCCCGCGCGATACCGAAGTCGATCACGCGCGGCCCGTCGGCGCCGAGCAGGACGTTGCCCGGCTTGAGGTCGCGGTGCACCAGGCTGACCGCGTGGATCGCGACGAGGGCGGCGGCCACTCCCGCCGCGAGGCTGTGCAGCGCGTCCGGCGGGAACGCGCCGTGCGCGTCGATGTAGTCGGAGAGGGACGGCCCCTCGATGTACTCGGTGACCAGGTAGGCGAGCCCGCCGGTGCTGCCGTGGTCGAGTACCCGCGCGGTGCAGAAGGACGCGACGCGCCGGGCGTACGCCACCTCGGAGTCGAAGCGCGCGCCGTACTGCGGGTCGCCGGTCAGGCGCGGGTTGATCACTTTGACGGCGCCTCTCTGCCCGTGCGGGTCCCGCCCCAGGTAGACGACGCCCATGCCGCCCTGGCCGAGCCGGCCGAGGAGTTCCCAGCCGCCGATGGAGGCGGGGTCGTTCGTCTCGAGCGGGCCCGCGGCAGGGGCGGCGTCCGACCACCTCTGGGGGTTCGATGAGCTCACCAACCGGTCACCTCCAGCTGAAGTGTTCACGGCGGCATATAAGATCACCGTGAGCATTGGTGCCGCACGAGCTGCGTCGTCCCGGCCCATATCCCGAACTCGGACCGCAGGTACCGGGACGGCCACGGCACGAGCAGCCGATTCGTCCGGTCCTGCGGCGAGAACGCTCGTACGGTCAGGGGTTTCTCACGCATCTCGCGAGGTCTTCCAGTGAGACGCCGTGTGCTCGCCTATGGTTCACGAAACCGAGGAAGCAATCGGGCGCGCTCCGAGCGCACTTCCATAACCTGGCCGTTTTGACGGAGTGGTCATTACTCGATATCGGGAGCCGCCGTCAACACCTTCCCGAGATCTACGTGTCGGCGCACGATTTGCGGTTCGGCGACGCGGCCCTGTCCGACTCGAACCGGGCAACGGCGTCTTCTCGCGACAAGGATGCAGATGGGGGAAATGCCGCAGCTATTGCGGCCGGCCCATCGACCGGACGAGGGTCAGCCGGTCGGCTCGTCCGCGGTGACCAGCCAGCCGAGCCGTTCGGACATGCGCCGGGCGCACGCGACGACGGCGCGCACGTGGTCGGAATCGTCGGCCGCGCGCCACAGGATCGACCAGGGATGGAAC
Source organism: Spirillospora sp. NPDC052242 (assembly GCF_040679555.1). Classification (NCBI taxonomy): domain Bacteria; kingdom Bacillati; phylum Actinomycetota; class Actinomycetes; order Streptosporangiales; family Thermomonosporaceae; genus Spirillospora; species Spirillospora sp. NPDC052242. The sequence goes on from NZ_JBFAUZ010000063.1 coordinate 46,363, forward strand.
GAGGCCGGTTCGGTGAGCGGGCGCCAGATCGTCCCCGGGAGCACGGAGTGCAGGAGGACGGCACGCAGTAGAGCCAGCGGCCCTGGGCGACCAGAGAGGACGCGGCGCGTGCCGGCGCGGCGCGGCCGATGCCCACGTCGAGGCGCCCGTCCACGAGTCGCCGGTACTGCTCGGGGACGCCGGCCTCCACCTGGTGGATCACGAGGTCCGGATAGAGCGCCTGGGCCTCGTGAAGGATCTGCGGCATCGAGTCGTAACCGGCGTCGATGATGCCCACCCGCAACGCCGGGGAGCTTCCCTGCGCGGTGCGGGCGACCTGGGCGGCGCGCTCCACGTGAGCGAGGATCTGCCGTGCCTCGACCAGGAAGGCGGCCCCGGCCGGGGTCAGGGCCACATGGTGCGTGGTGCGATCCAGGAGGCGCACGCCCAGCTCCCGCTCCAGCCGCTGCACCTGCCGGCTCAGCGCCGACTGCACGATGTGCTCGCGGACGGCGGCGCGGCCGAAATTGAGCTCCTCGGACACGGCCACGAAATAGCGGAGCTGGCGCAGTTCCACATCTCCCACCTTCTGAGCTGGAACGGCGAGACCTGCCCACGGCGGCCTACATTGCGGCCGCATCGCGCCATGGTCGCCGTCGACGGTCATCGCCTCGGCTGATGACTCTTGCCAGAATTGCCCGATTCGGCCCGGCCGTAGAACGAGGTCGACTGGCGAGTGAGCGCTCCCCGTACCGAGCGGTCGCGTTCATTTGGGTCAGCGAGATTCCCCGCGGAGCGGAGGGTCAGGACCGCGATCGCTCCACACAGCGGCGGTGTATGGACGAGGACGATGCCGGCGCTCGGAAAGGAAGGTTCTTAACGGGCCGCTGCTTTGCGAGACCGACCGGCGGTCCTCGAACTCATGGCTCGTTCAGGAGTCCGCTTATGGGCATCAGCGCCCGGATCATTCACCCGAGTCAACCGGAGGGCGGCACTCGATGCCGATAGCCGGCGGCATCGCCCTCCTGACGGCCGGGGCGATCATCGCCTTCGCCGTCACCGGATCCCTGCGGGGCATCGATCTGCATGTGGTGGGCACCATTCTGATGGTCGCCGGTGCGGCCCTGCTGCTGCTTCCGCTGCTCGGGCCCCGCACGCCGCGCCCGAGAGGATGGGGCGCCCGCAGCCGGCAGGACGCCATGGACGACGCGGCCGACGCGGCCGACGCGCGGCGAGGGGCACTCGATGACCATGAAAGATGAATACCTCCGGCTGATGAAGGGGCTCATCGGCGGCATGGCCGTTGCGCTGGTTCTCGTCTGCGTGCTCATCGCGGTTGTCGCCGTCGTCGGTCCCTGACCGGCCGCAGGTCGCCCGCGGCCGGTCCCGCTCCCGGTCAGGCCGCGGCTTCGGCGGGGAGGTTCCGGCCGGGGTGGACGGTGAGGATGCGGCCGAGGCCGGTGGCGCGGAGCAGCGCGGCGACCTCCGCGCTCGGGGCGGCCAGGCGGAGGGTGACGCCGAGCCCGGCGGCGCGCTGCCGGACGCCGATCAGCACGGCGAGTCCGGCCACGTCGGCGGACGTCACCTCACTCAGGTCGAGAATCAGCAGGCGGCCGCTGTGCCGCAACGCGGCGATCAGGTGCTCGCGCAGCGCCGGGGCCGCGGCGCCGTCCAGGACGCCGGACAGCGCGACGATGGTGTGACCGGGACGTCGGTGGGCGGGCATCCGCACCTCCTCGGGGGCGCGGCCCCCGGCGGCAGGCGAGGCGGTGGTGAAGGCGGCCATGACGGTCTCCGATCGCGGTGGTGTGGTGGTGCCGGATCAACGCGGCGCGAGGTCGTCGCGCAGTCGGCCGCCCTCGGCCTCCCAGGCGTTCTCCGAGTCGTTCCGGACGCCGCCCCGGCCCGTCGGGCCGGGGGGTTCGGCGAGGGCGGCCAGCAGGTCGGGGGTGTGCAGGTGGTTGGCGGGGTGGGACGCCAGTTCCATCACCGCATCGGCTCCGGCGGGGGTCGTGGAGACCGGGACGGTCAGCAGATCGACGCGCCGGCCGTCGGCGTGGATCGCCGTGAGCAGCCCGGCCGGCAGGGAGTCGAACCAGCTCAGCCGAACCACGCGGGTGTCGGCCGGGCCGTCGATCCGCAGCCGGCGCGGCCGGTCGTCCCAGTCGTCCACCCGCAGCAGGACGTGGGTGACGGGGCGGTGGTCGTCGATGGGGCCGTGGTCTTGCAGAGCCAGGATCAGGCCCGGGAGCTCGGCGACGGGGTCGGCCGAGCGGGGCCACCAGGCGCCGTCCAGCGCCGTCCGCGCCGAGCCGGGGGGCGCCGCGGGGCGCAGCCGCAGCCGTGGAGTCGAGGGCGGTGACGGGCTGGTCGCCGTGCGGCGTTCGGTGGTCCGCATGTGCGGCACCTTCCTTGGAGAATCGTGCGATGCGGCGGGCCCGGTGCTCATCGGATGCGCTTGCGGGCCGGCGGGCGCAGCTGCGTGAGGCGAGCCGCGGCGAGGATGAGCGTGACCACGATTTCGTGGCCGCGCTCGCGCACCCGACCGGTCCGGCCTGCGGATCTGCTGATGCGGGGCCGGCGCGAAGTCGGCATGACTCCCCCTCTCGGGGGTGAGCCGGTGTGGTGGATCGTCCCTCAGAACGAGGACGCCTCCGTTGCCGGATATTTTAATCCTACTCGACAATTTAGCAGTATTCTCAAATTCTTGAATTTGATTTTCGGGGCACTTTTTCGGAATCCAGGGCCAGGATTCCTCGCCCTGCGGCGGCGATCATCGGGCCGACACGGACCCCGCGATGTCATCCGCGCTGCGCGGGTTGCGGCGGGGGTCAGGGGGTGGCGGGTTCCAGGGGCGGCGGGAGAGGGTGGCGGACGGCTCGGGGGAGGGTCGGGTAGGTCTGGAGGCCGTGTTCGGCGTCGTCGAGGACTCGTGCGACCTTCGAGCGGGGAGCGGCCAGGCGCATGGAGACGCCCAGGGACAGTGCGCGGTGCCAGGCGCCGAGCAGGGCGGACAGGCCGGCGGCGTCGCAAAACCACAGGTGGGACAGGTCGAGGACGAGGGTCTTCTGTTCGGCGTCCAGGAGTGCCAGCAGTCCTTCGTGGAGTGCGGGCGCGGTCACCATGTCGAGTTCGCCGTGCAGGGCGACGACGGTGTACGCGGGCTGGCGCACGACCGACAGGACGACTCTCGGGTGGATGTCGATGTGGCCTTCGGCCGTGTACGTGGTGCTCATCATGTCGCTCCGGCTGCGGGACGGTTCGCGGGCGGGCGTGGCGCCTCGCGGGACGTCGGCTCGGACGATCGCCGTTCGATCGTCCACGCCCGAAGGACCCGCGGCACTCCTGACGTTACGCCGCATATCGCCCGTCCAGCGGCAATGTGCCGCAAAATCTGCGGGCTCGCGGCCGCCTCGGGACGTCCGAAACGTCCAGCGCGGGTACCGGCCGTACGTATTCCGGGTGATGCTCAGGGAAAGGGCCTAGTGTTCGACCTGGGGGGAACAGTGCACAGTCAGGCGGACGACCCGGCGGTCGGGGTTCACGGCACCCTGGTCGAGGCGATGAACTCGGGTGTCCTGGCCACCGATGCCGCCGGCCGGATCACGGCCTGGAACCCCCGGGCCCAGCGGCTGCTGGGCTACAGCCGGGAGGAGGCGCTCGGCAGGGACGCCCACCGGCTGCTCCACCGGGACGCCGAGGGGTGCGTCCCCCCGGAGCGGGACTGCCTGCTGACGCGGGCGCTGCGCACCGGGGTTCCGGACCATGGGGACGGCGTGAAGCTGGCGCGTCGGGACGGGGGGCTGCTGACGTGCTCCTGGTCGTCCGCGCCGATCTACCCCGGGGGGCCGTCCATGGCCGGGGCCGAGGCGGCGGCCGGGCTCGTTCTCGTGTTCCAGGACGCCGCGGAGCGTTCGGTGATCGAGGACGAGCTGCGGGAGCGCATGACCCGGATGCGGCGGGCCATCTCCCGGCTGGAGCTGGTCGCCGAGATCACCACGGTGCTGTCCTCGACGCTGAACGAGGGGGAGGTGCTGCGGCGGCTCGTCCGGCTCGTGGTGCCCGCGCTCGGGGACTGGGCGGAGGTCGACCTGCTGGTCTCCGACGGGCGCGTCGAACGCGTCGCGACGACGCATCGGGAGTCCACGCCCGACGACGACGCCGCTCTGGAGGGGCCGCTGCCGCCCCTTCCCCGGACGCCCCGCGGTGCGCTCGCCCGGGTTCTGCGGGGCGGCGCGACCGTGGTGGTCGGCGAGGACGACCGGCCGGAGCCCGATGAGCCGCTGGACGCGGCCCGGTGCGATCTCTTCCGCGTCATGGGCACCCGCAGCGCGATCATCGTTCCGCTGACGGCCCGGGGCGAGGTCTACGGGGCGCTGACGCTGGGCCATTCCCGCTCCGGCCACCGGTACGGGACGGAGGACAGGCTCGTCGTCGAGGACATCGCCCGCCGCGTCGGCCTCGTGCTGGCCAACGTCCGGCTGTTCACCGCGCAGCGCAACACGGCGGAGGCCATGCAGCGCAGCCTGCTTCCCCCCTTGTACCAGCCGGGTGATCTCCAGTTGCAGGCCCGGTACCTGCCCGCCACCGAGGCGAGCCGGCTCGGCGGCGACTGGTACGACGCCTTCGAGCTGTCCGACGGCGCCACCGGCCTGGCCATCGGGGACGTCGTGGGCCACGACCTGCAGGCGGCGGCCCGGATGGCTCAGCTCCGCAACATGCTCAGGGCCTTGGCCTGGGATCGGCCCGCTCCCCCCAGCTCGGTGCTGGAACGGCTGGACGGTGCGATGGAAGCCGTGAGCGAGGCCGAGACGGCCACCGCGGTGTTCGCCCGGATCGAACGGACGGTCGCGGGCCACCGGCTGCGCTGGTGCAACGCCGGCCACCTCCCGCCGCTGCTGATCACGCGGGACGGCGACACGCTGTTCCTCGAGGAGCACGGGATGCTGCTCGGCGATCCCGAGTTCGCCGGGCCCCGCCCCGACGGCGTCCGCGCCCTCCCGCCGCTGTCCACCCTCCTGCTCTACACCGACGGCCTCGTCGAGACGCGGGACTCGGACTTGAGCGACCGCCTCGTCGGCCTGCGCCGCCACGCGTCCCGGCTGGCCCGGCTCCCGCTGCCCGAGCTGTGCGACCGGCTCATCGAGCGGATGTCCCCCGGCCGCGAGGACGACGTCGCGCTGCTCGCGCTCCGCGTCCAGGGCTGAGGCGCCTCCCTCAGAGCGCTTCGCTGATCCAGCTCCAGGTGCCGTCGTTGTGTTCCGCGCGGATGAGGTGCGCGCCGCTGGAGTCGGCGAGTTCGGCGATGGCCCGGGCCAGCCGGCGGTGGAAGTCGGGAGGCGGGCGGCCGCTCCCGGACGATCCTTCCAGCAGTGTCACGCTGACCTTCGCCTCGTCGCGGAGCTGGGCGGTCAGCCGGCCGGTGCCGTCCATCCGGAACATCACGATCGCGTCGGCGCGGACCATGTCGCAGCCGTCGGCAGCCGAGATCCACACTTGGGGCGACGCTCCGCCCATGATGATCGTCTCCTGAGTCGGTGGCCCTACCCCTTCAACATAGGCGACGCCGCTCGCCACGGGGCGATCGCGGGCGAAGGGCGTAGACTCGGGGGCGAACGAGGAGTTGTCGACGCGGGCGGCCATGCACGCGTCCCCCTGGTTCCTCGATACCCGGTCTCTCCGGAGATCCAGAAGGTTCGGCGCCGATGCCGCCGCGAGATCCCCGTCCGGGCGCGGACGCCCGACCGTCCCGGAGATCACCGCCGTCCGGGGCCGTCATGTCGACTTCCAGAGCCGCGCGGCTCTCGGATCGGAGAGGCAGCATGCCCACCGCCCGCACCGTCCGGAACCGCGAGCGCTTCGCGGGGCACGCTTCTCGGGATCGCCTGCGAGGCGGTGGGACGGCGTGAGCGGCGATGACCGGTCGTTCATCGGGTGGGGGCCGGTGCGGGCTCCGCGCGCCCTGGAGGACCGGGAGCGGGTCGCCGCGTCGTTCGACCTGATGGAGGCGGCCCTGAACGGGACCCGCCCGGCCGGCATGCTGACGCTCGTGGTGGAGCGCGCCCGGCTGCTGGCGCACGTCCCGCTGGCGTTCGTCGCCCTGCCCGACGCGGACGGCCACACGCTGCGGATCGAGGTCACGGCGGGCCCGGACGGCGACCGGGTGCGCGGGTCGACGGTGCGGCTCGGCCGGTCGATGCTCGGCCGGGTGTTCAGTTCGCGCCGTGCCCTGTCCGCGCGGGTCGCCGACGACCAGACGCCCGGTGTGCTGCCCGCGGGGCCGATCCTGATCCTGCCGCTGGAGACGGGCGAGGCCACCCGGGGCGTGCTCGCCGTCCTCGGACGTCCGGGCGCGCAGCCGTTCAGCCCGACCACGGCGCACCGGCTGCTGCTGTTCGCCGACATGGCCGCCCGCCTGATCGAGCTGGCCGAGGCGCGCCGCGCGATCGACCGGGGCGCCGACGAGCCGCACACCGTCCTCGCCTTCCCTTCGCCGCGGACCGTGCCGGGCCGGACGGACTAGGGCGCCGCCCCTCGGGAGGGGCGGCGGGGCTCGTCGCTAGTCGGGGCGGCGTTCGCGCTGGAGCCGGGCGTTGATGCGCTGGGCTTCGGCGAGCTGGTCTTCGAGGATGATGATGCGGCAGGCCGCGTCCAGCGGGGTGCCCTGGTCGACGAGGTCGCGGGCGCGCTGGGCGAGGCGCAGCTGGTAGCGGGAGTAGCGGCGGTGCCCGCCGGGCGACCGCTGCGGCACGAACAGCTTGGCGGTGTCCAGGCTCCGCAGGAACGCCGGGGTCACGCCGAGCATCTCGGCGGCGCGGCCCATGCTGTAGGCGGGGTAGTCGTCGTCGTCGAACTTGTCTTCGAGCTTGTCGTCGGGTGCGGCCCCTTGCGGACCGTGCGGCGGCGGCTGGTCGCCGGTCCGGGCCGGCTGGGGTGCTTTCACAAAACCTTCCGTACTGCTCTGGGAATGGTCGGCCGGGAAACGCAACGGGGGCCCCGGCGCCGATTGCGGCGCCCCGGGCCCCCCGGGACAAACCAAAAAAACGGAAAAGAAAACGAC
>NZ_JBFAUZ010000064.1:0-50589 GCF_040679555.1 Spirillospora sp. NPDC052242
TCCAGGTCGCCGCCGTCGGTGCGGGCGGTGCGCCGGGACTCGGTGAGCAGCATCAGCGCCAGCAGGCCGGTCACCTCGGCGTCGCCAAAAGCGGGGCCGCCTGACCGTCGGCCTCCACTCCGCTGCGCTCCGTTCCGGCCGCCGGTCAGGCGGCGGCGGCGGGGGTGCGGCGCATCAGCCAGATCAGGTACGGGGTGCCGATGACGGCGGTCATGATGCCGACCGGGATCTCGACGGGGGCGAGCAGGGTGCGGCCGAGCGCGTCGGCGGCGACGACGAGGACGGCGCCGAGGACGGCGGCGACCGGGACGAGGCGGGCGGTGGCGCCGCCCGCGAGGCGGCGGGCGAGGTGCGGGGCGACGAGGGCGACGAAACCGACGTTCCCGACGGCCGCCGCGGCGCCCGACGCCAGGACCGCGCCCGCGAGGAGCGCCAGCAGCCGGGCCCGGCCGAGGTTCAGCCCGAGGGCGCGCGGCAGGTCGTCGCCGAGCGCGAGCATGTTCACCGGGCGGGCCGACAGGGCGAACAGGACGGCCGCGAGCGCGGGCACGACGAGCCAGCCGAGCGTCGTCGCGTCGCGGGCGTAGGTGCTGCCCGCCATCCAGGTGAGCGCCGCCGACACGTTCATCTGCTCGGCGACCACCATCATGTTCGTCACCGCGCTCATCGTGACGGCGACGCCGAGGCCGACGAGGACGACGCGGGTCGGGTCGAGGCCGTGCCGGTCGCGGGCGATCGCGACGACGACGGCGAGCGCGAGGACGCCGCCGGCGGCGGCGAACACCGGGATCAGCGCGGCGGGCGCGCCCGGCAGCACGGTGATCAGCGCGACGGCGCCCGCGGAGGAGCCCGCGGTGACGCCGAGGAAGCCGGGTTCGGCGAGCGGGTTGCGCACCACCGACTGGACGGCCGCGCCCGCGACCGCGAGGACGGCCCCGGCCAGCGCGGCGACCAGGATGCGGGGCAGCCGGTAGAACACGACGGCGTCGGTCTCGTCGGTCCCGGAGCCGGTGAGGGACGCGGCGACCTGGCCCCACGACACGTCCACGTCGCCGATGCGCAGGCCGACCAGCGTCGCGGCGGCGAGGGCGAGCAGCCCGCCCGCGAGGACGGCCGCGTAGCGGGGGCCGCGCGGCGGCGCGGTGACCGCGACGGCCGCGCCCGCGTCGGCGTCCCCGGTCTGGGTGCGGCGGGCGAGGAGGACGAACACGGGCCCGCCGATCAGCGCGGTCACGACCCCGACGGGCAGTTCGCCGAACCCGGCGGACGGCGGGAGCGCGAGGCGCGCGGCGGCGTCCCCGGCGAGGACGAGCAGCGCGCCGCCGAGCCCGGCGAGCGGCAGCAGGGCGAGGTGGCGGCGGACGCCGAGGCGGCGGACGGCGACCGGGGCCATGAGGCCGACGTAGCCGATCGGGCCGGTGAGGGTGACGGCGGCGGCCGCGAGCAGGACGGCGAGCAGCCAGGCGAGCACGCGGGTGCGGGCCACCCGGACGCCGAGGGACTCGGCGGTGTCGTCGCCGAGCGCGAGGACGTCCAGCGGGCGGGCGAGGGCGGGGGCGAGCAGCGCGGCGGCGAGGACCACGGCGCCGATCGTCAGCGGGCGGTCGAGCCCGGACTGCAGCAGCGTCCCGTTGCCCCACAGGAAGACGCCCCGGGTGGAGGGCTCGTCGACGAGCTGCAGGAACTCGGCGCCGGCCATGCCGCCGAGGGTGACGCAGGCGCCCGCGAGCAGCAGCCGTCCGGGGGTGAGGACGCCGCGCGCGGTGAGCAGGTAGACGATCGCGGCGGCGGCGAGGCCGCCGAGGAACGCGGCGCCGCCGGACAGCAGGGTGCCGGTCTCCAGGCCGAGGTAGGCGGCGAGGGCGACGGCGAAGTAGGCGCCCGCGTTGACGCCGAGGGTGTCGGGGGCGCCGAGCGGGTTGCGGGTGGAGCCCTGGATGAGGGCCCCGGCGACGCCGAGGGCGACGCCGGAGGCGAGACCGGCGAGGGTGCGCGGCAGGCGGCTGCCCAGCAGGACGGCCTCCGCGCCGGCGTCGGCGTCGCCGGTCGCGAACGCGACGAGGTCGCCGAGGCCGACGCCGGACGTGCCGAGGGTCAGGTGCAGGACGGCCACCGCGCACAGCGCCGCCGCGAGCGCGCCGCCCGCCACAAGGGCGGACGGGCGCGCGCGCAGCGGAACCTTGGCCTCGCCGGTCGTGGCGGTCATCAGACCCCGAGCGCCTTACCGGTCATGGTGAGGATGTGGACGCTCGACAGGACGCCGCCGTAGAACCAGGTGCCCGGGTCGAGGGCGATCGCGCGGTCGTCCTCGACGAACGCGGCGCCCGTCCAGACGGGGTTGTCGGCGAGCTGCTCCTTGAACGGGTTGTCGTCGTCGGCGGCGACGTACAGGAACGTCGCGTCGTCGGGGACGTCGGTGACGCCCTCGACGCCGACGGTCGTCATGCCCCAGTCGTCGGGCTTGCCGGTCCAGGTGTTCTTCAGCCCGGCGAGGTTCAGGACCTGCGCGACGAGCGCCTTGTCGGTGTGCATCCGGATCTGCGGGGCGTCGTTCGCGGTGAACGCCTGCGCGACCGCGTACTTCAGGCCCGCCTTGTCGGCCTTCTCCAGGCGCGACTCGAGGTCGGCCGCCGCGGTGTCGATCTTCTGCAGGACGGCCGGGGCCTCGCCCTCCTTGCCGACGGCCTTCGCCAGCTCGGTGAAGTTCGTCTTCATCGTCTGCAGGGCCGGGTCGGCGAGCGGGTCGAACGCCAGGACGGGCGCGATGTCGGCGAGCTGGTCGTAGTTCGCGGCGACGCGGGCCTCGTCGGAGACGATCAGGTCCGGCTTCAGCGCGCGGATCTTCTCCAGGCTCGGCTCCTGCCGGGTGCCGACGTCGGCGACGCCCTCGGGGAGCTTCGCGTCGGGCGCGCTGACCCACTTGGCGTACCCGGCGGGGTCGGCGTGGCCGATCGGGTTGACGCCGAGGGCGAGCAGGCCCTCGGTGTACGTCCATTCCAGCGACACGACGCGGGTGGCGGGGGCGTCCAGCGACACCGGGCCGCGCGCGGTCTGCACGGTGATCGCGCCCCCGTCGCCGCCGGGGGCGTCGCCGCCGGCGGTGTCGCCCGCCGAGCCGCCGCACCCGGCGGCGGCGAGGACGAGCGCCGTCGCGGCGGCGCCGCTCGTGAGGGCGCGCAGAAGTCTTCTCATCAGGGGTTCCTCAAGGTGAAAGGGTCGATACAGGGGGAAGGCTCAGGGGGCGGCCCGCTCGGTGGGCTCGGTCCGCTTGGGGAAGCAGGCGAGGTGCCCGCTCGCCGGGTCGCGGACGACGTCGACCTCGATGCCGAACGCGTGCGCGATCGTCCCGGGCGTCAGGACGTCGCCGGGCGTCCCGGCCGCGGCGACGCCGCCGTCCGCGACGACCACGACCTCGTCGGCGTACGCGGCGGCCTGCATCAGGTCGTGCAGGACGACCCCGCACGCGATGCCGTGCTCGCGGGCGAGCCGCCGCACCACGTCCAGCACCTCGAACTGGTGCTTCAGGTCGAGGTACGTCGTGGGCTCGTCGAGCAGCAGGATCCCGGCGCGCTGCGCGAGGACGGTCGCGAGCCACGCGCGCTGCCGTTCGCCGCCCGACAGCTCGTCCAGGCGGCGGTCCGCGAGCGGCGCGGCGTCGCCGACGTCGAGGGCCCACTCGATCGCGGCGACGTCGTCGGCGGTGTGCCGGGCGAACGCGCCGCGGTGCGCGTACCGGCCGTGCCGGACGAGTTCGCGGACGGTCACGCCCGCGGGCACCAGCGGGGTCTGCGGGAGGAACGCGAGCCGCCGCGACAGGTCCCGGCGCGACAGCGACCGCAGCGGGGCGCGCTCCGCGCCCGCGCCGACCTCGACCGTGCCGGCGATGGCGTCCTGGAGTCCGGCGACGGTGCGCAGCAGCGTCGACTTGCCGCAGCCGTTGGGGCCGACGAGCACGGTGACCGCGCCGGCCCGCAGCGTCAGGTCGACGCCGGACAGCACGGCGCGGCCCTGGTGGCCCACGGTGAGGCCGCGGGCGCCGAGCAGGACGTCGGCGGTCGCTTGAGGGGCCACGTGCGCACTCCCGGCGGTCGAACGGAACGGTCCACGCGCACGTCGAGTGCGTGCGAGTTAGGGCAGGCTAACTTATTGCCCCCTCCCGGTTCATCCCGAGGTCGGGCCATATGCCGGGATCGACGCTCTCCGCCCGCCCGCACCCGACCGACCGGTCACAGTTCGATGACTTTCCGGAATCGGCCGATCACTCTCGGCCGCGCTCCATACGATCTGTGTTCATTCCGGCACGTTGTGCAGTCACAGGGGGATCATGGACATCGCGCCCGACCGCCGCCCCGGGAACCTTCCCGGCGGCCTCCCGAGCCTCGTCGGCCGCGCCGTCGACCTCGCCGAGATCGACAGGTCGCTCCGCCTCCACCGGCTCGTCACCGTGACCGGCGTCGCCGGCGTCGGCAAGTCCCACGCCGCCCTGCGGGCCGCCGGCGACGCCGCCGACCGGTTCCCCGACGGCGTCTGGATCGTCCCGCTCTCCCAGCTCGTCGACCCCGCGCACGTCCCGCAGGCCGTCGCGCTCGAGCTGCGCGTCCGCGACCAGACCGCCCGGCCCGAGACCGACCTGATCGCCGAGCACCTCGCCGACCGCCGCTGCCTCATCGTCCTGGACACCTGCGAGCACCTCGTCCCCGGCTGCGCCGCGCTCGCCGAGACGATCATCGCCGCGTCCCCCGGCAGCCGCGTCCTCGCCACCAGCCGGCGGCGGCTGAACGTGCCCGGCGAGGACGTCGTCGAGCTGGCGGCGCTCCCCATGCCGCCGGACGGCGCGGACGCCGCCGCCGTGGCCCGCTGCCCGTCCGCCGCGCTGCTCGCCGAACGGGCCCGCGAGCGCGTCCCCGGCTTCGCCGTCACCCCCGGCAACGCGGCCGCCGTCACCGCCCTGTGCCGCCGCCTCGGCGGGCTGCCGCTCGCCCTCGAACTCGCGGCGGCCCAGCTCGTCCGGCGGTCCGTCGCGGACCTCGCCGCGCACCCCGGCCTCCCGCCGGACGACGCCGCGCGCCGCCGGTCCCCCGTCCTCGCCCCGCACGGCGGCCTGTGGACGGCCATCGGCTGGAGCCACGAACTGTGCACGCCCGCCGAACGGCTGCTGTGGGCGCGGGCGACCGTGTTCGCCGGGGCGTTCACGCCGGAGGCCGCCGAGGACGTCTGCGCGGGCGGCCCGCTCACCGACGTCGCGGGCGCCCTCGACGGGCTCGTCGACAAGTCCGTCCTGGTCCGGCGGGCGGACGGGCGGCACCGGCTGCCCGCGGCGCTGCGCGAGTACGGCGCGTCCTGGCTCGCCGCGCTCGGCGAGGAGCGGGACGCGCTGCGCCGGCACCGCGACCGCTACCTCGCCATGGCCCGCGAGGCGTACCCGGAGTGGACGCGCGCCGGGCAGGTCGACCGGTACCGGCGGCTCGCGGGGGAGTTCGCGGAGGTCCGCAAGGCGCTCGAGACGTGCCTCGCCGAGCCGGGGCCGCTCGCGCTCGAGCTCGCCGGCGCCCTCTGGTTCTTCTGGGTGTCGTGCGACTTCGAGCGCGCGGGCCGCGCGTTCCTCGACCGGGCCCTCGCGCACGCCGACGCCGCGCCCGGCCCGCTGCGGGTCCGCGCCGCGTGGGCCCTCGGCTCGGTCATGAGCTTCCAGGGCGACCGGGCCGGGGTCGACCGGTGCGTCGCCGAGTGCCGCGCGGCCGCGCCCGACCCCACCGCCGTCCGCGCCGCCGACTACATCGAGGCCGCCGACCGGGCGATGAGCGGCCGTCCGGCCGAGGCCGTGCCGCCGCTGCGCCGCCTCGCCGCCGAACCGTGGGACGACCCCGTCCAGGAGGCCACCTGGATGATGGCGCGCGCCGCCCTCGCGTTCGCGCACGTCGTGATGGACGACTACCCGGCCGCGTCCGCGCTCGCCGAGGACCTGCGGCGCGACGGCGAGCGCCGCGGCGAGCACAAGTTCCGCGGCTACGGCCACTACATCCACGCGCTCGTCGCCCTGTTCGGCGGCGACCACGGCACCGCCGCGGCCCGCGCCGGGCGCGCCTTCGAGAGCTTCAAGCTGCTCAACGACGCGTCCAACATGGCCCTCACCCTGGAGGTCGTCGCGATCGCCGACGGCCTGGACGGCGCCCACGAGCGCGCCGCCGTCCTGCTCGGCGTCAGCACCCGGCTGTGGGCGCCCGACGGCGGCCGCGCCCGCTACACCGCGCCCCGGCTCGCCGAGGCCCGCCGCGCCTGCGAGAAGTCCATCGCCGCCGCCCTCGGCGAGGAACCGATGGCGACCCTCTTCCACACCGGCCTCCACTCCGCCTGGCCCTGACCAACGCGACGCCATTCACCGGAAATGCTTCGTTCATGATGCGGACATCGGGAATTCGCCCTGCGGCGATCGGTGCCGAAAAACGGCGATCATGCCCCCACCCTGCGGCTTCGCCGCCATCGAATGGCGTCTAAATTGACTGCATGACATGCCCCCTCGTCAGCGTGATCGTCCCGGTCCACAACTGCCGGAACTCGCTGCGCGGCGCCCTGGAATCGGTCGCCGCGCAGTCGCTGCCCGCTGACCTGATCGAGGTGATCGCGGTCGACGACGGCTCCACCGACGGCGGCGGCGCGCTCCTCGACGCGCTCGCGGGCGACCGGCTGACGGTCGTCCACCAGGAGAACTCCGGCGGCCCCGGCGCCCCGCGCAACCGGGGCCTCGACCTCGCGACCGGACGGTTCGTCTTCTTCCTGGACGCCGACGACCGGCTCGGCCCCGAGGCCCTCGAACGCACGGTCGCGATGGCCGAGCGCAACGGGACCGACGTCGTCCTCGGCCGGCAGGTCGGGGTCGGCGGCCGGAAGATCGCCCGCGGCCTGTTCGACGCGACGATCGAGCGCGCCCACGTGCTCGACCCACCGCCGGCGCCCGGCGGCGACCTGTTCGGCCGCATGTCGATGGCCGCGCTGCAGCTGTTCCGCCGCTCCCTCGTCGAGGACGCCGGGCTGCGCTTCACCGAGGGCGTCCCCTCCCACGAGGACCAGCTGTTCACCGCGGGCGCGTACCTGCGCGCACGCGGCGTCTCCGTCCTCGCCGACCACGACTGCTACTACTGGACGGCCCGCGCGGACGGGACGAGCGCCACCCAGTCGGCCGGCGCCGCGCACGCCGACGTCTACGCGATCATCGCCGCCGCGATGCGGCTGGTCGCCGACCACGCCCCGCCCGGCGACGTCCGCGAGGCGCTGCACCACCGCTACCTGCGGCTGGAGATCTGCGCGCGGCTCCAGCGGCACTACCCGGGCGCGTCCGCCGACGACCGGAAGATCATGCTCGCCGGGTGCCGCGACCTGCTGGACGCGTGGGGCACCCCCGGCCTGCTGGCGCGCGCCCACCCCCGGCACCGCGCCATCGCCGAATGCGTGATGCACGGCACGGACGACGACCTGGACGCCGTCCTCGCCCCATGACCCGTATCGGCCCGTATCCGCCGAACCGCCCGACGTTCCCCGTGGAGGTCATCGCATGAACCATCGCATCCAGCCGAGCGCCCAGGTCGACCCGTCCGCCGAGCTCGGGGACGGGACGAGCGTGTGGGAGCTCGCGCAGATCCGCGAGGGCGCCCGGCTCGGCGCGGGCTGCATCGTGGGGCGCGGCGCGTACGTCGGGGCGGGGGTGCGGATCGGCGACAACGTGAAGCTGCAGAACCACGCGCTCGTCTACGAACCGGCCGTGCTCGAGGACGGCGTGTTCGTCGGGCCCGCGGTCGTCCTCACCAACGACCGGGCGCCGCGCGCGGTGGACCCGGACGGGCGGCTGAAGCGCGCCGCGGACTGGGAGGCCGTCGGGGTGCACGTCGCCGAGGGCGCGTCGCTGGGCGCGCGCAGCGTGTGCGTCGCGCCGGTGCGGGTCGGGCGGTGGGCGATGGTCGCGGCGGGCGCGGTCGTGACCCGCGACGTCCCCGACTTCGCGCTCGTCGCGGGCGTCCCGGCGCGCCGGATCGGCTGGGTGGGGCGGGCCGGGGTCCGGCTGGCCGAACGGCCGGACGAGCCGGGCGCGTGGGAGTGCCCGAGCACCGGCGAGGTCTACGTGGAGGCGTCCGGCGAGCTGACCGAGAAGCGCTGACGCGCGGGCCGGTCAGGGCTTGGACACGAGGCTCCGGTCCTGCCGGGTCGTCACGACGGCGTCCGGGTGCCGGCGGGCCAGCCAGCGGGCGAGCGGGACGGACGTCCGGTCCATCACGATGACGCGGGCGAGCGGCGCCGCCGCGACCTCGCGGGGCAGGCGGCGGCGCGCGACGCGGGCCAGCACGAGCGGCCGGGCGTGCCGGTAGAACGGCAGGAACGCGCGCCGGTGGACGGCCGTGGAGGCGGTGCTGCGGGCGCGGTCCAGCCGGGCGCCGGGACGGCCGAGCCGCTTCACCGGACGCGCGAGGAGCCGCGGCACCCGCACGACGAGCGCGTGCTCCAGCCACGGCAGCGGATGCCGGGCCTCGGCGCGGTCCAGCCGGTGCAGGCGCACCCGGTCGTCCAGGCCGTCCCAGCCGCCCGGTTCGGCCGTCACCACGTCGACCTCGGCGCCCTCCTCCTCGACGAAGTGGCCGGCGAGCCCGACGATCCG
The DNA here is from genome assembly GCF_040679555.1 of Spirillospora sp. NPDC052242. Taxonomy (NCBI): domain Bacteria; kingdom Bacillati; phylum Actinomycetota; class Actinomycetes; order Streptosporangiales; family Thermomonosporaceae; genus Spirillospora; species Spirillospora sp. NPDC052242. The sequence continues at coordinate 8,645 of NZ_JBFAUZ010000064.1, forward strand.
CCGGTACTGCCGCCGCGGCTCCACGCTCGGCACCGGGTCCATGCTCAGTTTCGGGTCCATCGCCAGGACGATCACCCGGGGGGCCTCGCGGCCGGCTGGTTCGGTCACGTCGACGTCTCCCCTCACCGGGCCAGCTCGCCGAGCCGCCGCACGAGCGGTTCGAGGGCCACGGTCCGTTCGAAGCGGTCCGCGTGGGCGCGGGCCTCGGCCACCTGCCGGTCGTCCAGGCCGGCCGCCGCCTTCGCGGCCGCCACCATCGACGCGGCGACGGCCGCCGGGTCGAGCCCGCCGGGATTGAACCACAGCGGGTAGTCCCGCAGGAGGTCCTCGGCGGCCGAGCCCGGCGTGTGCACCGACACGATGGGCCGTCCCGCCGCCATGTACTCGAAGATCTTGCCCGAGGTCACGTACCGTCCGCCGCCGTTCAGGAACACGAGGACGTCGGAGTCCCGGTACACGTCGGCGAGCGCCGTCTTGGACACCGGCCCCCGGTAGTGGACGCCGGGGGCGAGGGCCTCGCCGCCGGGCTCGCCGCCGAACCGGCGGCGGAGCGCGCCGTCGGAGTCCTTGAAGAACCCGAAGTACCCGTACAGGTCGAGGGCCGCGCGCCCCATGTCGGCGTGGTCGCGGGCCCGCGCGAACCCCTCGGCCAGCGCCTCGATCGGCTGCTCGCTGGTGACCGTCCCGACGAACGTGAACCGGGGCGCGTGCTCGCCCGGCGGCGTCCGCGCGGCGGGCGGCGGCTCCGCGGTCGCCGGGAGCGTGTCGGCGTCCCAGCCGTTCAGGACGGTCATCATCCGGTCGGCGGCCTCCGGGTAGCGCTCGGCGTGCCAGGCGCGCTGCGCGTCGTTGACGTACAGCGAGTTCGCCGCCGACCGCAGCACCCGGCGCTCCCACCGCCACGCGGGATGGTCGTCGTCGTACCGCGGCTCCTCCTTGAACTGGTCGAGCGTCCAGGAGTCGCGGTAGTCGATGACGTACGGCGTCCGGGTCAGCTTCCGGAACGCCCACGCGGCGCCGAACGACGCGAACGGGTTCCCGGTCGCGAGGACGACGTCGAACCTGCGGCGCGCGTGCAGCCGCAGCGCCTTCCGGACGCTGTCGCGGGCCCAGGACGCGTAGCGCTCGGGGAACACGTGGTCCTGCCCCCACGCGTACATCGACTGCGCGAGCTGCGGGAACGCCGCGCGGAACCGGCTGTACTCGCGCACGTCCGTCTGCCACACGAACCGGTTCAGGTCCGGGCGGACGATCGTGACGCGCGGGTCGATCGTCGCCAGCAGCTCGTCGTCGACCGAGCCGATCGTGTCGTACAGGAACGGCAGCGGCGCCGCGAACACCGTGACGTCCCAGCCCAGCTCGGTCAGCCGGTTCGCGGTCGCCCGGGGGCGGTACACGCCGCTGGCGCGGGACGGCGGGAAGTAGAACGCGAGGTAGAGCAGCCGGGGGCGGCGTTCGGTCATGGGGGTCATCCTCCGGCGTAACCGGCCTGCGGCCGCTCGTGGGCGATGGAGTAGGCCAGCCGCGCGCCCGCGCCCGCGATGACGTCCGCCAGCTCGGACGCGGCCACCAGCGACTGCGGGTCGCCGACGACGACGAGGTCGACCGAGCGGCGGCGCAGCACCTCGCGCTCGACCACCCGGCGCCGGACCGCGGCCGGGTCGCGGCGGTAGGCGCGGGCCAGCAGCCGGTCGACGGGGCGGGCGACGCGCCGCCGGTACGCGGCGTCGATCCGGTTCCCGAGCCCGCGGAGCGGGCCGGGCAGGCACACGCGGACCAGCAGCCGCGGCACTCGGTACAGCGGGATCCGGACGGCGGCGGGACGGTAGCGGCGTTCAAGCGCGGGCAGCTCGACGGCGTCGACGCCGTCCGGCAGCGGCTCCCGCGCCCACGCTGACGCGGCGCCGACGAGCACCGCGGCCTCGCCGCCGTCCGCGACGACCCGCGCGGACTCGCGGACGACGGCGGGCCTGCGGGTGGCGCCGAGCGCGACGAACAGGACGTTCACGCTACCTCCCTCTCCTCCGCCGCTTCGGTGTCGGTGTCGCTTTCGGTGGCGCCGTCGGCGGCGCCGTCGGGAAACCAGTGCCGGTGGTGCGCCTCCGCGACGGTGCGGTAGCCGAAGCGCCCGTCCAGGACGTCCCGGCCCCGCGGCAGGTCGAGCCCGTCCGGGAAGCGGTCGCGGAGCCGGCGGTAGCCCGCGACGATCACCGCCGGATCGTCGTCGACGTCGATCATTTCCCCGACCGCGTCCGCCACACCCGCGAGCGTCCGCTCGGGGCCGCCGCAGCGGGTGACGAGCACCGGCATGCCCGCCGCGACCGCCTCGATGATCGTCACGCCGAACGTCTCGTAGCGGGCCGCGTGCACGAGGAGGTCGTGCTCGCGCATCAGCCGCGCCGCCCGGTCCGGGGGGACGGCGCCGAGGAACGTCACGGCGCCGTCGACGCCGAGTTCGGCGGCGCGCTCCGCGAGCGGCCCCGCCAGCGCGCCCGTCCCGGCCATCGTCAGCGTCAGGCCGGGGTCCTCGGCGCGGCACGCGGCGAAGGCCTCCAGCAGCGGCCCGACGCCCTTGCGCTCGACGAGCGTGCCGACGTACAGCCAGCGGCGCAGCTCCGTGACGGGACGGGGCCGCGGCGTGTCGAACGAGATCGGGTTGGAGATCGGCCGGATCTTCCCCGCGAGCGCCGGGAACGCCTCCGCGAGCCGGTCGCGCAGCACGTCCGTCACGACGAAGAACCCGTCGCAGCGGTCGAGGACCTGCTCGTACAGCTCCCGCGAGTCGGGCTGCTCCAGCACCTTGTCGAGGAAGGACGCGTGCTCGGTGACGAACACGCGCGCGTCCGGGCGGGCGTTCTCCAGCGCGGTCCAGCCGCCGCGCAGCCCCACGTGCGCGTGCACGACCGGCGCCGGGATCGGCTCGCCGCGCAGCGCCTCCCGCAGCCACGCCGCGTGCTCGCGGGCGAGGTCGGCGAACGTGTACTCGGGCACCGTCGGGACGGGGACGCGCAGCAGCCGGGCGCCCGCGACGGCCGGCTGGGCGTGCAGCGCGACCGGCAGCAGGCGCCGGTGCGCCGCGCGCGCCGCCTCGACCTCCTCCGGCGGCTGCCGCATCAGCCACGCCTCGGTGTGGTAGACGGTGACGTCGCCGCAGCCCGGCGCGGTCGCGCCGACCATCGCCTCGACGAACGACCCGGCCCACTCCTGCTGGGGGTTCGGGTACCAGGGGGTGACGACCGCCACGTCGCGGTCGCCGGCGCGTTCCGTCACGCCTGGTCCCGGGCACCGATCAGGGGCGCGTCGGGCGCCTCGCCCGCCGGGGCCCCGGCCGCGGGCGCGGCCGGACGGGCGGCGGACGGCAGCAGGCGCGTGTAGACGCCGTCGAGCACCTCGGCCTGCGCCTCCCACGTCCACTCGCGGAGCAGGTCGGGACGGTCGTCGTACACGGTCCGGTACCGTCCCGGGTCGCCGAGCACCGCCTCGACCGCCCGCACGTAGTCGTCCAGGTCCTCGGCGCGGAACACCTCGCCCTGCCCGGTGTTCTTCACCATGTCGCCCATCGCCTGGACGTCGCTGACGACGATCGGCAGCCGCGCGTGCGAGTACTCGAAGAACTTCGTGATCAGCGCGATCTCGTGGTTCGGCCAGTGGTGGATCGGGATGACGCCGAAGTCGGCCGCCGCCAGGAACGGGACGACCTGGTCGAACGGCACGTACGGCAGGACGTGCACCCGGTCGTCCACGCCGAGTTCGGCGGCGCGCGCGGCGAGCCCCCGGACGTACTCGGACCGCGCCGTCGCGACGACGAGCGCGACGTGCAGCTCCGGCAGCCGCGGCAGCGCCTCGATCATGATGTCGAGGCCGCGCTGCACGGACGCGCTGCCGCTGTAGACGGCGATCGGGACGTCCGGGCCGACGCCGCACAGCTCCCGCATGTCCGGGACCGGCTCGTCGCTCCTCGACGCCCCCTCGGTGACCGGGGCGTTCAGCACGACGGTCGGCTTCTCGCGCAGGCCGTGCCCCTCGACGAGCCGGTCGGCGAGCGCCTCCGACACCGTCAGCACCGCGTCGGCGTCGCCCGCGTACTCGCGCTCGTGCGCGCACATCGCGGGGATCCAGCGCGGCCCGATGCCCCACGGCCGGATGCCCGGCAGGAACTCGTGCGCGTCCCAGACCAGCTTCGTCGTCCGGCCCTTCGCGCGCGCCCGCCGCGCCGCCCGCGCCCCGACGCCGAGCATCCGGAAGTCGTTCGCGTGGATGATGTTCGGTTCGAGCTCGTCGATGACGTTCTTGTACGCGCTGTCCCAGTCCCACAGGTTCCGGTCGAGGACGCGCCAGGCCCGGTCGCCGAGCAGCGCCTGCCAGAACCGGATCGACAGCCGCTCCAGCGGCGAGTCGCGGTCCTTGCGGGCCGCCGCGAGCGCGTCCGTCTGCCGGGCCCGCACCGCGACCCACCGGGCCTGCGCCTTCGCCGTGACCCGCCGCGCCAGCAGCCAGCCCTTCCGCGCCGGGCCCACCCCGGGCTCCAGCCGGCTCGCCGCCAGGTCGGCCCGCCGGGACTGGACGAGCCGGCGCCGGTAGTCGGCCACGTTCGGGTGCCCGTAGGCGAGCGGGCGGCGCAGCGTCGCCCGCAGCACGCCGTGCCGCTTCCCCGGCACCAGCGTGTGCCGGAGCTGCACGAGGCGCACGTGCGCGCCGCCCAGCTCCCAGCTCCGCTTCCGGCCGCCCGTGCAGCCGAGGAGGTGCACCTCCCAGCCGGCGTCGGCGGCGGACGTCGCCGCCTTCTGCACCCGGGAGTCGCGCACGACGTCGTTGTCGACGAGCATGACGACGCGGCCGCGCGGCGCGGTGGAAGGCGCGGCGGGAGCCGTTCCGTCTTCGGGTCGCATTCGGTTCTCCAGTGGTCCGTCGGTGTCCGGAATGGGGCGGGCCCCGCCTAGTGCGGCGTCCCGCGGTCGGCCCCGTCGGCCGGGGCGCCGATGACGACGCGGGCCGCGCCCGCCCAGCGGGCCGCGTCGGTCACGCGGCGGCCGTCCACCAGCACCTTCACCCCGGGGAAGTCGGACGAGCCGAGCGTGCGGTACTCGGCGTGGTCGGCCTGGACGATCGCCGCCGTCACGGGCTCGCCGCGGTGCGGCGGCAGGCCCAGCGCGTCCAGCTCGTCCGCCGTGTACATCGGATCGGACACGTACGGGACGGCTCCGCGCGCGCGCAGCGCCTCGACCGTCGGGAAGACGCCGGAGAACGCCGTCTCCTTGACGCCGCCCCGGTACGCCGCGCCGAGGACCAGCACCGGCGCGCCCGTCAGGTCCCCGTACGCGTCCGCGAGCAGGCCCGCCGCGTACTCGGGCATCGCGACGTTGGCGTCCCGGGCCGCCCGGACGACCGTCGCCTCCGGGTCGTTCCACAGGTACATGCGCGGATACACCGGGATGCAGTGCCCGCCGACCGCGATGCCCGGCCGGTGGATGTGGCTGTACGGCTGGGTGTTGCAGGCGTCGATCACCTTCATGACGTCCACGCCGATCGCGCCGGCGTACCGGGCGAACTGGTTCGCGAGCCCGATGTTGACGTCCCGGTACGTCGTCTCCGCCAGCTTCGCCAGCTCGGCGGCCTCCGCCGAGCCGAGGTCCCACACGCCGTTCGGACGGTCGAGGTCGGGCCGCTCGTCGAACTCCAGCACCCGCTCGTAGAACTCCACCCCGCGCCGCGCGGACGCGTCGTCGAGGCCGCCGACGAGCTTCGGGTAGCGCCGCAGGTCCGCGAACACCCGGCCGGTCAGCACCCGCTCGGGGCTGAACACCAGGTGGAAGTCCGTGCCCGCCGCCAGGCCCGAGCCCTCGGCGAGCATCGGCGCCCACCGGGTCCGCGTCGTCCCGACGGGCAGCGTCGTCTCGTAGCTGACGAGCGTCCCCGGGCGCAGCCCCCGCGCGACGGCGCGCGTCGCGTCGTCCATCCAGCCGAAGTCGGGGGTGCCGTCCGCGCCGACGAACAGCGGCACCACCACCACGACCGCCTCGGACTCGGCGACCGCCGCCGCCGTGTCCGCGGTCGCCGTCAGCCGCCCGTCCGCGACCGTCTCGGCGAGGTACCGGCCCAGGTCGGCCTCGCCGGGGAACGGCTCCCGGCCGGCGTTCACGTCGGCCACCACCCGCTCGTCCACGTCGGCGCCGATCACCCGGTGCCCGCGGCGGGCGAACTGCACCGCCAGCGGCAGCCCGATCTTGCCGAGCGCGACCACGCAGATCCGCATGCTCCGCCTTTCCGTCTCAGCCGACACCCAGCACCTCCGACGGCGCCTTCAGCGCGACCGTCTCGCCCGTCCCCGCCGACTCCAGCACCGCCGCCGACACCTCCACCGTCCGCAGCGCCTGCCGCAGCGTGACGATCCCGCCCGTCCCGTCGCCCGCGCGGACGGCGTCCCGGAACCGCTCGTGCTCGACCCGCAGCGGCTCCGGCTTCGGGATCGCGTAGCGGATCGTGTCGCCCTGCGAGACGCCGCGGAAGTTGCGCAGCGCCTCCCACTCGTTGCTGACCTCGCCGTTCGCGTGGAACGTCAGGTCGGCGGTGAGGGTGTCGGCGACGAAGCAGCCGCGCTCCCCCGTCACCACCGTCGTGCGCTCCTTCAGCGGGCTCAGCCAGTTCACGAGGTGGTTCACCATCGCGCCGTCCGCGAGCCGCCCCACGGCGGCCACCATGTCCTCGTGCGGACGGCCGCTGCGCGCCACCGTGTGCGCGGAGATCGACACGTAGTCCTGGCCGGTCACCCACGCGGTCAGGTCGATGTCGTGGGTCGCGAGGTCCTTCACGACGCCGACGTCGGAGATCCGGTGCGGGAACGGCCCCTGGCGGCGCGTCACCACCTGGAACACCTCGCCCAGCTCGCCCGCCTCCAGCCGCGCCCGCATGCTCTGCAGCGCCGGGTTGTACCGCTCGATGTGCCCGACGCCCGCGACGAGCCCCCGCGACTCGAACGCCGCCACCAGCCGTCCCGCCGCCTCCACCGAGTCCGCGAGCGGCTTCTCGATCAGCGCCGCGACGCCCGCCTCCGCGAGCCGCAGCCCGACCTCCTCGTGCAGCGCCGTCGGGCACGCCACCACCGCGTAGTCGACGCCGAGCTCCAGCAGCCCGTCCAGCGAGTCCAGCAGCGGCACCCCGTTCGGCGCGGCCCCGCCGCGCGGGTCGACGATCCCGGCGAGCTCGACGCCGTCCATCGACCCCAGCACCCGCGCGTGGTTGCGTCCCATCACGCCGAGCCCCACGAGGCCCGCCCGCAGCGCGCTCATGCCGCACCCCCCTCGTTGACGGCGTCGGCCACGCGCGCCAGCTCCGCCTCGGTGAGCGTCGGATGCACCGGCAGCGACAGCACCTCGGCCGCCGCCCGCTCGGTCTCCGGCAGGTCCCAGCGCGGATCCGGCGCGCCGTCCTTGAGGAACGGCCGCAGCCGGTGGACGGGCGTCGGGTAGTAGACGGCGTTGCCGATGCGGCGCTCGTCCAGATGCCGGCGCATCGCCTCGCGGCCCTCGGGGACCCGCACCGTGTACTGGTGGTAGACGTGCCGCGCGCCCGCGGCGACCGGCGGCGGCACCGCCCCGGTGATCTTCGCGTCGAGGAAGGCCGCGTTCGCCCGGCGCCGCTCGGTCCACTCCGCGAGCCGCCCGAGCTGCACCCGTCCGACGGCCGCCGCGACGTCCGTCAGCCGCAGGTTCGCCCCGACGATCTCGTTGGCGTACCGCTCCTCCATGCCCTGGTTGCGCAGCAGCCGCAGCGTCCGCGCCGTCCCGGCGTCCGCCGTCGTGACCATGCCGCCTTCGAGGGTGTGCATGTTCTTCGTCGGATAGAAGCTGAAGCAGCCGACCGTGCCGAGCGCCCCGGCGGGGACGCCGTCCAGGCTCGCCGCGTGCGCCTGCGCCGCGTCCTCGACCAGCGCCAGGCCGTGCCGCTCGGCGAGCGCCGCGAACCGGTCCATCGCCGCCGGATGCCCGTACAGGTGCACGGGCATGATCGCCGCGGTGCGCGGCGTGATCGCCGCCGCCGCCGCGTCCGGGTCGAGGCAGAACGACCCGGGCTCGATGTCGGCGAACACCGGCTCCGCCCCGGCCAGCCGCACCACGTTCGCCGTCGCCGCGAACGTGAACGACGGCACGATCACCTCGTCGCCGGGCCCGACGCCCAGCGCGAGCAGCGCCAGGTGCAGCGCCGACGTCCCCGAGTTGACCGCGACGCAGTGCCGTCCGGCCACCAGCGCGGAGAACTCCTCCTCGAACGCGGCGACCTCCGGCCCCTGGACGACCCGTCCGCTGCGCAGCACCCGGACCGCGGCGTCGATCTCCGCGTCGCCGATCACCGGTCTCGCCGCGGGGACGGGTTCCCCGGATTCCACGGGCATGGGCAACTCCTCATTGCGGTGGCCGTGCAGGGGCCTCGAAAAAGAGCGCGCGGCGACGGCGTCGCGGACCTCGAAAGTCTCGCTTAACGGTCGGATTGTAGCTAAAGCCTCGATGGTGCAGCACGCACTTCAATACACCGTTGCCGTACTCCGGCCCAGTGTGTACGGACACATGAGGAATTCGCGACCCTGAACCATTTTGATCACCTTCGAGGCCGATCGCCCCGCCGCCCGTCCGCCCCGCCCCACCGGCCCCCGCGAGCCGCCTCGCCTCCGCGAACGCCCCTTACCTGCACGCGGGACGACCCGTCCCCGGTCGACCGAACGGCCTTCTTCGAGCCCGAACCCGAACATACGCGGCACTTTCTTCCGCGAGCCCTCCGAACGTCACCCGATATTCGCCTGCATTTCGCGGGTGCGTCGCCTGAATTCTTCTCGGACTTAACCGTGTATTCGCTTGCGCGTCGCCGAACCGTAAATCGCGCGACGGCCGGACCTCGGCGCGTTTCACGGATGCGCCGGGCGCCCCGCCTGCCCGTGCGTCCGGGCGGGGCCGGGTGGCGCAGGTCACAGGAGGAGGCCGTCACAGGACGCGGACCGGCGGCGTCTCGTGTTCGTCATGGCGCCGACCGCGGGTGCGGCGCACGGGACCACGAGCGAGGACGAGGTCATGGCAACCACGAAGGCGCAGGAACCGGCGGGCGACACGCGCCGCTGGGCCGCGCTGTTCTGCATCGGGCTGGCCCAGCTCATGATCGTGCTGGACGCCACGGTCGTGAACATCGCGCTGCCGTCCATCCAGCGGGACCTGACGGTCTCCGACGGGGACCGGCAGTGGATCGTCACCGCGTACACGCTGGCGTTCGGCGGGCTGCTGCTGTTCGGCGGGCGGGTCGCCGACCACTTCGGCCGGCGGCGGACCTTCCTGGTCGCGCTGGTCGGGTTCGCCGGCGCGTCGATGCTGGGCGGTGCGGCGACCGGCTTCGAAACGCTGCTGGTCGCGCGCGTCCTGCAGGGGGTGTTCGGCGCGCTGCTCGGGCCGTCCGCGCTGTCGCTGCTGACGGTGACGTTCTCCCGGCCGGACGAGCGCGCCAAGGCGTTCGGGATCTGGGGGGCGATCTCCGCGGCGGGCGGCGCGGTGGGGCTGCTGGCCGGCGGGGCGCTCACCGAGTACCTGGACTGGCGCTGGTGCATGTACATCAACGTGCCGCTCGCGCTGGTCGCGGCGGTCGGCGGGTACGGGGTGCTGACGGAGTCGCGGCGCGAGGGCGGCGCCCGGTTCGACGTGCCGGGCGTGCTGCTGGTCACCGGCGGGCTGGTCGCGATCGTGTACGGGGCGGGGCGCGCCGAGTCCAGCGGGTGGAGTTCGGTGACGGTCACCGGCCTGCTGGCGGGCGGGGCGCTGCTGCTGGCGGTGTTCGCGCTGGTGGAGCGGCGGGTGGCGCACCCGCTGCTGCCGCCGCGCCTCGTCGCCGACCGCACGCGGGGCGCCGCCTACCTGGCGGTGGGCCTGAGCGTCATCGGGATGTTCGCGGCGTTCCTGTTCCTGACCTACTACATGCAGGGCGTCATGGGGTACTCGCCGGTCCGGACGGGCGTCGCGTTCCTGCCGATGGTGACGGCGGTGCTGGTGTCGGCCGGGGGGCTGACCACCCGGCTGCTGCCGCGGGTCGCGCCGCGGGCGCTGGTCGTGCCGGGCATGCTCATCGGCGCCTGCGGCATGCTGTGGATGCTCAGGCTGGAGGTCGGCGGCGGCTACGCGGGCGGGGTGCTGGTGTCGCAGCTCCTGTTCGGCTTCGGGGCGGGGATGATCCTGCCGACGGCCCTCAACTACGCCACCCGCGGGGTGCACCCGGACGACTCGGGCGTGGCGTCGGCCGGGGTCAACACCGCGCAGCAGATCGGCGCGTCGATCGGCACGGCGCTGCTCAACACCATCGCGACCGGCGCGACCGCCGACTACCTGGCCGAGCACGGACCGGCCGCCGCGCAGCAGGCCGTGGTGGAGGGCTTCCAGGTGGCGGGCGCGTGGGCCGCGGGGATCATGCTGGCCGGGGCGCTGGTCGTCGCCGTGCTGATGAACGCGCCGCGCCCCCGGCGGGAGGACGACCCGGAGAACGCGCCCGCGGTCGCGGTGCACGCCTGAACCGGGGGCCGGGCGCCCGGAGCGGGCGCCCGGTCGCGGGTCACGCGAGGGTCGCGTCGAGCGCGGCGGCGAGGTCGGCGTTGAGCCGGTACGCGGTGCGGACCTCGCCGATGACGCGGTCCTGCTCGGCGGGGCTCCACGGGGCGGCGTCGAGGAGGGCGCGGTAGCGGTCCTTCAGGACCTTCGGCTTCTCGTTGAAGTGGTAGAAGCGGACGCCGTCGCGGTCGAGGCCGTAGGCGCGGGCGACGCGGGCGCCGATGGCCTGGCCGCCGGACAGGTCGCCGAGGTAGCGGGTGTAGTGGTGCGCGACGAAGCCGCCGGGCCAGTCGAAGCAGACCTCGCGGAGCCGCGCGCAGTAGGCGGCGGTGGCGTCGCCGGGCGCGATGCGGGACGCCCAGTCCGGGCCGTGGAAGTGGACGAGGTCGGCTTCGAGGCCGGGGAGGCGGCGGAGGCCCGCGAGGTCGAACGGCGCGGCGACCGGGTCGTCCCGCAGGTGGTCGGCGGCCCGCTCGAGGACGTCGGCCGCCGGGGCCAGCGGCGGCGTGTTCACCGCCGGCGCGGCGCTCAGCCTGCTGATCCCGGCGGGCGTCAACCCCGGCTCCTACACCGGCACGCTCACCCTCACCCTGTCCTGACCCCCGACCGGGTGCGGCGCCGTTCCCTCCCCCTCTCGGCGCCGCACCCCCGACCTCCACGGCGGAGCCCCACCATGACCTCCTCGCCCGTCCGCGCGGCCGGCGCCGCGGCGCTGGCCGCGGCGCTGCTCGCCGCGCCCGCCCCGCCCGCGTCCGCCGCCGCACCGGCGGCCGTCCGGGCGGCCGCGCCCGGCCCCGCCGGGGCCACCTGGGCGGTGCGGCCCTCCGGACCGAAGGGCCCCAACGGGCGCGACTACTTCGTGTACTCGGTGTCGCCGGGGCAGACCGTTAAGGACAAGGTGACGGTGACGAACCTCGGCGAGGCCGCGCAGACCTTCAACGTCTACGCCACCGACGCGTTCAACACCGCCGACGGCTCGTTCGCCCTGCTCACCGCCGCGCAGAAGCCCACGGACGTCGGAACCTGGATCGACTTCGCGCAAGACGCGTACAAGGTCGCCCCCGGCGAGACCGTCGACGTCCCGTTCACGCTGACCGTCCCGCACGACGCGACGCCCGGCGACCACGGCGGCGGCATCGTCGCGTCCGTCACCCGGCGCGAGGCGACCACCGGCGGCCGGACCGTCAACGTCGACCGGCGCGTCGCCGCCCGCGTCTACCTGCGGACCGCCGGGCCCCTCCGCCCCGCCCTGCAGGTGTCCGCGCTCCGCACCGGCTACGCGTCCGAACCCCTCGGCGTCGGCCGGATGGACGTCACGTACACCGTGCGGAACACGGGCAACGTGCGGGTCGCCGCCCACGCGAAGGTCAGCGCCCAGGGCCCCTTCGGCATCGCGCTCGGCGAACCCGTCGAGCGCCGCATCCCCGAACTCCTCCCCGGCGGCAGCTACACGTTCCGCGAACGCGTCGGCGACGTCGCGCCCGCCGGGCGGCTCACCGCCTCCGTCCTCCTGTCGGCCACCGACCCGCGCAGCGGCGACCCCGTGGACGCGCGCCCGATCGTCCGGCGCGCCTCGCTGTGGCACGTCCCGTGGGTCGCGGCCCTGCTCCTCGCGGGCGCCGTCGGGTGGCTGATCGTCCGCCGCCGGAAGGCCGCACGGTGAAGCGCGCCACGCTGCTCGCCGCGGCCCTCGCCGCGCCCCTGCTGATGACGGCGCCCGCCGCGGCCGCCGAACCCGGCATCGGGCTCGACCGGACGAGCGTCGCCCCCGGCCAGCGCGTCGGCGTCGAACTCACCGGCTGGCCCGCCGGGAACGTGCTCGTCGAACTGTGCGGCAACCGGGCCCGGCGCGGGACCGTCGACTGCGCCGTCGGCGCGTCCGCGGGCACGTTCGTCCGCGAGGGACGCGCCTCGACCGTCGTCCTGACGGCCGCGAAACCCCCCGTCGGCTGCCCGTGCGTCATCGCCGTCCGTCCCGTCACCGGCGGCGAACCCCGCACCGTCCCGATCGAGGTCACCGGCGTCCCCACACTCCCGGCCGCCGAGACCCCCGCCGCCGGACGCGCCGCCACCCGGCGGCTCACCGCGACGAAGGTCGAGGTCACCGGCGGCGGCATCGGCCCCGGCTGGCTCGCCGGAACCGCCGACCGCACCCTCAGGGTCACCCTGCGCAACAACGGCACCGCCACCCTCACCGACCCGCCGCTCACCCTCACCGCCGGACGCGGCGACCAGCCCGCCCGCGTCATCGACGCCCCGCCCCTCGGCACCCTCGCCCCGGGCGCCGAACGCACCTACGCCGTCCCCGTCACGCTGGACGCCCCCGCGTTCGGCCGCTACACGATCCGCGGCGAGATCGCGGGCCTCGACGAACCCATCGCCTTCACCGCCGAGGCCGCCTCGTACCCGTGGGCGATCCCGATCATCGGGGCGCTGCTGGTCCCGGTGCCGCTGCTGACCGCACGCCGCCGACCGGCCCGCACGTCCCGCGCCCACGCCCCGGGCGCCCGTCCGGCCCGCACCCCGAACCAGACCGTGGCGGCGAACATCGCATGGTGGACCCGCACCCGAGGGCTCACCCCCGAACGCGTCGCCGAAGCCCTCACCGCCCGCACCGGCCGTCCCCGCACCGCCGCCGACCTGCCGCCCCGCGCGTCCGAATGCACCTTCGACCCCGACACCCTCGACGCCGTGAGCCGCATCCTCGACGTCCCCCTGCCCGCGATCCTCCTGCCCCCACCGCACGACACACCACCGGTCGACACCCGAGCCGATGCACACCCCGGAGACGTGTGGTAGGCTGATTCAAAGTTGCGGTTCCCATAGACTCTTGCATGCGCCTGAGGGTTTCCACCTCGGGCGCATTTTTTGTTGATCTGGATTCTCCGGATGGGTTCGACGCAGCGACCCCGAGCCCGCAAGGTGTGGGCCGGGAGAGAACCGAGAAGGAGACACCATGGCCACCGGTACCGTGAAGTGGTTCAACGCCGAAAAGGGCTTCGGCTTCATCGCTCAGGACGACGGCGGCGCCGACGTGTTCGCGCACTACAGCAACATCGCGGCGCAGGGTTTCCGTGAGCTGCAGGAGGGCCAGAAGGTGACCTTCGACGTCACCCAGGGCCAGAAGGGCCTGCAGGCCGAGAACATCACCATCGGCTGACGCACGACCTAACCGACGGGCCCCGGGCATCCGCCCGGGGCCCGTCGCTTTTCCCTCCACCCGCTCGTCCCCTGCCCGGCCCACGCCCTCCACCCCTCAGGCCCGCGCGGCCGCCGCCTCTCCCGCGCCGCGCCCCGTGCGCCCCTTCACGTCGGCCCCGGGACCTGCGCCTCGCAACGTTACGCGCACCGCCCGCACGTCCCACCACCCCACCCGGCGCGCGCCTTGCACCCCCGGCCCGCGCCCCGCGGCGGGCGGACCTCGGCGCGCCCGGTGATCAAATAAATTGATCGGGAGTATTGCCGAAGGCGCGAACATGGATGATCATTAAAAGGCACCCCGGCCGGGGCGAGCACCGCCTGAACAATCGTCGATTCCAGGAGGCTCCCCCATGTCCCGACGAATCGTTCGCCTCACCGCCACGCTGGGCGCCGCCGCCGTTCTCGGCGTCACCGGCGCCGCGCTCGCCGGCGCCGCCTCGGCGGCGCCCGTCCCCGCCGCCGCCCCGGCGTCCGCCGCGGGCCAGCACTTCATCGCCTTCTACCCGGACAAGGCGTCCTGCCAGGTCGGCGGAGAGTACTACCTCCGGCACGGTTATTCCGGCTACATCTGCCAACTCGCCCCGATGCGCGGATGGGCCCTTTACGTAGAGGACTGACGCGTTCGATGAATGTGCCCGGCACCTGTGCGGTGCCGGGCACATTCGCCGTCTCCGATTCGTTCTTCCCTTTACCGGAACGGACGCTTAAACGGCGGGCAGGCCGAGGCCGGAGCGGAACAGGTCGCCGTTGAGCCCTACCGCGGCGCTGAGCCCGGCGGGCCGCCGCCGATCACGATGACGTCGTGCATCAGTCCTCCTCGCGGCGCCACGCGTGGACGCCGTCGGCGGGGTGCGGGGCGAAGCCCGCGGCGGTCAGCTCGGACGCGAGGCGCTCGTCGGAGATGACGTGGCAGTCGAACTCGGCGGTCTCCTCGGCGACGAGGGCGTCGCCGTCCCAGGTCCGGTAGGTGTTGACCCAGCGGACGAGGTCGTCCCCGGCGACGTCGGCGCGGGTGACGACGTCGTACCGGCGGCGGCCGAGGGCGCGGCCGGGGACGGTGACGGCGGGGACGGGCTCGGCCTTCTGCGGGTACTGCGGCTCGATGAGGAGGAGGCCGCCGGGCGCGAGGGCCTCGGCCCAGCGGCGCCACAGGGCGGGGCGCTGCTCCGGCGAGAAGTGCATGACGAGGTTGAACATGACGACCGCGTCCACGGGCACCGGGAAGCGGACGGTCAGGGCGTCCTCGGGCAGCACGGTGACGCGGCGCGCCAGGTCGGGGTCGCGGGCGAGCCTGGCGGTGAGGGCGGCGCGCATGATGCGGGCGGGTTCGACGGCGAACACCTCGTCGGCGAGCCCGGCGAGGACCTCGGTGAACCAGCCGGTGCCGGGGCCGATCTCGGCGACGGCGCGGACGTCCGCCAGGAGCGTGCGGAGGGTCGCGGCGAGGGCGTCGCGGGGTTCCTCGGGGAAGATCAGGTCGTAGTAGGGGGCGTTCACGGCGTACCCGAGGCCCTCGTCGGCGCGGGCGGCTTCGTCGGTCATGTCTCTCCGTGAGTCAGTGCAGGTCGGCGGCGGTCACGGCGGGGTCGGGGCGGAGCCGGTCGAGGACGGCGGGCAGCGCCCAAGCGGTGCCGCCGGTGCGGCGCCGCACGAAGCCGACGTCGCGCGAGATCTCGTCCGGTTCGAGATCGAGCGGCTCGGCCCAGACCGCCGCCGGCTCCTCCATGATCGATTCCTTCGTGCCGGTCGAGGACCGCATCGCCCGCCCCTGCGTGAATGAAAACCGTTATCGGAATCCTGTCACGCCGGACCGCCCGGACGGAACCCCGTGGATCTTCAGCCGGGCCGGCGGGCGGCGGTGCCGTCCGCCGCCGAGGGCGGGCCGTCCGGCACGCGGACGTCCGGGGCGTCGCGGCGGGCGGGGAGGGCGAGGGACGCGGCCGCGACCACGGCGAGCATGGCGGCCATGGCCAGGAACGCCGCGCCGTACGTGGCGGTCGCGGCGGCGAGCGCGGCGAGCCCGACCGCGCCGCCGACCTGCTTGGCGGTGTTCATCAGGCCGGACGCGGCGCCCGCGTCGCGCCCGGCGACGCCCGCCGTGACCGTCGCGGTCAGCGGCGTGTTCAGCAGCCCGCCGCCGACCGAGACGAGGACGGCCGGACCGAGGACGTCGCGCACGTACGAGGCGTCGCCGCCCCCGGCGGCAAGGCCCGCCGCGGCGCTCTGCCAGGCGAAGCCCGCCGCGGCGACGGCCGCGCCGGCGGCGACGAGCACCCGGTCGTCCACGCGCCGCATCAGCCGGGGCGTCACCTGCAGCCCGACCAGCATCGTCAGCAGGGTGTGCGGGAGGAAGCCGAGCCCGGTCTCCAGCGCCGAGAAGCCGAGGACGTCCTGCATGTAGAGGGTGAGGAAGTACCACATCGGCACCGCGAAGCAGGCCCCGGCGAGCAGCATCAGGACGTTGCCGAGCCCGATCGCGCGGGACCGGACCAGGCGCGGCGGGACGAGCGGGTCCGCGGCGCGCGCCTCGATGCGGGCGAGCGCGGCCAGCAGGACGGCCGCGCCGCCGAGCGCCCCGGCCGTGCGGGCGTCCGTCCAGCCCCGGGACTCGGCCTGCATGATGCCGAACGCGAGGAGCGACAGCCCGGCGGTCGCGACGGCCGCACCCGGGACGTCGAGGCGGCGGGCGCGGGCGCGGCGCCCGTCCGGGACGCGCCGGGCGAGGACGGCGGCGGCGAGCCCGACCGGCACGTTGACCAGCAGGATCCACCGCCACGACAGCGCCTCGGTGAGCAGCCCGCCGACGAGGTTGCCCGACGCCCCGCCGACCAGGCCGACGGCCGTCCAGACGGCGAGGGCGCGGGTCCGGCGGGGGCCCTCCGGGATCGTCGTGGTGATGATCGTCAGGGTGGCGGGTGCGAGCACGGCGGCGCCGATCCCCTGCGCGGCGCGGGCGGCGACCAGCAGGCCGGGCGTCGTGGCGAGGCCGCCGGCGAGGCTGGGCAGGCAGAACAGGAGGAGGCCGAGCAGGAAGGTCCGCTTGGCTCCGGCGAGGTCGGCGAGCCGCCCGCCGAGCAGGAGGAACCCGGCGAACGCGAGGGTGTAGGCGCCCGCGACCCACGGCAGGCCCGCGTCGGTGAAGCCGAGGTCGTCCTGCACGGCGGGCAGCGCGACGTTCACCACCGAGACGTCCAGGACCACCATGAACTGCGCCGCGCACGCGAGCGCGAGGACGACCCGTGCCACCGGCACCCCCAGATCGATGTGACCGCATCGCTTTGCCTCGCAGGCTAGGCGGCTAGACTCGGAGCAGTCAATCCGATGCGGTCACACTGGAAAGCATGAGGGCATGGAACGGCGGACGCGCGGGCCCGGCGCCCGGCACGAGGAGCGGCGGAACGAGATCGCGGACGCGGTCCTCGCGATCGTCGCCGAGCGCGGCCTGGCGGCGGTCTCGCTGACCGAGGTCGCGGCGCGCGCGGGCGTCTCACCCGGACGCGTCCAGCACTACTTCCCCGCCAAGCAGCGGCTGGTCGAGGCGGCGTTCGACCGCGGCAACGCGCTGAGCGCCGCCCGGATCCGCGCGAAGGTCGGCCGCGACCTCGCCGACGCCGCGCCCCGGGACGCCCTCACGGTCGTCCTCAACGAACTGATCGCCCACGACGCCGAGACCCGCGCGCACATGCGCGTCCGCCAGTCGTTCACCGCGCTGGCCCTCGCCGACGAGGCCATCGCCGCCCGGATGCGCGACGAGTACGCCCGGTTCCACGGGCGGGTCGCCGGCCTGCTGCGCCGCGACCGGGCCGCCCTGCCCGCCGGGACCGACCCCGACGCCGCCGCCGTCGACCTGGTCGCGCACGCCGAGGGCCTCGCGTACTACGTGCTGATCGGCATCACCGCCCCGGACGCCGCCCGCGCCCGCGTCGCACGCTCGATCGCCGCCCTGTACGAGGACGGCCGGGACCGCGAGGCCCGGACGGACTGACCGGGGAGGTCACCGGGGAGGTCGCCGCGGAGGTCGCCGGGGAGGTCGCCGGGCGGGCGTCAGTCCCGCGTCGGCAGGGTGAGGATCTCGGCGCCGTCCTCGGTGATGACGATCGTGTGCTCGCTGTGCGCCGTCCGGCAGCCCGTCGCGCTCCGCAGCGTCCAGCCGTCGGCGTCGGTGACGAGCTCGGCGGTGTCCGCCATGATCCACGGCTCCAGGGCCAGCAGCAGGCCGGGCCGCAGCTTGTACCCGCGGCCGGGCCGCCCCTTGTTCGGGACGTGCGGGTCCTGGTGCATCGTCGAACCGACGCCGTGCCCGCCGAACTCGGTGCTGATCGGGTAGCCCGCCTCGCCGAGGACCTCGCCGATGGCGTGGGAGATGTCACCGATGCGGGCGCCCGGCCCCGCCGCGGCGATCCCCGCGCTCAGCGCGCGTTCCGTCGCACCGATCATCGCGGCGCTCCCCGCCGGCCGCGCGTCGCCCACGATGAAGCTGACGGCGGAGTCCGCGACGACGCCGTCCAGGGACACGGCCAGGTCGAGCGACAGCAGGTCGCCGTCGGCCAGCGCGTAGTCGTGCGGCTTCCCGTGCAGCACGGCGTCGTTGACCGACGTGCAGATGTGGTAGCCGAACGGCCCGCGCCCGAAGGACGGCTCGTAGTCGACGTAACACGACTCCGCGCCCGCCTCGACGATCATGTCCCGGGTCCACCGGTCGATGTCCAGGAGGTTCGTGCCGACCTCGCTGCGGCTCCGCATCGCCTGCAGGATGTCGGCGACGAGCGCGCCCGCGGCCCGCGCCCGCGGCAGTTCGGTGGGGGTGAGAATCTCGATCATCCGGTGCCTTCCTCGACTTTGCCAATAACTATCCCGGCCATACTATCCCGGTACTAGAATCGGCGGCATGGTCAGGTTGCCGCTCACTCCCGAAGAGATCGAACGCGGGCAGCGCCTCGGCGCCCTCCTGCGGCGCGCCCGGGGAGAGAGGTCGATGCTGCACACCGCGCTCGACGCGGGCGTCTCGCCGGAGACCCTCCGCAAGATCGAGTCCGGCCGCGTGGCCACCCCCGCCTTCCCGACGATCGCCGCGATCGCCGCCGTCCTCGGGCTCTCCCTCGACGCCGTCTGGGCGGAGATCAACCGGTCGGACGGCGACGCCGAACTCGCGGGCTCGGGCCCCGGCCCGGGCGAACGACTCGCCTCGTAAGCCCCACCCCGGGGGACGGCCTCATGCGCGGGCGCCCGCGTTCCGCAGGGTCGCGTCGAGCCACTGCAGCAGCGCGATGTCCGGCCCGCAGCGACGATTCCTCTCCCGCCGCCGCGCCGCCCGATAGACGCACGCGCCGTTCGGGAGGCCGATGACGTCGAGGTCCACGAGCCCGTCCCCCCGAACCACCTCGTACCGCCCGTCCACGTCGCCGTCCCCCGCGTCGTCGTCCGATGCCCGTCGTCGCCGGACGATCGTGGCGTCGTCGCGGGCGAGGCCGTCCCGCAGGTCCGGCGGCCCTTGCAGGAGGACGCCCTGCAGGGGCGGGACGACGCGCCCCGGCTCGTGCCCGGCGAGCCAGACCGCCCGCAGGCCGCCGACCTCGCCGCGCCGCAGCCAGCCGGGCAGCGGCCCGTCGGACGTCACGACGGCGGCGGCCCCGCCGGGCAGTTCGTCGGCGAGGGCGAGGGCCTCCCCGGTGCTCATGAACCCGACGCGGAAAAGGTGCGCGTCCTCGATGTAGTTGTGCCGGGCTGCCGCGAACTCGTCCAGCCCACCCGGAATGGCGCGGTCGCATCCCGCGATCCGCCCGACCACGTTCGCGAACTCGATGCCGAGCGCCACCCCGCCCCCATGTGCCACCTGTCGTAGACGTCCTCTACGCTCCTGCGAACATGTCGCAGTGGAGCCCCCGCACGCAAAAGAATTTGTGGATCGCCGCCGCAGCGGTGAGCGCGGCACCCCTCGTCCTGACCGCGGGATACTCGCTCTTCGGCGGCGAGTCGGCAGGCGTCGCCATCGCCTTCATCGGCAGCTACGAATGCTGGGGCTGGATGCACCGGAGCGACCTGTGGTCCGTGCCGGGGTACACCCTCCTCCGGCACAGCCCGTGGGCGATCGTCCTGCCCGCGTTCGTCGTGTGGCTGGTGACCCGGCGGCGGGCGGTCGGCTGGACGGCCGTCGCGCTGCTGGCTCCGGTCCTCCTCGCCGAACCCGCGCTGTTCGGGTACGACGTCACGCGCTGGGGGCAGACGTGCGTGGAGAGGTGGTACCCGTTCGGCGCAGGCCAGGTCTTCTGGCAGGTGTACGGCCTGGTTCCCCTCGCGCTCGTCCTGGCGGCGACGTACCGGCCGGGGACGAACGTGGCCCGGACGGCCGCCGCGCTGCTCGTCACCGCACCGCTCCTCACCGCCACCGGCGACCGCGATCGTCCGGTGCCGCTGTCGAGCCCGGAAGCGTGCAAGCGCGCCGAACAGCCCTTCCGAAGCCCGGACGAGGTCCGGGTGCAGGCGGTCGCGGACATGCCGGAGCGCGAACGGAAACTCGCGTACCTCTGCGCCATGCGCGACTACAACACGCGGTTCCCCGGGTCGAAGCCTTTGTCGACGTCCACCGACGGGCGATCCGACACGTTCCTCCTCAACGAGGGACGTCGAGCCTGCGAAGAACAGGTCCCGTCCCACTACACCTGGCAACCGGCCCTGCAGCAATACGTGTACCTGTGCCCGGACGTCGCCGCCGTTCGGCTACAGAAGCAGAAGCGCGCGCAGGTGAAAGCCGCCGAGGAGTACGAACGGGAACAGGCGAAGGTCGAAGCGTTCTGCGAACGTAAAACGCCGGATGCGGAAATCCGTCCGGTGCGGGAGTACACCGACGTGCTCATGGGCGGGCTCATGCGCGCCTACCACCTCGGCGAGTTCCCCGACGGGACGTCCTACGACGGCTCGATGCCCGACGAGCTGGTCGTCTCGGAAGGCGGGATGGCGACGGTGACGACCGGAACCGAGGACGGCGTCTGCCTGACCGTCCGCGCCTACCGCGCCGAGCCGCCTCCGGACCTGGACGGCTGGGAGCGGGTCGTCGAGGTCGGGTTCGACAGCCCGGACGGCAGGACGGTGATCACGCAGCCGGACGGGCCGCCCGGCCTCCCGCCCGTCACCGTCGCGGGCCCCGGACGGTACCGGCTCCGCCTGCACGTGTCCGGGCGCGGCGAGCCGGACTCATGGCCGCTCCCCGCCCAGCGGCACCTCCTGGTCGTCTACCCCGGCGAGTCGCGGAAGACGGAGGTCCTCAAGTAGGCCGCGCACCAGGACGGCGTCCACGATCGTCGCGGCGGCCGCGCGCGGGTCGTCGCCCGCTCCGGCGAGGGCGTCGTTCCAGCGTGCGGCGGCGCCCTCGGCCATGTCGCGGAGCCCGTCCTCCATCGGGACGAGCGCGGCGGCTACGGAGAGCAGGGGGCGCGCCCAGTCCCGCAGCGCCTGCGTCTCCGTGAAGGTGACCGCCCACCCGTCCCCCGCGGGGGCGCGGCTCACCGAGAGGGTCTCCGTGCCGAACGCATGGACGTTCGTGCGGACGATCGGCGCACCGGACGTCCACCAGCCGTGCAGGTCCGCGTCGATCCGGCCCGTGACCGCGCCGAGCGCCGCCGCCCCTTCGGCTCGACCCCGGGGAGATCGACCGCGTACCGGGACCCGGCCGCGAGGTGCCGCCCCTGGACGAGCCGCGCCGCCGCGACCACGCCGCCGCCCGCGTGGAGCCCGTCGCCCCCGATCGCGAGCGCCTCGACCGCGTCCAGGACCGGCCCCGCGACCTCGTCCGGCAGCCTCGCGGGAAGCGCGGCGAGCCGGACGTCACGCCGAACGCGCACCATGGTCGATCATCCTGCGGCACGCGCGCCCGTCCCGCCAGGCCCGGTTCACCGCGCCAGCAGGTCCCGGACGAACGCGCGGTACGCGTCGCGCATCGGCAGTTCGCGGTCGACGCGCACCCGCCGCCGCGCCGCCGTCACCGCGACGCCCGCGACCGGATCACGCCCGGCCTTCTCGAACGTCTCCCACCACAGCCCGACCCCGCGGCGCTGCCAGGCGGGGACGTCGTTGAAGTTGATGCCGCGCGCGAACAGCAGCTCGTTCTTGTCGGACACCGACGTGCGGTGCAGCTCCCGCGTCGCCTGCCGCGGGCTGCGCCCGTCCTTGCGCAGCGTCCAGTAGCACCAGCCGTTCAGCGCGCACCGCGCCGCGTCCGCCTGCCGCCACGACAGGTAGTCGACGACGTCGTCCAGGCCCGTCCCCGTCCAGACCCGGGCGTCGAACACGGCGGGCTCCCCGGCGGCGTGCGTGAACGCGGCCGTCGCGATGCCCGCCGACAGCGACACCAGCTTCTCGACCTCGCGCCCGAACAGGTCGAACGCCGGGTCGAGCACCACGGAGATCTCGTCGCTCTCGGTGTAGGCGTACCGTCCGCCCAGCTCGGTCAGCAGCGCCTCCGCCGCACCGGCCATCAGCGCGGAGAACCGGGCGTCGAACGGCTTGTCGAACCGTTCCTCGGTGTACTTCGAGAACGACCGGCCGTCCACCCGGACGACCGCCCACGCGCCCGGGTGCAGCGTCAGCGCGTGGAACCGTTCCCGCGCCCGCATCCGCGTCTCAAGGTCGTCGAACTTCATCGGCCCCGCCTTCCGGCGGCGCGACGGCGAACCCGCCGCGCCCGTCCGGCCGCACCGTCCACAGCTCGTCGAACCCGTCCCCGGGGGCCGGGCGGCGCAGCCGCTTGAGCGTCGCATACACGCCGACGTCCGGCACCCGGATTTCCGGCGGCCGCAGCGCGTTGCGGCGCATCGACAGGGCGACGTCCGGCGGGAACCAGTAGCCGACGACCCGCGCCCCGAACCGGCGCCCGGCCGCGATCAGCGGCGCCCACTCGTCCGGCGACGGGTTGGTGTTGTCGACGGCGACGTCCCGTCCGGCCTCCAGCGCCGCCGCGACGAGCCGCATCTGCCGGGCCTGCTTGCGCCGCGCCTTCGGGAAGTGGTCCTTGCTCACGTGGACGTGCGTCGCCGCGAGCCGCGCCCGGTAGAACGTCGTCTTCCCGGACGCCTGCAACCCGATCAGCACCGCGATCTCGCCCACGCCTCCATCCTGCCGGGCTCGCCCGGTGCGTCGAGACGGCCGATCACATCCTGAAGTGGGAATGACGCCGTGACGGCATCGTGACGGCGATCCGCCCGCGCCGGGGCCGACGTCCCGGCGCGGGCGGGCTGACCCGGCGGGCGGGAACGTTTTACCAACGCGTTCAAGTGAGAACGTAGATTCTCGGGAAAAGCCTGGGTCATGGGGATCACCGATCACGGGACCGACCGAGAGCCGGGTCACGGCGCGCCGCCGGGCTCCGAGGGGCGCCCGCGCACCGACTGGATCGTTTACGGGATCAGTGCGGTGCTGGCCCTCGCGCTGATCGTCTGGGGGTCCCTCTGGACCGACAACCTGAGCACGGTCGCGCAGGACGTGCTCGACTGGCTGCTGACGAACGTCGGCTGGATGTTCGTGCTGGCGGCCACCGGGTTCGTGGTGTTCTCCCTCTGGCTCGCGGTCAGCAAGTACGGGCGGATCCCGCTCGGCAAGGAGGGCGACGAGCCGGAGTTCCGCACCGTCTCCTGGATCGCGATGATGTTCAGCGCGGGCATGGGCATCGGCCTGATGTTCTTCGGCATGGCCGAGCCGCTGGAGCACTTCGTCAACCCGCCGCCGCGCACCGACGCGCCGCAGAGCGAGGCGGCGGTCGAGACGTCCATGGCCACCACGCTGTTCCACTGGACGCTGCACCCGTGGTCGATCTACGCGGTGCTGGGCCTCGCGATCGGGTACGGGCACTACCGGCGGGGACGCAGGCAGCTGATCAGCTCGGCGTTCGCGCCGCTGTTCCCGAAGGGGCGCGGCGAGGGGCCGGCGGGCAAGTTCATCGACATCCTGGCGCTGTTCGCGACGCTGTTCGGCTCCGCGGCCTCGCTGGGCATCGGCGCGCTGCAGATCCGGACCGGCATGGAGGAGGCGGGCTGGATCGAGACGCTCGGCACGTCCGTGCTCGTACTGATCATCGTCGTGCTGACCATCTGCTTCATCCTGTCGGCGGTGTCGGGCGTCGCCAGGGGCGTCCAGTGGCTGTCCAACATCAACATGGTGCTGGCCCTCGTCCTGGCGGTCTTCATCTTCCTCGTCGGCCCGACCGTCTTCATGCTGCAGCTGATCCCGACGTCCGTGGGCGTGTACATCCAGGACTTCGGGCAGATGGCGTCGCGGTCGGGCGCCACCGGCGGGCAGGCGATGGCGGACTTCCTGTCCAACTGGACGATCTTCTATTGGGCGTGGTGGATCTCGTGGGCGCCGTTCGTCGGGATGTTCCTGGCCCGCATCAGCCGCGGCCGGACGATCCGGCAGTTCGTCGCCGGGGTCATCGTCGTGCCGAGCGTCGTCAGCCTGCTGTGGTTCTCGGTGTTCGGCGGGGCCGCGATCAGGGACCAGCAGGACGGGAACGACCCGTACGGCGACGGCTCGCCGGAGGCGATCACGTTCAACGTGCTGGGCGACCTGCCGTGGCCGGGCATCACCGCGGTCGTGGTGATGATCCTGGTGGCGATCTTCTTCGTGTCCGGCGCGGACGTGTCGTCCATCGTCATGGGGACGCTCTCGCAGCGGGGCTCGACGCACCCCGCCCGCTGGATCGTGATCTTCTGGGGCGCGGTGACCGGCGCCGTCGCGGCGATCATGCTGGTGATCGGCGGGGACGAGGCGTTGAACGGCATCCAGAACATCACGTTCATCGGGTCGCTGCCGTTCACGATCGTGCTGATCGTCCTGTGCGTCGCCCTCGCGAAGGACCTGCGGGACGACCCGATGATGCGGCGCCAGCGCAAGGGCGTCGAGGTGCTGGAGGACGCGGTCGTCACGGGCGTCCGGGAGCACCAGGGCGACTTCGAACTGGCGCTGCGCCCCTCGAGCAACGGCGACGACGCCGGGGACGGGACCGCCGGGGACGACACCCTCGGGGACGATCCCCTCGGGGACGGGGCCGGCCGGGACGTCCGCAAGCCCTGAGGGTCAGCCGAGCGCGTCCAGGCAGCGGCGGGCCTGGAGGCGGAGGGCGTCGGCGAGCTCCGGCGGGCCGTCGGCGAGCGTGAAGCCGACGCCCACCGAGGTGATCATCCATACGAGGTCGTCGCAGGTGTCGGCGCCGACGTGCAGGCGGCAGGTGCGGTCGTCGACGGGTTCGACGGCGCCCATGCCGGGCCAGACGCGCTCGGCCGCGTCGTCCGCCGGGACGTGCAGGACGACGGTGGCCCGCACCGGCCACGCCCGGGACGACAGCGTGCGCTCGAGGTACGCGGCGACGTCGCCGTCCGGCGGGGGCCGCGGGACGAACCGGGGCCCGGGCGGGGTGCGCGGGGTGAGCCGGTCGACGCGGAAGGTGCGCCAGCCGTCGCGTCCGGGATCCCACGCGACGAGGTACCAGTGGCGGCCGAAGCTGACGAGGCGGTGCGGCTCGACGGTCCGGCGGGTGTCGCCGCCGCGGGGGCTGCGGTAGTCGATGCGGAGGCTCTCGTGGCGGCGGCAGGCGTCGGCGATCGCGACGAGCGCGCCGGGATCGACGGCGGGGCCGGGCGCGGCGCCCGTCCGGACGGTCGCCGCGTTCAGCGCGCCGATCCGGTACCGCAGCCGCGCGGGCAGGACGCGTTCGAGCTTGGCGAGCGCCCGCAGCGCCGTCTCCTCGATCCCGGCGACGGTGCCGGCCGTGCGGAGCCCGACGGCGACGGCGACGGCCTCGTCGTCGTCGAGCAGCAGCGGCGGCAGGGCCGACCCGGCGCCGAGCCGGTACCCGGCGGTGCCGCGCGCCGCGTGCACCGGGTAGCCGAGTTCCCGCAGCCGGTCGACGTCCCGGCGGACGGTGCGGGGCGTCACGCCGAGGCGTCCGGCGAGTTCGGCGCCCGACCGGTCGCGGTGGGTCTGGAGCAGCGACAGCAGTTTCAGCAGCCGCGCGGAGGAGGTCGTCGGCACGCCGCCGAGTCTGCCGGACGGTTAGGACCGGTTCCGACCTAACCCCTGCCTAGCGTGCTCGGCATGACGACCGAACGAGAGATCCGCCCTTTCACCATCGACATCGGCCGGGCGGCGCTGGACGATCTGGCCGAGCGGCTCGCGCGCACCCGCTGGCCGGACGAGCTGCCGGGCGTCGGCTGGAGCCGCGGCGTCCCCGCCGGGTACCTGCGGGACCTGGCCGAACACTGGCGGACCCGCTACGACTGGCGCGTCCACGAGGCGGCGCTCAACGAGTACCCCCAGTTCACGACCGTGGTCGACGGCCAGAACGTGCACTTCCTGCACGTCCGGTCGCCCGAGCCGGACGCCGTCCCGCTGCTGCTCCTGCACGGCTGGCCGGGCGCGTTCACCGACTTCCTCGACGTCATCGGGCCGCTGTCGGATCCGCGCGCGCACGGCGCGGACCCGTCCGCCGCGTTCCACCTGGTGATCCCGTCGCTGCCGGGCTTCGGGTTCTCGACGCCGCTGGCCGGGCCCGGCATGGGCGCCGCGCGGATGGCGGCGGTGTTCGCGGAGCTGATGGACCGGCTCGGGTACGGACGGTACGGCGTCCACGGCTACGACACCGGTTCGTGGGTCGCGCCGGAGCTGGGGAAGGCGGCGCCCGACCGGGTGATCGGCGTCCACGTCAACGCGCTGATCACGTTCCCGGCGGGCGTCGAGGGCGAGATGGACGGGCTGTCGGACGCCGAGCGCGACCGGTGGCGGCGGATGCAGGACTTCAACGACGGCTACCTGCAGTGCAACTCGAAGCGCCCGCAGACGGTCGGGTACGGCCTGCACGACTCGCCGTCCGGGCAGCTCGCGTGGATCGTGGAGAAGTTCAAGGAGCTGACCGAGCCCGAGGACGGGCTCCCCGAGGACGCCATCGACCGCGACCGCATCCTGACGACCGTGTCGCTGTACTGGCTGACGGGCACGGCGGCGTCGGCGGCGCAGGTGTACTACGAGGAGATGTCCGCGAACGCGTGGTCGGACGGCGGCGCGGACGGCGACTGGGACGGCGGTTCGGACGGCGACCGGGGCGACGGGGCGTCCGGGGGCTGGGCGCCCGAGCGGGGGAAGGTGCCGACCGGCGTGCTCGTCTCGGCCCACGACGTGACGATCCGGCCGTGGGCCGAGCGCGACCACGACGTCGTCCGCTGGACCGAGCTCGGCAAGGGCGGGCACTTCCTCGCGATGGAGGAACCGGACGCGCTCGCCGGCGACGTCCGCGCGTTCTTCGCGCCCCTGCGCTGACCGGCGGCCGAAGCGACCGAACCGAACGAACCGACCGAAGCGGCCGAAGCGAACGAACCGAACGAAGGGGACCCGCGGCGTCCGGCGGGCGCGGATGCCGGACGCCGCGGGTCCCCGGCTCGGGGTGGGAGCGTCAGACGATCGCGAGGCCGCCCCGGATGCGGCGGCGCACGTCCCACAGGTAGACGTTGAACGGGAACTCGCGGGCGGGGCGCGGCAGGGCGCGGTTGACCCGGCCGAGGACGCGCATGAGCCGGTCGAAGCGGGCCTGGTCGCGGGCCGTCCAGCGGTAGCCGAGTTCGTCGCGGAACGGCTGCGGCAGGAACCCGACCGTCTGGAACCGGTTGAAGCCGCCGAACAGCTGCGGGAACGGCGCGGGCAGGAACTTCAGTTCCGTGAGGTCGCGCAGGTAGCCGCGGGTGAGGTCGTCCATCTCGATCTCTTCCAGCGAGGCGTCCCAGTACTTCTGGAACGCCTCCCGGTCGGGCGGCCACATGTCCTCGGTCATCTGCAGGGTGGTACCGAAGCGGGCGCCGTACCGGTAGAGGATCTCGCGCTGCGCGTCGGTCGGCTCCCCGTACAGGATCCGGTAGATGTCCTCGGTGCCCATGTAGAGGCACGCGGCGACCCAGAGCTGCAGGTCCCGGTCGAAGGCGTTGTACTTGACGGGTTCCCTGGCGTTGACGTGCCGGTGGGAGCGGTTGACCTCGCTGCGCATCGCGGTCCGCTCCGCCTCGGAGCCGAGCATGGCGACGGCGATGTAGCTGAGGGTGGTGCGGGCGCGCTTGATCGGGTGCTTGTCGATCCGGCCGCTGTCGACCGTGCTGTTGGCGACACCGTGCCCCACGGGAAGGCGGGCGAGCTGCATGACGACGTTCGCGGCGGCGGCGGCGAGGGCCAGGCCGCTGATGGCGTCGGTGACGACCTTGGGCGGCGCCTGTTCCGGCGTCACGGTCATTCGGGGGGCCTCACTTCCCGGGGGAAACGAAAGTGCGTTGCGCGTACCACTGTGCCGCAGTAAGTGGTTACTTGCAAGCCCCGGGACGCCCGCGCGCCGCGGGCGTCCCGGCCGCCCCTGCCGTCCTAGGCCGGGTCCTCGCCCGCGCGGAGCCGCCCGGCGAACTCCTTCAGCGCCTCCATGGCGTGCATGTGCGGGAACGGCCCGTACGAGACGCGGGCCGCGCCCGCCTCGGCCAGCTCGCGGAGCGGAGTCCCCGGGAACTGGTTCACGTTGACCGGCCCCGGCAGCCCCTCGGCCAGCGCCTTCACCGTCTCCGCCGGCGCCATGATCGGGTAGACGCAGTCCGCGCCCGCCGCCAGGTAGCGGCGGCCCCGCTCCAGCGCGCCGTCCAGCGGCTCCGGGGCCTGCCGGACGAACGTGTCGACCCGCGCGTTGATCACGAGCGCGTCCCCGGCCGCCTCCCGCACCGCGGCGAGGTACGCGGCCTGCTCGTCCGGGTCCGTCAGGTCGCCGCCGCGGCTGTCCTCGAGGTTGCAGCCCGCCGCGCCCATCGCCAGCAGCCGCTCCACCAGCTCCACCGGCGGCAGCCCGTACCCGGCCTCGGCGTCCACCGTGACCGGCACCTCCGCGACCCGCACCACCCGTGCGGCCGCGGCGAACATCTCGTCCACCGGCCCACCCTCCCCGTCCGGGTGGCCGAGCATCGCGGCGATCGCGGCGCTGGCCGTGGCGAGCGCCGGGAACCCCGCCTCCTGGACGACCCGCGCGCTCGCGGCGTCCCACACGTTCGGCAGGACGAGCGGGTCGCCCGGCCGGTGCAGGTCGCGGAGCCGTGCCGCCCTGTCGTTCGCCTCGTCGGTCATCAGGTTCTCCCCTGGTTCGCGGGTGATCGTCCACAGGCAGGACGACACGCCCCCGTGATCTGTGACATCCGGCGCGTACCCTCGAAGACGATCATCAGTCTGCACGAGGGAGTGCGCATGCTGCCGTGGTCGGCGGAACTCGCCGGACGCCTGGAGGAGCACGTCGTCAGCAGCGAGCTGCTGCGCGGCAACCCGCTGAAGGACCCGCACGAACGTCCGGTCCTGGTGTACACGCCGCCCGGGTACGACGACGAGCCCGAGCGCCGGTACCCGTCCGTCTACGTGATCACCGGGTTCACCGGGCACGTCGGGATCTGGCGGAACCGCATGCCGTACCGGCGGACGTTCCCCGAGACCGCCGACGCGGTGTTCGCGAGCGGCGAGGCCCCGCCCGCGATCGTCGTCTTCGTGGACGCCTGGACCGCGCACGGCGGCAGCCAGTTCATCGACTCCCCCGGTACCGGCCGCTACCACTCGTACATCTGCGACGAGGTCGTCCCGTGGGTCGACGCGCGCTACCGGACGCTCGACGCGCCCGGGCACCGCGCCATCAGCGGCAAGTCGAGCGGCGGCTACGGCGCGATGGTCACCCCGATGCTGCGCCCCGACCTGTTCGGCGCCCTCGCCACCCACGCGGGCGACGCGCTGTTCGAGTACTGCTACCTCACCGAGTTCCCGAAGTGCGTGCGGCACCTGCGCAAGTACGACGGCGACATCATGCGCTGGTGGGACGCCTTCAACGCCCGCGTCGCGTTCACCGAGCCCGAGGACATGGAGCTGCTGAACATCCTCGGCATGGCGGTCTGCTACTCGGCCCGCGAGGACGGCACCCCCGAGCTGCCGTTCGACCCGGTCACCGGCGTCGTCCGGCAGGACGTGTGGGAGCGGTGGCTCGCCTGGGACCCGGTGCGGATGGTCCCAGCCCACGCGGACGCGCTCCGCTCGCAGCGCGCGATCTGGATCGACGGCGGCACCCGCGACGAGTGGTACCTCGACGTCGGCGCCGAGGCGTTCCGGGCCGCCCTGCGGGACGCGGGCGTCGCCGACGACGTCGTCCGCTTCGAGCTGTTCGACGCCGGGCACGGCGGCATCGACTACCGCTACCCGATGGCCCTGGCCTGGCTCGCCCGACGCATCGCCCCCTGACCCGCCCCCTGACCCACCCCCGCACCGCCGGGCGGGGCGGACGGGTCGTCAGACGGGCGGGGGTTCGA
Source organism: Spirillospora sp. NPDC052242 (assembly GCF_040679555.1). Taxonomy (NCBI): domain Bacteria; kingdom Bacillati; phylum Actinomycetota; class Actinomycetes; order Streptosporangiales; family Thermomonosporaceae; genus Spirillospora; species Spirillospora sp. NPDC052242. The sequence goes on from NZ_JBFAUZ010000064.1 coordinate 38,754, forward strand.
AGTCGAAGTCGAGGCGGTCGCCGCGGGCGGCGGCCCGCGCGACCGGGTGGTCGGCGCCGAGGCGTTCGGCGAGCCGCCGCACCGGGTCGCCGTCCGGCACGGGCACGCCGGCGGCGCCGCCGTCCCCGGTCCGGCCGGCGGCGGCGACGTCGGCGGTCAGGTTCACCGCGCACTGGAGCGTCAGCGGATGGTCGGGGCCGAACGTGGCGAGGAACCCGGCGAGGGCCCGGCCGCCCAGCTCGGCGGCGCCCGCGAAGTCGCCGGCGGCGGCGCGGTCGCTCGCGAGGTTCGCCAGCGCGATGAGCGTGTAGTCGTTCTCGGCGCCGATGGCGTCCGACAACGTCCGCCACGCCCGCTCGTTCAGCTCGGCGGCCTCGGTGTGCCGGCCCAGCCGGCGCAGGACGACCGCGAGGTTGACCGCGCAGCCGTGCGTGAACGGGTGGTCGGCGCCGAGCGTCTCCGCGAAGCGCTTGCGCGTCTCCTCGCCCAGCGTGCGGGCCTCCTCCAGCTCGCCCGTCACCCGCAGGTCGTTGACGAGGTTGCAGCGGGCGGCGAGCGTGTCGAGGTGGGTGGGGCTGAACCGCCGCTCGTAGTGCTCGCTCACCTGCTCGGCCAGCTCGCGGGCCTCGGCGAACCGGCCGGACTTGCGCAGCGACACCGACAGGTTCTTGCGGGCGCGCAGCAGGTTCGGGTGCTCGGGGCCGAGCGCCTGCTCGTAGTCGGCGACGACCTCCCGCTGCCGCCGCACCGACCGCTCGTACTCGCCGAGCTCGCGCAGGTCGCGGTTGATCTGGTTGCGGGTGAACAGCACCCAGTGGTTCGTCGGGCGGCCGTACACGCGGAGCCTGCGCTCCAGCGTGTCCTGGTCGAGTTCGAGGGCGCGGTCGTAGCGGCCGGACAGCCGGTGGTCGATGGCGAGGTTGTTCTCCGCCATCAGCGTCCACGGGTCGTCGCCGCCGAACACGCGGCGGTGCAGTTCCAGCGACAGCTCGTCGTGCTCGGTCGCCTCCGCGAACCGGCCGAGGGACCGCAGGTCGCCCGCGTAGCTGTTCATCAGCCGGAGCGTCTCCTCGTGCTCGGGCCCGAACACCGCCGTCATCCGCGCGAGGTTCGTCTCGTCCAGTTCGTAGGCGGCCCGCAGCTCGCCGAGCAGCCGCAGATCCACGCCGAGGACCATGCGCATCGACAGGACGTGCTCGTCGGTGTCGGGCTCGGCGCCGGGAGCCGGGTGGCGCGTCCAGTGCCCGATGGCGCTCTCGGCGAACGCGCGGGAGCCCTCGTAGTCGCCGCGGACGTACAGGTACCGGGCGAAGCGCACGCAGAACCGGCGGACCTCCGGCTGCGCGCACTCGACGACCCTGGACTCCAGGACGTGCCCGAGCAGCCCCTCGTAGACGGACCAGTTGTCGGGGTCGTCGACGTCGATCGGCGCGCGGGCGCTGAGCAGGACGTGGACGTCGAGCCGGGCCGCGTCGCACGCCTCGCCGCCGAGTTCCGCGCGGGTGACGGCCTGGATGAGGCGGTGCACCTGGATGGTGTTGCGGACGGTGTCGACGCGGGCCAGCGAGTACCGGCCGAGGTGGCGCAGCGCGCGCTGGAGGCGCAGCGTGTCGGTGAGGATCGCGCCGAAGTCGCCGCCGAGGACGCGCCGGGCCTCGGTGAACGTCTCGAGCGGGATCGGCTCGGGGCCGAACAGGGCCAGCCGGTCGAGCAGCGCCATGGCGTCCGGGCTCTGCCGGCGCAGCCGCAGGACGGACGTCGCCCAGACGGTCGCGAGCGTCAGCGGGTAGCCGACGGGCGGGTTCTCGTTGAAGACGTCGAACAGCTCCCGCGCGCGTTCGCGGAGCTCGCGCAGCAGGGTCTCGGCGGAGATGCCGGTCTCCGCCTGGAACGCTGCGGCCTGCTCGAGGGCGAGCGGCAGATCGCCGAGCGCCTCGGCGATCTGGTCGGCGTCGCCGCCGCCCAGCCCGGCGACGCGCTGCGTGAGGAAGGCGGTGCTCTCCGCGCGGTCGAACACGTCGATGTCGAGGTTGCGGGCCCCGTGCCGCCACTGGGTGCTGCGCGAGGTGATGAGGACGTGCCCGCCGCCGGACGGCAGGAAGTCGGCGATCTCGTCCGGGCCGACGGCGTTGTCGTAGATCAGCAGCCAGCGCGGGTACGGGCGGCCGAGCCGCAGGCTGTCGAGCACGTTGCGGACCGCGACGGCGCTGTCGGCGCCGCCGACGCCGAGTTCCTCGGCGAGCGCGGCCAGCGACGCGCGGGCGACGAGCTCGCTCTCGGCGGGCACCCACCACACGACGTCGTAGTCGGAGGCGAACCGGTGGGCGTACTCGGTGGCGAGCTGGGTCTTGCCGATGCCGCCCAGCCCCTGGAGGGCCTGCAGGACGAACGTCCCGTCCGCGGAGCCGGACAGCTCCCGGTGCAGCCGATCGAGCGTGCTCTCGCGCCCCGTGAAGTGGGGGTTGCGCATGGGGACGGAACCCCAGATCTCAGGCTGCCCGCCTGTCGCAGACATGTGGCCTCCGGGGGAGACGGAAACGAAAGGGCGGTGAGCATTGCTTTTCTCATCCAGCCTATCTTCCGGCGTGTGAATTTTCTGTGCCCGATGACGCCGAAGTTCTGTCCGATGGGCGACATCGGGGGAACGAATCGGACGAGGGAACGTTCCATCGGCCGCCCCACGCCAATGATCTTCGTGCGCGACTATGATCGAATCGTGATCGGCGAGCGGCGGGGAGCATAACGGGCAATAATGGCATGTCCGTAATTGCCGAGCCCCCTACCGCGATCCTGTCATTTTCGTCATGGAACCGCGGCTCCGCAAGCCAGTGGCCGGTGTCCGCCAGAGATATGGCACCGGTCCGGACGGGACGGTTATTTTGGCTTCGACCACGTCGACGACGACAGCGCGAGCGACACGACTCGACATCGGCGGAAACATCGACGGAAACATCGGCGGAAACGGAGTCGGCCCCGCCGCGGGGAAGGTCCGGTCGGCGGACCGTACGGCCGGCCGCTCGCCCGCGGGTCACCGCTGCTCCCGTCCCGGGCCGCCGCACGACGGCGCGAACGTCCGCGCTCCGTCGTCCGTCCGTGCGGAGGAACGTTGACCGAACCCGCCAAGCCGGAGCCGGGGGCTCCCGCGGCGCCACCGCCGCCCGCCCGGACGTCCGACCCGCGCGGCCCGCGCGCCCGCCGCGCCCGTGCGGCGCTGCGCTGGCTCGTCCTCGCGGTGGTCACCGGGTGCGCGGCCGGGCTGGCCGCCGCGATCTTCGTCGCGCTGCTCCGGCTGCTGACGCACGGGCTGCTCGGCGGCCTCGCCGGGTTCGAGCCCGCCACCACCGTCACCGAGGGCGACGTCCACGGCTGGACCGGGTTCGACCGCCCCTGGGCGCTGCCGCTCATCACCTGCGGCGGCGCGCTGCTCGCCAGCCTCATCGTCGCCCGCACCGCGCCCGAGACCGCCGGGCACGGCACCGACGCCGCGATCGACGCCGCGCACACCGACCCGAACGGGATGCGCGGCCGGGTCCCCGCGATCAAGACGATCACCGCGGGGCTCACCCTCGGGTCCGGCGGCTCCGGCGGGACGGAGGGCCCCATCGCGCAGATCGGCGGCGCGCTCGGCTCGATCCTGTCGCGCCGCGCGGGCCTGACCGGCGCGCAGGCCCGCACGCTCGTCATGACCGGGCTCGGCGCGGGCGTCGGCGCGATCTTCCAGGCGCCGCTCGCCGGGGCGCTGCTGGCCGCCGAACTGCTGTTCCTGCGCGGGTTCGGGTGGCGGGCGCTGCCCCCGGCGCTGCCCGCGTCGTTCGTCGCGTTCGGCGTCTTCGGAATCTTCCTCGGATACGGGCCGATGTTCGGCGACGTGTCGCCCGCCGCCGGTTTCGCCTCCCGCGACGTCGTCGCGTTCGCGGTGCTCGGCGTCCTCTGCGGCGTGCTCGGCCGGTGCTACGCGTTCTCGCTGCACGGCGTCGGCGCCGTCACCAAGCGCTTCACCGAACCCGGCGACGGCGCCCGGCGCCGGGCGGTGCCGGCCTGGCTGCCGCCCGCCGCCGGCGGCCTCGCCGTCGGCCTCCTCGGGCTGGCCGTGCCCGCCGTGCTCGGTCCCGGCTACGGCGTCGTCCAGCGCGAACTGGACGGCGGCGCGCTGCTCGGCATGTCGTTCTGGCTGGTCCTGCTGCTGCCCCTGCTGAAGATCGCCGCGACGTCGCTGTCCATCGGCACCGGCGGCTCCGGCGGGGTGTTCGGCCCCGGGCTGGTGATCGGCGCCGCGGCGGGCGCCGCGGTGTGGCGCGTCGCCGAGTCCCTCGGGGCGTCCACCGGCGGGCCCGCCCCGTTCGTGGTCGTCGGCATGGCGGTCTGCCTGGGCGCGATCGTGCACGCGCCGTTCGGCTGCGCGGTCCTGGTGCTGGAGAGCACCCGCACCCCCGAGCTCGCGCTGCCCATCGTCCTCGCCATGTCGCTGGCGTACGTGGTCGTCGGCGACCGCACCCTGTACCGGAGCCAGCGGGAACGCGACGAACCCGGGGTGGAGGACGCGCTGGCCGCGCTGCGGGCACGCGTCCGCCGCGGCCGGGGCGCCGCGCCGGACCGGGCGCCGGGCGCGGGCGCCGCCCTCGCCGCGGCGCCGGAACCGGCCGGCCCGGCCGACCTCCCCCCTTCCGACGACGGGACGTGCCGGACGCCGCCGGAGCGAACGAGGAAGTGACGACGAGTGACGACGATGGACGACCACGAAGCAGGGGGCGTGCTGCACGGGCTGCCCGACCTCAGCCGGCTCCCCCTCGACCGGCTCGACGCGCGGCCCGGCTCGGTGCTGCACGACTGCCTGTGCCGGATCGCCGCCGAGTCCGCGTCGCCGGACGACGCGTCCGCCGGCTTCAACGCGGTCATCGACTAGGGCGCCCCGGAAGGCTCTGTCATGATGCGCAGAACGATCCGGCCGGACGTCCCCCGACCGGACACGCCCCGACCGGACACGCCCCGACCGGACGCACCCCACCCGGACGTCCCGCGGCCGGGCGGGCCCCCGCCGGGCTCGTCCCGCCCCCACGGCCGACCAGCGGAGACACGCTTGGAAGACAGAGACTGGGATCGGCTCATCCGGCAGCTCCAGGCCGGTCAGGTCGCCCCGTTCCTCGGCGCCGGCGCCTGCCACGGCACCCTCGAGATGGCCGGGACGCTCGCCGCCCGGTGGGCCGCCGAGTACGACTACCCCTTCGAGGACCGCTTCGACCTGGCGCGCGTCATGCGGTACGTCGCCGTCCTCGAGGACGACCTCACCTACGTCAAGGGCGAGTTCCTGCAGCGGCACTTCACCGGGATCACCGCCCCCAACGACCCCGACGACCCGCACGTCGCGCTGGCCCGCTTCCCGCTCCCCCTCTACCTGACCACGAACTACGACGACCTGCTGATGCGGTCGCTGCGCAGCGCCGGGCGCGCGCCGCGCCGCGTCCTGTGCCCGTGGTACGACGGGGCCCCCTACGACCCGGACGCCTTCGTCCCGCCGCCCGGCGGGTCCCCGGCCGACGAGCCGGTGGTCTACCACCTGCACGGGCACGACGGGCACCCCGAGTCGCTCGTCCTGACCGAGGACGACTACATCCAGTTCCTCGTGGCCCTCATCGAGGACCGCAACAAGGAGGAGGACACCTCCGCGCGGGTCAGCCTCGTCCCCCCGGCCGTCCAGGAGGCGCTGGCCCGGCGGCCGCTGCTGTTCGTCGGCTACAGCCTCCGCGACTGGACGTTCCAGGTGCTGCTGCAAGGGCTCGTCAAAGGCCTGCCCACCACGCACCGGCGCTCCCACATCAGCGTGCAGATGCTGCCCCTGCCCGACGGCGCCACCGACGACCAGCGGCGCAGCGCCGAGGAGTATCTCGACCGCTATTTCGCCGATCTCAAGGTGTCCGTATATTGGGGAAGCGCGAGAGACTTTTTCCGCGAGCTCAATCGGCGCGCTGGGGGTACACCGTGACTTCTCCCGGCGCCGTCGCCCACCTTCCCCCCGGGGAAGGGCCCTATCCGGGGCTCCGCGCCTTCGGCCAGTCCGACGGCCCGCTGTTCTTCGGCCGCGACCGCGAGATCCGCGATCTGCGCTCGCTGTGGCTCGCGAACCGGATGACGATCCTTTTCGGTCCGTCCGGCGTCGGGAAATCGTCGCTGCTGAACGCGGGGGTGCTGAGCGGACTCGGCGACGAGGTCGACCGGCTGCCCGTCGGGCGGGTGTTCCCCGCGCCGTTCGCCGAGCCGTCCGCCGGCGGGAACCCGTTCACGTTCACGCTGCTGTCGTCCTGGAACCCGAGCGCGAGCCCCGAGGCCCTGCGGGACCTCACGATCCGCGACTTCTTCCGCGACCGCGCGGGCCGCCTCGACCAGTTCGACGACCCGCTGCCGTTCCTCGTCGCGATCGACCAGTTCGAGGAGCTGTTCATGGCGCCGCCGCAGCTGTGGCGGCACCGCGACCACTTCGTCGACGACCTGTCCGCCGCGCTCGCCGACCAGCTCGAACTGCGGCTGCTGATCTCCATCCGGGAGGACGCGGTCGCGGCGCTGCTGCCGTTCGAGCGCCGGCTGTCGCCGCCGCCGCGCCGCCGCCTCGCCGTCCGCGCCCTCACCGTCGACGCGGCGCTCAAGGCCGTCACGGGGCCGCTGCGGCGGACGTCCCGGACGTTCGCGCCCGGCGCCGCCGAGTACCTCGTGAACGACCTGCGCGCCGCGCGGCGTCCCGGCGGCGGCCCGGACGGGTCCGACGGCCCTGACCGGTCCGGCGCGACGGACGGCCCCGACGGCCCCGCGGCCCTGGACGAGCTCGTCGAACCCGTGCAGCTCCAGATCGTCTGCTCGACGCTGTGGGCGGCGCTGCCCGAGTCCGTCCGGACGATCACCGCCGAGGACGTCCGCGCCCACGGCGACCCCGACCGGTCCCTCGCCCGCTTCTACACCCGGACGGTCGCGGAGGTCGCCGCCGAGCACGGCATGCCGGAGAACGGGCTGCGCTGGTGGATCGAGCGGAACCTCATCACCGACATGGGCACCCGGGGCATGGTGTGCGAGGGCGCCGGGGAGACCGCGGGCCTGCGCAACGAGGTCGTCCGGGCGCTGGCGTCCCGGCACCTGCTGCGCGCCGAGCACCGGCTGAACGCCCGCTGGTACGAGCTGCAGCACGACCGGCTGATCGCGGCGATCCGGCAGGCGGACCGGGCCGCGGACGAGCCCGCCGACGCGGCCGAACGGGAACCGGACGCGCGGCTGCGGCTGCGCGCCGCGCACCGGGCGCTCGTCGTCGGCGCGACCGGCGACGCCGCGAACTGGGCGCGGCAGACGATCGAGGCCGCGGCGCGCAGCGCCGACCGGCGCACCGAGGCGGAGGGCCGGTACCTGCTCGGGCAGGTCGCCGGGCTGCGCGGGGACGTCGACGAGGCGCGGACGCACTTCGGCGCGGCCATCGGGGTGTACGAGGCGCTGCGGGACGGCGCGGCGGTCGCCCGGGTGCTGACCGGCCTCGGCGACGTGCTGCTGGCGCGGGGACGGGTGGAGGACGCGTTCATCGAGTACGAGCAGGCGGTGCGGCGGCAGCCGTCCGACCTGGACTCGCTGGAGGGGTACGCCCGCGCCCTGTGGCATCTCGGCCGCCTCTCGGACGCCCGGACCGCCTACGAGCGGATCCTGCAGCACGACCCGGGCAACGTGTCGGCGCTCGCGGCGCGCGGCGAGCTGCTGGCGGAGCTGCGGCAGCCGCGCGAGGCGATGAGCGACCTGGAGCGGGTCATCGCGCTCGGGCCCGACCCGGCCCGCCTGGAGGACCTGCGCTCCGCGCGCGCGCTCGCGCTGGCGCAGCTCGGCCGCAACGACGAGGCGGCCGAGGAGCTGCGCGCCGCCATCGAGGCCAACCCGCGCAACGCGCGGACGTACCTGCGCGGCGGCGAGACCGAGCTCCTGCGCGGCCGCCCGGAGGAGGCCCTGGAGCTGCTGCGCGAGACCCGCCGGGTCAGCGACCCGGGCCTGCTCCCGTACCAGACCGGCGCCGCCGACGATCTGGAACGCCGCATCTCCTCCCGCAGCTGACCCACCCCGCCCCGTCCCGCATCGGCCCCTCCCGTACCAAGCCCTCCCGCACGGTCTCGGGCGGTCACGTGGCCGGGCCTCCGACCCCCGCCGCTCCGGCCGCTTCTCCCGGCCCCTCCGCTTCCCCTGAGCCGCCGCCCGGGGTGCCCCTGGAGGCGTCCCCCGCACCGCCGCCCGGGCCGTTCGCCTCGCTCGGGCCGCCGGCGGCGCCCCTCGCGTCGCCGCCGGGGACGCCGTCCTCGGGGGTCTCGGTGCGGGCCGCCTGCCACAGGGAACGGAACTGGTCGACCCAGAACGTGAACCAGCGTTCGGACTCGTCGCGGGCGATGCGGACGTGCATGCGGGACGCGGTCGACTCGCCGCCGAAGCCGTGCATCTCCGCGATGACGAGGCCGTCGGCGGACTCCGGGTCGATGATCAGCAGGCTGAACCCCGGGTTGTAGGCCAGCAGCCGGTACCGGAACGCGCCCGCGACGTGCCAGCCGCGCATGGCGCGCAGGCGGTCGAGGACGGCGCGCAGCGACGGCCCCATGTACTGGAGCGGGAAGAACCGCGAGTCGTCGAGCTGCCAGGTGGCCATCGCGACGGCCGCCTCCCGCTCCGGGTCGAGCACGACGATCCGGACCCGGCCGTCCCGGCGGGCGAGCACCCCGGTGCGGAGCGCCTCGCAGCGCTCGGGGGTGAGGAAGTTGACCCCGGACGGCGCGTACAGCCACACGGTGCGGGCGCGGCGCAGCCGCCCGGCGACGTCCAGCTCGGCGAGGGAGTTGCGGTCGCCGAGCATCGTGTCGGCGGCGCTCATGGACGGGCCGGGCAGCGTGCTGCGGTAGACGAGCGCCGCGAGCGCGGCGAGCGCCACCGCCCACCGCACGTCGTCGGAGACGACGTCGCCGATCACGGTCAGCACGGCCAGGACCAGGGCGAGCGCCGAGATCGCGTACGCGTCGAGCTGCCGCAGCCAGCGGACGTCCCGGGCCACCCTGCGCAGGGTCGCGCGCATCGGCACCGCCTTCGTCGTGGTTCGCGTCGCACATTCGGTCGGGATTCGGCCTTCACCGTTCTATCGCGCGGCGGGGACCGAACGCACCGGGTTTCCCGCCGCCTCTTCGCCGACGCCGATCGACCAGCGGCTTTCCAGACATTCATGGCCGCACTCAATACACATTGAAATCCAACGACATGTGGATTCATTGACACCTTTCATCTTTCGGAGTGCACTTCGGACAGCTCATCCGGATGAGACCCCCATCCCCCGCCGACGCGGGCGCCGCCCGTCCCACAAGGACCCGGCGGGCCCTCGACGGCCCCTGGAAGGAGCACCCCCGTGAGACACCAGACCGCGTTCGGGGCGGCGGCGCTCGCCGTCGGCCTCGCCGTGGCGATTTCCGCCCCCGCCACAGGTGCCACCCGCACCGCACCGGCGGCGCCGCAGCCCGACCCGCGCGCCCTCGCCGCCGCGTCCGCCGACCGCCTCGTCGCCGCGAAACCCGCGGAGTTCCGCACGTCACCGGACGAACGCGTCGTGCGGCGCGGCGTCACGTCCGGGCAGAACGGCCTGCAGCACGTCGCGTACGAGCGCGTCTACAAGGGCCTGCCCGTGCTGGGCGGCGACTTCGTCGTCACCACCAACCGGACCGGCGGGGTGCTCAGCACGTCCGTCGGGCAGGAGCGGCGCCTCGACGTCGCCACGAAGCCGGACGTCCCCGCCGAGCGGGCCGCGACGATCTCCCGGGCGCGCGTGGACGACCCCGCGCGGACGTCCGAACCGCGCCTGCTGGTGCTCGCCGACGGCTCGGGACGGCTCGTCTACGAGACCGTCGTCACCGGCACCGACGGCGGCGCGCCCACCCGGCTGCACGTGCTGGTGGACGCCCGCACCGGGAAGGTCGCGGGCTCGTGGGACGACGTCCGCGACGTCGCCGACGACCGCAGCCACTACCACGGCACCGTCGACATCAGCACCGCCGCGCAGCAGATGACGGACCCGCAGCGGCCCGGCATCCGGTGCGGCGGGCAGAACGGCGGCACCTACACCGGCACCGACAGCGCCTGGGGCAACGGGAGCGGCACCGACCTCGAGACCGCGTGCGTCGACGCCCTGTACGCCGTCCAGAAGGAATGGGACATGCTCGGCTCCTGGCTCGGGCGCGACGGCATCGACGGCTCGGGCGGCGGGTTCCCGATCCGGGTCGGCCTCAACCAGGCCAACGCCTACTGGAACGGCTCCTACACCAACTTCGGCCGCAACCAGGCGGGCACCCGGCAGGCCACCCCGTTCGACGTCGTCGCCCACGAGTTCGGCCACGCGATCTTCCAGGAGACGCCGGGCGGCTCCGGCGGCGGCGGGAACGAGAAGGGCGGGCTGAACGAGTCGGCGGGCGACATCTTCGGCGCGCTCACCGAGCACTACGCCGCCGAGTCCGCGACCCACGACCCGCCCGACTACCTCGTCGGCGAGGAGGTCGACCTCGTCGGGTCGGGCCCGATCCGGAACATGTACGACCCGCAGGCCAAGGGGCACCCGAACTGCTACTCGTCGTCCATCCCGAACACCGAGGTGCACGCGGCGGCGGGCCCGCAGAACCACTGGTTCTACCTGCTGGCCGAGGGCTCGAACCCGTCGGACGGGCCGAGCAGCCCGACGTGCGACGGTTCGTCCGTCACCGGGATCGGCATCGAGAAGGCCGGGCAGATCTTCATGGGCGGCCTCAACCGCAAGACCTTCTCCTGGACGCACGCCCGCGCGCGCGTCGAGACCGTCAACGCCGCCCTGCAGCTCTTCCCCGGCTCCCCCGCCGAGTGCAACGCGGTGAAGGCGGCGTGGAGCGCGGTGGACGTGCCGCAGCAGTCCGGTGAGGCGTCCTGCGGCACGCAGCAGAACGACTTCTCGCTGGCGATCAACCCCGGCACCGCCACCGGCGAGCCCGGCGGCACCGCCACCGCGACCGTGACCACCGCGACGACCGGCGGGAGCGCCCAGCGGGTCGCGCTGTCGGCGACGAGCGCCCCGTCCGGCCCGACCGCGACGTTCGCACCGGCCGCGGTGACGTCCGGGCAGTCGTCCACGATGACCGTGTCGATCCCCGCCGGCACCCCGGACGGGACGTACCGGATCACCGTCCTCGGGCAGGGCACGGCGATCGAGCGCACCGCGACGTTCACGCTCACGGTCGGCGAGGGCGGGCCCGGCGGCGCCGTGTTCGCCGACGACTTCGAGACCGACCGGGGCTGGACCGTCGACCCGGACGGCACCGACACCGCGACGTCCGGCACGTTCGAGCGCGGCGCCCCGCAGCCGACGACCTGGTCGGGCGTGAACCTCCAGCTCGGCGCGGCCGGCGGGTCGAACGACCTGGTCACCGGCGCCGCCGCCGGGACCGAAGCGGGCTCGGGCGACGTCGACGGCGGCGTCACGTCCGTCCGGTCGCCCGCGATCGCCCTCCCCTCCGGCACCCTCACGCTGACGTTCGACTGGTACTTCGCGCACCTGAACAACAGCGCGTCCACCGACCACCTGCGGGTCTCGGTCGTCGGCCCGAACGGCTCCACGACGGTGCTGAACCAGACCGGGGCGGCCGCGAACCGCACCGGGACCTGGCAGACGGCGACGCACGACCTCTCGGCGTACGCGGGCCAGACCGTCCGCATCGTCGTCCAGGCCGCCGACGCGTCCACCGCCAGCCTCGTCGAGGGCGCGATCGACAACGTCGAGATCACCCGTTCCTGACCCCCGCTCGCGGCCCGTGGCGGGACCCGTCCCGCCACG
>NZ_JBFAUZ010000065.1:0-46781 GCF_040679555.1 Spirillospora sp. NPDC052242
AGCCGGATCACGAACGGGCGCTCGTCGCGGGCGACCGCGCGCAGGTGGCGGTCGATCACGCCGAGCGCGGCCGCGTCCACCTCCGTCGGCGGCTGAAGAACGCGAGGGTCTGCACGCCCGTCTCCGCCGCGAGCTGGCGCCGCAGGCCGGGGGCGTCCAGCGCCATGTTGAGCAGTTCCTTCGTGCGCCGCAGCCCGTACGGCGACTTGGTGAGCAGTTCGTCGGCGAGCGCGTGCGCGCCCGCGAGGTCCCCGCCCTCGTCGACGATCTCGGTCAGCAGCCCGAGGTCGAGCGCGCGCGCCGCGTCCAGCCGCTGCGCCCGGTAGGAGATCTCGGCGGCCTTCGCGGGGCCGACGAGCCGGGGCAGCAGCCAGGACAGCCCGCAGTCCCCGGCGGACAGGCCGAGGTCGGTGAACGGGACGACGAACCGGGTGGTCGGGTCGGCGACGCGCAGGTCGCAGGCCAGCGCCCACGACACGCCCATCCCGGCGACCGGCCCGTGCAGCGCCGCGATCACCGGCTGCGGGATCTCCCGGAGCCGCGCGGTGACCTCGCCGCCGTTCGCGATGCCCCGGTAGAGCCGCTGGACGCGCCCCTCCCGGGCCTCCGCGCCGTCGCCGTCCACGCCGCCGCCCTGGATGTCCATCCCGGAGCAGAAGCCGCGGCCCTCGCCGGTGAGCACGACGATCCGGGTGTCGGGGTCGCGCATGAGGCCGTTGAGGACGTCGAGCATCTCCTCGGTCAGCGCGCCGTCGACGGCGTTGAGGCGGTCCGGCCGGGACAGGGTGATCGTGAGGACCCCGTCCCGCCGGTCGAGCTTCAGCCCGCTCAACGGATCAGGAGGTGAGCTGCTTGATGAGCGGGCCCATCTGCTCGCCCACGTTCTTGAAGACCGTGAGCGGGTCGCCGGCGTTGATGGCCGCCCAGTTGTCCCGGACGTCCTCCACCGACAGCGTCGTCTTCTGCCCGTAGCCGGGGCCCTCCGCCACGAAGATCTTGGCGATGCGGCCGCCGCCGACCGTGTAGACCTCGCCGGAGTCCTCGACGCCGTCGTGCACGAGGTAGGCGACCAGCGGCGTGACCTGGTCGACGCCGAGCTTGTCGGCGAAGTCGGCGGGGAGGAGGTCCTCGGTCATCCGGGTCCAGGCGACCGGGGCGATCGCGTTGGCCTTGATGTTGTACTTGGCGCCCTCCTGCGCGAGGGTCTTGGTGAACCCGACGAGGCCCATCTTCGCCGTCGAGTAGTTGGCCTGGCCGAAGTTGCCGAACAGGCCCGCGGGGGACGAGGTGTTGACGATCCGCCCGTAGCTCTGCTCGCGCAGGTGCGGCCAGGCGGCGCTGGAGACCAGGAACGAGCCGCGCAGGTGCACGGCGATGACCGCGTCGAACTCCTCCGGGGTCATGTTCTTGAACGACTTGTCGCGCAGGATGCCCGCGTTGTTGATGACGATGTCGACCTTGCCGAACGTGTCCAGCGCGGTCTGGACGATCGCCTGCGCGCCCTCGGGGGTGGCGACGTTGTCGGGGTTGGCGACGGCCTCGCCGCCGTTCTTCTTGATCTCGTCGACGACCTGCTGCGCCGGGCCGGCGTCGGCGCCGACGCCCGAGCGGTCGCCGCCGAGGTCGTTCACGACGACCTTCGCGCCGCGGGAGGCCAGCTCCAGCGCGTGCTGCCGGCCGAGCCCGTGCCCCGCACCGGTCACGACCGCGACCCGGCCGTCGTAGCGCAGTTCCGCCATCTGTGTCTCCTCACATCGAGCACCGACTACGCCCCCCAGATAATCACCCGGGGGTTACCCAGTGGTACCACCTAACCGAATCCCGCTCGGGAGCGGCCCCCGTGGTTCCTTCCCGCCTGGACGGGACAGCAGTCCCGCGTACAGTGGGACAAGAGGGAAAGTTGCGTCAATTGCCGTATTCCGCCGGACGCCCGGCGTAGTCTCCTCCCCCATCGGCTCGCCCGTTCGACGCCGCGAGGAGCAGCCCATGAGCCCTTCCGACCGCCCGATCCGCGTCGTGCAGTGGGCCACCGGCGCGCTCGGCCGCAGCGTCATCCGCGGCGTCCTCGACCGTCCCGACATGGAACTGGCCGGCGTGTGGGTGCACACCCTCGCCAAGGAGGGCTCCGACGCCGGGACGCTCGCCGGGCGCGCGCCGACGGGCGTCCTCGCGACCCGCGACCTCGACGACGTCCTCGCCCTGGACGCCGACTGCGTCGTCTACGCGCCCGGACGGCCCCCGCTCGACGACATCGACACCGTCTGCGCCCTCCTCGCCTCGGGCAAGAACGTCGTCTGCACCAACGGCCTCGTCTACCCCGCGGCCCACGGCCCCCACCTCGTCGACGAACTCGAACGGGCGTGCAAGCAGGGCGGCACGTCCGTCCACGGCACCGGGTTCAACGGCGGCTTCATGGCCGACGTCCTCCCCCTCGTCCTGGCCCGGCTGGTCCGCCGCATCACGCACGTGTACTCGCGCGAGTGCTCCGATCTCTCCGGGCACCCGTCCTGGGGGATGGTCCACCACATGCTCGGGTTCGGCCGCGACGAGGACGCCTTCCTGCGCTCCCTCCGCCCGGCCCGCACCGCCATGCGCACCCTCTACTCCGAATGCCTCCACCTCGTCGCCGCCGGCCTCGGCGCCGACCTCGACGAGATCGACGTGGACGTCGACCACCGGCTCGCCGGGACCGACCTGGAGATCGCGGCCGGCCGCATCCCGCACGGCACCGTCGCGGCGGCCCGCTGGACGTTCAGCGGCCTCATCGGCGCCCGTCCCGCGATCACCGCCGAGGTCATCTACAAGGCCGACGCCGCGCGCGTCCCCGACTGGGGCGACCCGGGGCATTCCGTCCGCGTCGACGGCCGCCCGTCCCTCGCCCTCACCACCGACGACGCCTGGGTGTCCGACGACGTCTCGGCCGCCGCCGCGCACGCGCTGAACTCGATCCCCGCCGTCTGCCGCGCCGCCCCCGGCGTCCGCACCTACCTGGACCTCCCGGTCTTCTCCGGACGCATGGAGATCTGACTATCGTGGCGAGCAGCACCTTCTCCGAAGGAGGAATCGGCATGTCCGTGCAGGAGGTCGAGGGCGGCCGGTTCGTCCGGCAGCCGAACCGCTTCACCGACCGCATCACCGCCGACGGCTCGTCCGGATACCCCGCCGAACCCGGCCGCTACCGGCTGTTCGTGTCCTACGCGTGCCCGTGGGCCCACCGCACGCTGATCGTCCGCCGCCTCCTCGGCCTCGAGGACGTCATCGGCGTGAACGTCGTCGACCCCATCCGGGACGAGCGCGGCTGGCGGTTCCCCGAGCGCGACCCGGTCACGAACGCCGAGTTCCTCTCCGAGCTCTACCTGGCGCGCGACCCGTCCTTCGAGGGCCGCTACACGGTGCCCTGCATCTGGGACGCCCGCACCGAACGCCTCGTCACGAACGACTTCCCGAACATCACCACCACGTTCGAGACCGAGTTCGCCGCGTTCCACCGTCCCGGCGCGCCCGACCTCTACCCGGAGGCCCTCCGGCCCGAGATCGACGAACTGAACGACCTCGTCTACCGGACCGTCAACAACGGCGTCTACAAGGCGGGCTTCGCGACCTCGCAGGCCGCGTACGAGGAGGCGTTCGACGCCCTCTTCGCCACCCTCGACGCCCTCGAGGAACGCCTCGCCGACCGCCGGTTCCTCTTCGGCGACGACCTCACCGAGGCGGACGTCCGGCTCTACCCGACCCTCGCGCGCTTCGACGCCGTCTACTACTCGCACTTCAAGTGCAACCTGCGCCGCCTCACCGACTACCCGAACCTGTGGGCGTACGCACGCGCCCTGTACGCGATCCCCGCGTTCGGCGAGACGACGAACTTCGACCACATCAAGCGGCACTACTACGTGACGCAGCGCAACATCAACCCGTCCGGGGTCGTCCCCAAGGGGCCCGCGATCGCCTGGGACGAATGATCACGGTCTGGTCACCACTGTCCCGACCCATCGTTATGCTGCGGAACCGTTAGATACCAGCACCGAGAGGCCCCGACCATGCGCAGCCAGTTCTTCGGAAACATGGACCAGGGACAGCAGCTCCCCGGCCACTTCGCCCTCCAGAACTCCAAGATGCTCCGGATCCACCTGAACGGCGACGTCCTGGCCCGGCAGGGCTCGATGGTCGCGTTCCAGGGCCAGATGGACTTCGACTACGAGGGCTCCGGCGGCATGGGCAAGTTCCTCAAGAAGGCCCTCACCGGCGAGGGCGTGCCCCTGATGCGCGTCCGCGGCCAGGGCCTGCTGTTCGTCGCCAACGACGCCGACGACATCCACCTCTTCTACCTGGAGAACGAGGGCCTCACCGTCAACGGCTCCAACATCCTCGCCTACGACTCCCACCTGCAGTCCGACATCCAGCGGGTGCAGGGCGCGGGCATCGCCGCGGGCGGCCTGTTCAACACGACCCTCCAGGGCACCGGCTGGGTCGCCCTCACCACCCACGGCACCCCGGTCATGCTCGACTGCGGCCGCGCCCCGACCTTCGCCGACGGCCAGTCCGCCGTCGCCTGGAGCACCACCCTCCAGGTCGGGGTCAACAAGACCTTCAAGGCGGGCGCCCTCATCGGCCGCGGCAGCGGCGAGGCCATGCAGCTCGCCTACCAGGGCCAGGGCTTCGTCCTCGTCCAGGCCAGCGAGGGCCCCACGGTCGCCCCTCACACCCACTGAGCACGACCGCGTGCCCCAGGCGCCGCCTCCGGCCGAAGGCCGCGAGGCGGCCTTCCGTCTCGGCCCCTGGGCACGGGACGGGACGGTTCGGGCCTGACGGCACCCTTGACTCGGGGGGCGTCGCCGCCGGGGCGGGGCGGCTCTCCGCCGGGGATACGGAGGCGTGGCCGTCCGGCCTGATCCGCGACGATTTCGGCGTTTCAAACCGTGACCTTGGCCACACTATGGGAGGCTTCGTCCTGGGATGCGAGCGCCGATCTCGCCGGGACGGGCGCGGCGCTCGTCCCGTCCGGCCGACCGAGCACGAGCGGACCTGCACCACTGCGACTGCGAGCGAAGCCGGGGCGGCGCCTGCGCGAAGCCGGTCGCCGAGGGAGCCCTCGGGCGAGTCTGAGCGACGCGGCGATCGGACGCGGCGTCCGTCGGAGAAAGGCCCCCCGGTGTGCGACACCGAGGACGCCGCAATAAACACACGATAGCCTTGACACGTCTCAACACTTACCTGCGAGCTGCGGAAGAGGGCGATCTCCGCCGTGTCGACAGAGTCGTCGCAACCTAGTGCCGACCCGAAGATGACAGATTTCGGCGCCAACGAGTGGTTGGTCGACGAGCTGTACCAGAAGTACCTCGAAGACCCGAACTCGGTTGACGAAGCCTGGTGGAACTTCTTCGCGGACTACCAGCCGGACAGCCGGCCTGCCGCGACCACCCCGGGCCCGTCGACGGGCGCCGTTGCCCCCAAGGGCGCGAACGGCACGGCGGCTCCGCCGACACCGAAGCAGCAGCCGCCCGCGAAGCCGGCGCCGAAGGCCGAGAAGAAGCAGCCGGCGCCGCCGCCGGTGCCGGCGGGCGCGGAGGAGGTCAAGCTCCGCGGCGTCGCCGCCCGGACGGCCACCAACATGGAGGCCAGCCTGGCGGTGCCGACGGCGACGAGCGTGCGCGCCGTCCCGGCGAAGCTGCTGATCGACAACCGCATCGTCATCAACAACCACCTCAAGCGCGGGCGCGGCGGGAAGGTCTCCTTCACCCACCTGATCGGGTACGCGATCGTCAAGGCGCTCGTGGCGATGCCCGAGATGAACGCGGCGTTCACCGAGGTGGACGGCAAGCCGGTGCTGATCCGGCCCGAGCACGTGAACTTCGGGCTCGCGATCGACCTGCAGAAGCCGGACGGGTCGCGGCAGCTGGTCGTGCCGAGCATCAAGGCCGCCGAGACGCTGGACTTCCGCCAGTTCTGGGCCGCCTACGAGGAGATCGTCCGCAAGGCCCGCGGCAACAAGCTCACCCTGGACGACTTCCAGGGGACGACGATCAGCCTGACGAACCCGGGCACCATCGGCACCGTGCACTCCGTGCCGCGGCTGATGCCCGGCCAGGGCACGATCATCGGCGTGGGCGCGATGGAGTACCCGGCGGAGTTCGCGGGCGCGTCCGGCGAGACGCTGTCGCGCATGGGGATCAGCAAGGTCATGACGCTGACCTCCACGTACGACCACCGGATCATCCAGGGCGCGCAGTCCGGCGACTTCCTGCGCCGCATCCACGAGCTGCTGCTCGGCGAGGACGGCTTCTACGACGAGATCTTCGAGGCCCTGCGCATCCCGTACGAGCCGGTGCGCTGGGTCAAGGACATCTCCGCCACGCACGAGGACGACGTCGCCAAGGTCGCGCGCGTCCACGAGCTGATCCACGCCTACCGGGTCCGGGGCCACCTGATGGCCGACACCGACCCGCTGGAGTACAAGCAGCGCCGCCACCCGGACCTCGACATCCTCAAGCACGGGCTCACCCTGTGGGACCTGGAGCGGGAGTTCGCGACGGGCGGGTTCGGCGGCAAGCCGACGATGAAGCTGCGCGACATCCTCGGCGTGCTGCGGATGGCCTACTGCCGGACCGTCGGCATCGAGTACATGCACATCCAGGACCCCGAGGAGCGCGCCTGGATCCAGGAGCGCGTCGAGGTCCCGCACGACAAGCCGTCCCGCGAGGAGCAGCTGCACGTGCTGCGGCGGCTCAACAACGCCGAGGCGTTCGAGACGTTCCTGCAGACGAAGTTCGTCGGGCAGAAGCGGTTCTCGCTGGAGGGCGGCGAGTCCGTCATCCCGCTGCTGGACTCGGTGATCTCCGCGGCGGCGAAGGCCAGCCTGGACGAGGTCGTCATCGGCATGGCGCACCGCGGCCGGCTGAACGTGCTGGCGAACATCGTCGGCAAGTCCTACGGGCAGATCTTCGGCGAGTTCGAGGGCAACCTCGACCCGCGCAGCGCGCAGGGCTCCGGTGACGTCAAGTACCACCTGGGGGCGTCCGGCGACTTCGTCGCCGACGACGGCTCCAAGATCCACACCGAGCTGGTCGCGAACCCGTCCCACCTGGAGACGGTCGACCCGGTGCTGGAGGGCGTCGTCCGCGCCAAGCAGGACCTGCTGGACGTCGGCGAGGCGGGCTTCAGCGTGCTGCCGATCCTCGTGCACGGGGACGCGGCGTTCGCGGGGCAGGGCGTCGTCGCCGAGACGCTGAACCTGTCGCAGCTGCGCGGCTACCGGACGGGCGGCACCGTCCACGTGATCATCAACAACCAGGTCGGGTTCACCACGGCGCCCGAGTACTCGCGGTCCAGCGTGTACTCGACGGACGTCGCGCGGATGATCCAGGCGCCGATCTTCCACGTCAACGGGGACGATCCCGAGGCGTGCGCGCGGGTGGCGCGGCTGGCGTTCGAGTACCGGCAGACGTTCAAGAAGGACGTCGTCATCGACATGGTCTGCTACCGGCGGCGGGGCCACAACGAGGGCGAGAACCCCTCGTTCACGCAGCCGCTGATGTACGACCTGATCGACGCGAAGCGGTCGGTGCGCAAGCTGTACACCGAGGCGCTGATCGGCCGCGGCGACATCACGGTCGAAGAGGCCGAGCAGGCGCTCCGCGACTACCAGGAGCAGCTGGAGCGGGCCTTCACCGAGACCCGCGAGGCGGTCAAGAAGCCGCTGGAGCCGGGTTCGGTCGTCAAGCCGGACGTCGAGGAGAGCATCCCGATCGACCACGGGTCGGCGGGGACGGCGATCCCGGTGGAGACGGTCAAGCGGATCATCGAGACGCAGGTCACGCTGCCGGACGGCTTCACCGTGCACCCGCGGCTCCAGCCGATCCTGCAGCGCCGCGTGCAGTCGATCGACGACGATGCGTTCGACTGGGCGACCGGCGAGCTGCTCGCGATGGGCTCGCTGCTGATCGACGGGCACCCGGTGCGGCTCGTCGGGCAGGACACCCGGCGCGGCACGTTCGGCCAGCGGCACGCCGTGCTGGTGGACCGGAAGACGGGCGAGGAGTACACCCCGCTCAAGCGG
Source organism: Spirillospora sp. NPDC052242 (assembly GCF_040679555.1). Classification (NCBI taxonomy): domain Bacteria; kingdom Bacillati; phylum Actinomycetota; class Actinomycetes; order Streptosporangiales; family Thermomonosporaceae; genus Spirillospora; species Spirillospora sp. NPDC052242. Next base: position 8,054 of record NZ_JBFAUZ010000065.1, read on the forward strand.
TTCGACCAGGGCGTGTCGAAGTTCTACGTGCACGACTCGCTGCTCAGCGAGTACGCGGCGATGGGCTTCGAGTACGGCTACTCGATGACCCGCCCGGACGCGCTCGTGGCGTGGGAGGCCCAGTTCGGCGACTTCGCGAACGGCGCCCAGAACATCGTCGACGAGTACATCTCGTCCGGTGAGCAGAAGTGGGGCCAGCACTCCAGCGTCGTGCTGCTGCTGCCGCACGGCTACGAGGGCCAGGGGCCGGACCACTCGTCCGCGCGCATCGAGCGTTACCTGCAACTGTGCGCGCAGGACAACATGACGGTGGTCTACCCGACGACCCCGGCGAACTACTTCCACCTGCTGCGCTGGCAGGTGCTGTCGGGCCGCGGCAAGCCGCTGGTCGTGTTCACGCCGAAGTCGCTGCTGCGGCTGAAGGCGGCGACGTCGAAGGTCGCCGACATCACCGAGGGCGCGTTCCAGCCGGTCATCCCGGAGAGCGACCCGGCGATCGAGGCGAAGAACGTCCGGCGGGTGCTGCTGACCACCGGCAAGATCTACTACGACACGGTGAAGGCGCGGGAGGCCGCCGGCGCCACCGACACCGCGATCGTCCGGGTCGAGCGGCTGTACCCGCCGCCGGTCGACGAGATCAAGGCGGAGCTCGCGAAGTACCCGGCGGACGTCGAGGTCGTCTGGGTGCAGGACGAGCCGGCGAACATGGGCGCCTGGCCGTTCATGGCGCTGAAGCTGCCGCACCACATCGAGGGGCTGAAGATGTCGCGGGTGTCGCGCCCGGCGTCGTCGTCCCCCGCGGTGGGTTCGGCGAAGCTGCACCAGGCGGAGCAGGACGCGCTGATGGCGCGGCTGTTCGGCGAGCAGAAGTAGCGGAACGCGACACCCGAGGGCTCCGGCGCACGCGTCGGAGCCCTCGGCGTCCCTGGACATAGAGGATCTATCGGCATGTACTTCACCGACCGCGGCATCGAGGAGCTGACGGACCGGCGCGGCGAGGAGGAGGTGTCGCTCGCCTGGCTCGCCGAGCGCCTCCGCGAGTTCGTCGACCTCAACCCGGAGTTCGAGACCCCGGTCGAACGCCTCGCCACCTGGCTGGCCCGCCTGGACGACGAGGACGAGGATTGATTTCGCCCAGGGGGACGACCCCCTGGAACCCCCGTCAGTCGCCGGGCGCCTCCGGCCGCGCGCACCCATGGACACGCGATATGTCTTGACTTTCCGGTGACGCGACATATCGTGTTGAGTGGAACGGGTCCTCGGCGGAAGGGCAGGCGACATGTCGCGTTGGACGATCGACGAACCGACCACCCTCGACTTCGACGGCGTGGTGGCGCTGCGCGCGACGCTGATCGCGGGCAGCGTCTCGGTGCTGGCCTCCGACGAGCGGCCGTCGATCATGATCGGTGACGTGGAGGGGCCGCCGCTGGCGGTCTCGCACGAGGCCGGGATGCTGACGGTCAGCCACGAGAAGCTGTGGGAGGGCGTCCTCACCTGGCTGCGCACGCAGAAGGCGCGGGCGACGATCACCGTGACCGTCCCGCACGACTGCCCGGTGAGCCTGAACCTCGTGTCGGCGGACGCGGTCGTCACGGGGATGACGGTCCGGACGTCCATCAAGAGCGCGTCGGGCGACGTGACGCTCGACGGGGTGGCGGGCGCGATCGACGCGAACACCGTGTCCGGGGCGATCGAGGCGCAGGGACTGGACGGCACGGTCTCGTTCACGTCCGTGTCCGGGGACCTCGCGCTGGCCGGCGCGTCGATCGAGCGGCTCGGGGCGCGGACGGTCAGCGGGCGCATCGCCGCGGACGTCGACCTGCCCGGCGGGTGCCGGATCGAGGTCAACAGCGTGTCCGGGGAGGTGGCGCTGCGGATCCCCGAGTCGGCGGGCGCGCACGTGTCGCTGAACTCGGCCGCCGGGCGCATCGAGACGTCGTTCCCCGAACTGGACCACCAGGACCGGACGGTCTCGCGCAGCGTCAACGGCAAGATCGGCGACGGTTCCGGGCGGGTCGCGGTCAACACCGTGTCCGGCGCCGTCACGCTCCTCGGGCGCGCCGAGGACGACGCGCCGGGGATCGACGCCCCCGGAATGGAGAAGTGAGTTGAGCCCCGTTTTCGGCCACGGCCGCCTCCGCCTCTACCTGCTGAAGCTGCTGCAGGAGAGCCCGCGCCACGGCTACGAGATGATCCGGCTGCTGCAGGACCGCTTCCTCGGCGTCTACTCCCCGTCCCCCGGCACGATCTACCCGCGGCTGGCCCGGCTGGAGTCGGAGGGCCTGGTCACCCACGAGGTGATCAAGGGCAAGAAGGTGTACTCGCTGACCGACAAGGGTCGCGAGGAGCTGGAGCACCGGATGGACGAGCTCGCCGACCTGGAGGAGGAGATCTCCGCGTCGGCGCAGGAGTTCGCCCGCGGCGTCCAGCAGGACGTGCGGGAGACCGTCCGGACGCTGCGCGAGGAGCTGAGCCAGGCAGCCAAGACGATGCGCGACCAGGGCCGCGCGACGTCGAAGGACGCGTGGCGCGAGACGTCCGAGCGGCAGAAGGACGTGTGGCGGGAGACCACCGAGCGGCAGAAGGACGAGTGGCGGCGGCAGAAGGACTACTGGCGCGACCAGACGCAGGCGTGGAAGGAGGAGTGGCGGCAGACCTGGGAGGACGCCTGGAAGACGGCGACCGGGTCCACGGAGGACGTCGCCCGCCTCAAGCTCGAGCGGCACCTGCGGCGGTTCGTGGAGGACGTCCGCAAGGCCGCCGGGGACGCGCGGCTCGACGACGACGCCCTCGCCGCCGCCCGCGCCCTGCTGGACGAGACGCGCGAGCGGCTGCGGCGGGACGTCTTCGGCGGCCCGGACGGCCGGAACGGCGACGGGGGGCCGTGACGCGCACGGCCCCCCGCAGGGCCGTCAGGGCGTGAAGACGATTTTGCCGAAGAGGTCGCCCTCGGCCATCGCCGCGAACCCGGCGCGGGCGTCCCGCAGCGGCAGCACCCGGTCGACCGTCGGGCGGACGCCCGTCTTGACCAGGAACCGCGCGAGCCGTTCGAGCTGCCCGCGGGTGCCCATGGTGGAGCCGATGACCTGGAGCTGCAGGAAGAACACCCGGTTCAGCTCGGCCGGGGGCACCTGCCCGCTCGTCGCGCCGGACACCACGACGCGCCCGCCGGGCCGCAGCGACTTCAGCGAGTGCGCCCAGGTGGCCTGCCCGACCGTCTCGATCACCGCGTCGACCCGCTCGGGCAGCCGCGCGCCGGTCTCCAGCGCCGCGTCCGCGCCGAGTTCTTCCGCGCGACGGCGCTTGTCCGCGCTGCGGCTGGTGGCGTAGACGCGGAACCCGGCGGCGGACGCCAGCGCGATCGCCGCCGAGGCGACGCCGCCGCCCGCGCCCTGCACGAGGACGCTGCCGCCGGGCTCGAGGCCGGCCTTGTCGAACAGCATCCGGTACGCGGTGAGCCACGCCGTCGGGAGGCAGGCGGCCTCCTCGAACGACAGCCCGGCCGGCTTGGGGACGAGGTTGCGGCGCGGCACCGCGACCTTCTCGGCGAGGGTGCCGGGGTGCACCTCGGAGAGCAGCGACCGCTTCGGGTCGAGGGTCTCGTCGCCGCCGCCCCGGTCCGGGTCGCCGATCACCGAGTGGACGATCACCTCGTTGCCGTCCTCGTCGATCCCGGCCGCGTCGCAGCCGAGGATCATCGGGAGCCGGTCGGCGGGCAGCCCGACGCCCTTGAGCGACCAGAGGTCGTGGTGGTTGAGGGCGGCGGCCTTGACGGTGACGGTCGTCCAGCCGTCCGGCACCTCGGGTTCGGGGCGCTCCCCCGTCGTCAGGCCGGACAGCGGGTCGTCTGCGTCGATCTTCGTGGCGGTGACAGCGAACATGAACGCACACTAACGGCCCGTCCGGGACGCCGGACGGCCCGCCCCCGTGCGGGAGCGGGCCGTCCGAGCAACGCCGTCAGAGCACCCTGGATCAGAGCACCTTGGACAGGAAGTCCTGGGTGCGCGGGTGCTGCGGGTTCGCCAGCACCTCGCGGGGCGCGCCCTTCTCGACCACGACGCCCTCGTCCATGAAGACGAGGGAGTCGCCGACCTCGCGGGCGAACCCCATCTCGTGCGTGACGACGATCATCGTCATGCCGTCCAGGGCGAGCTGCTTCATGACCTCGAGGACCTCGCCGACGAGCTCGGGGTCGAGCGCCGACGTGGGCTCGTCGAACAGCATCAGTGCGGGCTCCATGGCCAGCGCCCGCGCGATCGCCACCCGCTGCTGCTGCCCGCCGGACAGCTGCGCCGGGTAGCTGTTCGCCTTGTCGCCCAGCCCGACCCGGGTCAGCAGGGCCGTCGCCCGCTCGCGGACCTCCGCCTTGGGCTGCCGCTTGACCCGGACGGGCGCCTCCATGACGTTCTCGAGCGCCGTCATGTGCGGGAACAGGTTGAACCGCTGAAAGACCATGCCGATCTCGCGGCGCTGCGCGGCGACCTCCTTGTCGCGCAGCTCGTACAGCTTCCCGCCCTTCTCCCGGTAGCCGACCAGGTGCCCGTTCACGTACAGGCGTCCCGCGTTGATCTTCTCGAGGTGGTTGATGCAGCGCAGGAAGGTGGACTTGCCGGACCCGGACGGGCCGATGACGCACATCACCTCGCCCGGCCTGACCTCCAGGTCGATCCCCTTGAGGACCTCCGTGCGGCCGAACGACTTGTGCACCTGCTCGGCGCGCACCATCGGGCCGCCGGACGCGGGGCCCTTCGCCAGAGCGTCGCTCACGGATTCCTCACCTCGCTCGTCCCGCCGGTCACTGGCCGCCACCGCCGCCGCGGAACCGGAGGCCCGCCCGGGCCGTCTCGCCCTTGCTGGTGCCCTTGCTGTAGTGCCGCTCCAGGTAGTGCTGGCCGATCATCATGATCGAGGAGATCAGCAGGTACCACAGGCACGCCATCACCAGCATCGGGATGATCTTGTACGTGGTGGCGTAGATCGTCTGCGCGGTGAACGTCAGCTCCGCGTACGGGACGGCCGCGACGAGCGACGTGTTCTTCAGCATCGAGATCGACTCGTTGCCCGTCGGCGGGACGATCACCCGCATCGCCTGCGGCAGCACGATCCGGCGCATCGTCTGCGCCCGCGACATGCCGAGGGCGCTCGCGGCCTCCTGCTGCCCCTCGTCCACCGAGAGGATCCCGGCGCGGACGATCTCGGCCATGTAGCCGGCCTCGTTGAGGATCAGCCCGAGGGCCGCCGCGCTCGCGGCGTTGATGAGCGCCTGCGTCTCCCAGGTCTTGAACTCGGGCCCGAACGGGACGCCGATCCCGACCGTGGGGAACAGCGTTCCGATCGCGCCCCAGATCAGCAGCTGGGTGTAGAGCGGGGTGCCGCGGAAGAACCACAGGTAGATCCAGGCCGCGCCGCTGAGCAGCGGGTTGGACGACAGCCGCATCAGGGCGAGCACGATGCCGATCGCCGTCCCGCCGACCATCGCGGCGAGCGTCAGCCAGACCGTGTTGCGGACGCCCTCCAGCACCGGCTCGGAGAACAGGTACTCCCACTGCTCGGACCACTCGAGGGCCTTGCTGGTCAGCAGGAAGTGGATGAACATCGCGACCAGCACCAGCACGACGGCCGCGCCGACCCAGCGTCCGGGGTGCCGGACGGGGACGGCCTTGATGGGGTCGGGCCGTCCCTTCCCGACGTCGTCGCCGATCGTCATGCGATCAGCTCTGCGCCGCGTTGATCGCCGGTTCGGTGATCGCGCCGCTCTCGACCCCGTACTCCTCGAGGATCTTCTTGTAGGTGCCGTCGGCCATCAGCGCCTTCAGCGCGCCCTGCACGGCCTCCTTGAACTGGCCGCTCTGCTTGTTGAGCGCGTAGCCGTAGGGTGCCGTGTCGTACGCCTCGCCGATGATCTCCAGCTTGTCGCCGGTCTGCTTGACGGCGTAGCCGACGATCGGCGAGTCGGCGGCCATCGCGTCGATCTTGCCCGCCACCAGGTCGTTGTTGACCTCGGTCTGCTGCTTGCGGACGACGCTCTTGATGGCCGGCTCGCCGCCGTCGGTGCACTCCTTGCTGCGGGCCTCCAGGTCCTCGACCTGGACCGTGCCCTGCTGGACGCCGACGCTCTTGCCGCACGCGTTGTCCGGGTCGACCTGCTTGGGGTTGCCCTTGAGCGCGGCCCACGCGGTGCCCGCCGAGTAGTACGTGACGAAGTCGACGGCCTGCTCGCGCTCCTTGGTGTCGGTGAAGGAGGAGACGCCGATCTCGTACTTGCCGGACTGCACGCCCGGGATGATCGTGTCGAAGCCCGCGTTCTGGAACTCGGTCTTCAGGCCGAGCTTGGCCGCGACGGCCTCGAACAGCTCGACGTCCCAGCCGACGATCTCCTGCGAGGCCGGGTCCACCGACTCGTTGGGCGGGTACGAGGCGTCCGAGCCGATCATGATCTTGCCGTCGCTCTTGATGTTCTCGGGGACCATGCCGGCGAGCTTGGAGTCGACGGCCACCCCGGACGCGGCCTCCGAACCACCGCCGCCGTCCTCCTCGGAGCCGCACGCGGAGAGGGCGAGGGCCCCCGTCAGGACGAGCGCGCCTGCCGCGACGGCGCGGCGGCGCAGAGAACCGGTGATCACGGGTTCCCCCTCCAGTCGAAGTCAGCGGATCCACGAGGATCCGGAGGTCAGGAGCACATTTTGGCGCATAACGGGCATTGCCTCGGTTAAGGGTGCGACACAATCGGACAACGAGGCAGCTCCGATCACGTCTCAGTCGTGCCCATGATCACCACGAGGTGTAACCGTCCGGCGACGATTCGCTCTCCCTTACGTGACGGCCGCCACCGCCCCGGCCCCCGGACCGGCAGCGGACGGTATGGCACAATCGGACAACGGGTGACCCCCGTACGTCGCGAGATGACCACCATGGTGACGGCCACCAGACCACACCACCGCGGCGGCATCACTCGAAAGCAGATCAACTTTCACAGACAGGGGTCGCTGTGGCTGCTCAGCCCATTCCCACAGAACCGCGCACACTGGACGACGATCCGGCATTTCCGCTGCACCGGGGCGGAAAGCTCGAAATGCGCTCGACCATCCCGGTGCGCAACAAGGAAGACCTCTCCCTCGCCTACACGCCCGGCGTCGCGCGCGTCTGCACCGCCATCGCCGACCGTCCCGAACTCGCGTACGAGTACACGTGGACGTCCAAGGTCGTCGCCGTCGTCACCGACGGCACCGCCGTGCTCGGGCTCGGCGACATCGGCCCGGCCGCGTCCATGCCCGTCATGGAGGGCAAGTCGCTCCTGTTCAAGGAGTTCGCCGACGTCGACTCGGTGCCGATCGCACTGAGCTGCACGGGCGTCGACGAGATCGTCGACACGGTGATCCGGATGGCGCCGAGCTTCGGCGGCATCAACCTCGAGGACATCAGCGCACCCCGCTGCTTCGAGATCGAGGAGCGGCTCCGCGAGGCCCTCGACATCCCCGTCTTCCACGACGACCAGCACGGCACCGCGATCGTCGCGCTCGCCGCGCTCACCAACGCCGCCCGCTACGTCGGCAAGCCCCTCTCGGAGCTGCGCGCCGTCGTGGCCGGCGCGGGCGCCTCCGGCATCGCCGTCTCGCAGATCCTCATCGAGGCCGGCATCGGCGACATCGCGCTGTCCGACAGCAAGGGCCTCATCTACGCGGGCCGCGACGGGCTCAACCCGATCAAGGAGCGGATCGCCGCGATCACCAACCGGACCGGCCTCAAGGGCTCGACCGAGGAGGCGCTCAAGGGCGCCGACGTGTTCATCGGCCTGTCCGGCAGCACGGTGCGCGAGTCCTGCGTCGCCACGATGTCCGACAACGCCATCGTGTTCGCGCTGTCCAACCCCACCCCCGAGGTGCACCCCGACGTCGCGCGCCGGCACGCCAAGGTCGTCGCCACCGGCCGCAGCGACTTCCCGAACCAGATCAACAACGTGCTGGCGTTCCCGGGCATCTTCCGCGGCGCCCTGGACGTCCGCGCCCACTCGATCACCGAGGGCATGAAGCTGGCCGCCGCGAACGCGCTGGCCGGCATCGTCGGCGACGACCTCACCGCCGACTACGTCATCCCCGGCCCGTTCGACGACCGGGTCGCGCCGGCGGTCACCGCCGCGGTCGCCGCCCAGGCCCGCAAGGAAGGCGTCAACCGGATCTGAGCTTTCCCGGCGGCCCGTGTTCCCGCGGAACACGGGCCGCCGCTTTTTCCGTACGAAACGGTGTAATTTCCGCCACGAGGGAATGCTCTTCGCCACTCGCCCCCCAGGACGACGCCGTCAGGAGCGACTGTGGATCTCGCCTCGTACGCGGACCTGGCGGTCGATCTCGTGAACACGCGGCGCCCGCACATCGACGAGCTGCACGACCTCGACGCCCTGCGGGCCCTGCTGGCGGACCGGCCGCACTTCACCGGACGCATCGCGCTCCGCGACCTGCACTCCATGCGCGAACTGCGCGCCCTGCTCCGCGCGATCTTCGACGCCGCCGCGGACGGCGCCGACGACGACGCCGTCCGACGCCTCAACACGCTCCTGATCCGCCACCCGATCCACCCGCAGATCGCCCGGCACGACGACCGCGGCTGGTACCTGCACTGCAACGAGCACGGCTCGATCCCCGACCGGTACGCCGCCCGCGCCGCGATGGGCCTCGCCGCCGAGATCGACGTGCACGGCGTCGCGCGCCTCGGCGTCTGCCGCTCCCGCCCGTGCGGCCGCGCCTTCTACGTCCGCTCCCCCGGCGGCGACCGCCGCCACTGCTCCGTCCGCTGCGCCGCGCGCGCCCGCGCGTCCGCCGCACTCCGCCCGAGCCTGCCCCGCGTCACCGTCCCCCACCGCGACGGGGGCCAGTAGCGCGCCACGACCCGGCCGAGCACGAGCCCGTCCGGGACGGCGCCGAAGTCCCAGCTGTCCCGCCGCCCGGGCGCCCGCTGGTTGTCGCTCTCCAGCCACCAGCCGTCCGCCTCCCGCCGCACCGCGCGCTTGACGATCAGCAGGTCCGTCCGCTCGGGATGCCGCGCCACCACGACGTCCCCCACCGCCGGCGCACCGTCCCGGACGACGAGCCAGTCCCCCGGCCGCAGCCCGGGCAGCATCGACTCCCCCTCGACCAGCGCCGTCCGCAGCCGCCCCCGCGCCCAGCAGGCTGCGAGCACGCCGACCACGAGCAGCGCCCCCCAGATCCGCATGTCCCTCCTCACCGGCGGCCGCCGGCCCGGGTCTTAGGCCGAAATACCGAGTCCCTGGCCGCACGCGGCCGGGGCCACAAGGGTAATGTCGGTGACCTGAGCATGATCCGCAACGAGGGAAGGGAATCGCAGGTGTTCAAGCTTCTGCGCCCGAAGACGACGGTCTCCGCGCACTGCGACCTGCCGTGTGGCGTCTACGACCCGGCGCAGGCCCGGATCGAGGCCGAGTCGGTCAAGGCGATCTGCGAGAAGTACGCCGCCAACGAGGACCCGGAGTTCCGCACTCGGGCGATCCTGATCAAGGAGCAGCGCTCCAACCTGGTCAAGGAGCACCTCTGGGTGCTGTGGACGGACTACTTCAAGCCGCCGCACTTCGAGAAGTACCCGCAGCTCCACGAGCTGTTCAACAAGGCCACCAAGCTGGCCGGTGCCGCCGGCACCAAGGGCAGCATGGACGTCGAGACGGCCGACGAGCTGCTGTCCCACATCGCGGAGATCGACAAGATCTTCTGGGAGACCAAGCAGGGCTGACCCCCGTGCTTCAAGGCCCGGCCCGACGGGGGCCGGGCCTTGGTCGTTACCGGACCGACGCCGAGGGCGCCGCCAGCGAACGCAGCGCGTCGCCGGTCAGGCGATAGACCGTCCACTCGTCCTGCGGACGGGCGCCCTGGGACTCGTAGAACTTGATGGCCGGTTCGTTCCAGTCGAGCACGGACCACTCGACCCGCTCGTAACCGCGTTCGTCCGCGACCCGGGCCAGCTCGGTGAGCAGGAGCTTGCCGTACCCGTGGCCCCGGACGTCCGGGTCGACGTACAGGTCCTCCAGGTAGATCCCGTGCGTCCCGTTCCACGTGGAGAAGGTCAGGAACCACAACGCGAACCCGACGACCCGATCATCGTGCTCGACGACGTGCGCGAACACCTTGGGCTCGTCGCCGAAGAGCCGCTCGCGCAGCTGCTCCTCGGTGGCCTTCACCTCGTGCAGGGCTCGCTCGTACTCGGCGAGGTCGCGGACGAGCCGCAGGATGTCGGGAACATCATCGGGTATCGCACGTCGAATCACGGCGGCCAGGCTACCCCGCCCCAGCTCAACCGACCGCTCCCAGACCCCGAACGCCCGACCAGCCGCCCCGCCCCCGGCCCCGGCCCCGAGGAGGGCCGCCCCAAAGCAGCAAAATCTCAACCAGCTTCCACCCAAACAACCAACACCCCGGGCACCCACCCCGGCCATCACGCCAGCCAGAGCGGACCGGAACCACTGCGATTGCGAGCGAAGCCAGGTTCGAGCGGAGCGAGAACCTGATCGCGCAGCGAGCCCCCTGGGGCGAGTCGGAGCGATGCAGCAATCGCACGCGGTGCCGGAGGCGCAGGGCGCCCAGCGCCCGGAGCCGCAGGCGACGCCATGAACACAGCAGCGATCGCACGCGCCGCCCGTTGAAGGAAGGCCGCCTCGCGGCCTGACGCCGAGGGTGGCGCAGGAAAACACGCGCGTTGGAGTCTCGCGGAGTGCTTCGCAGGCGGTAGTTTCGATGACAGCGGGACCATCCTGCGAGGGAGTGACGTGACCGAGGAAACCGCTGCAATGCCGGCCAGTACGAAGTTGTCCGTCCGCGACGTGGTGACGGTGAAGTTGCCCGCCGCGAGCGCGTACCTGTCCGTCCTGCGGACCGCCACCGCGGGGCTCGCCGCGCGGCTGGACTTCACGCTGGACGAAATCGAGGACCTGCGCATCGCGGTCGACGAGGCCTGCGCGATGCTGCTGGCCCAGGCCGTCCCCGGGACGGACCTGTCGTGCGAGTTCGAGCTGACCGGGGAGGCGATGCGCATCTCCGTGTCGGTGCTGACCGTGGACGGCCGGGAGCCCAGCCGTGACACGTTCGCGTGGACGGTCCTCTCGTCGCTGGCCGGCGAGGTGGACGCCCGGGCGGGCTCCGACGACCGGGTCACCGTGACGCTGCAGAAGCGGCGCGGTGCGGGTGTGGCCCAGTGACGGAGAAGACGACCCTGGCGGGCGAGGACAACGAGCGGTCCGACAGCGCGGTCCCGGACCGCGCGCGGGCGCGCGCCCTGTTCGAGCGCCTCGCCGAGCTGCCGGAGGGCGACCCGGAGCGCCAGCGCATCCGCGACCAGCTCGTGGAGCTGCACCTGCCCCTGGTGGAGTACCTCGCGCGGCGGTTCCGGAACCGCGGCGAGTGGCTGGACGACCTGATCCAGGTCGCCACGATCGGGTTGATCAAGTCGATCGACCGGTTCGACCTGGAGCGCGGCGTGGAGTTCTCCACCTACGCGACGCCGACGATCGTCGGCGAGATCAAGCGGCACTTCCGCGACAAGGGCTGGGCGGTGCGGGTGCCGCGCCGGCTGCAGGAGCTGAAGCTGTCGCTCACCAAGGCGATCAGCGACCTGGCGCAGCGGGAGGGCCGCGCGCCGACGGTCAGCGAGCTGGCCGCCCACCTGCAGATGAGCGAGGAGGAGGTGCTGGAGGGCCTGGAGTCGGCGAACGCCTACTCCACCGTGTCCCTGGACGCGCCCGACTCCGGTGACGAGGACGCGCCCGCGGTGGCGGACTCGCTCGGCATGGTGGACGAGTCGCTGGAGGGCGTCGAGTACCGGGAGTCCCTCAAGCCGCTGCTGGAGAAGCTGCCCGCGCGGGAGAAGAAGATCCTGCTGCTGCGGTTCTTCGGCAACATGACGCAGTCGCAGATCGCGGCCGAGCTGGGCATCTCGCAGATGCACGTGTCGCGGCTGCTGGCGCGGACGCTGGCGCAGCTCCGCGAGGGCCTGACCGCGGACGAGTGACCCGTGCGGGCCCGGTGGCTTCGGCCGCCGGGCCCGTTACTTTCCGCCGGACGACTTCCCCGCGGGCTTCTCCGCGTCCGTGCCGCCGTCCGAGTCGCCGCCGTCCGAGTCATCGCCGTCGTCGTCCTCGTCGTGGTCGGTGACGAGCCAGGCGGTGCTGGGCGGGCTGAGCACGGCGATCAGGGCGAGGACGGCGACGACGCCGAGCGGGACGCCGATGGCGTACTGCTCGGCCTGCCACAGCGACCACGCCACCGGCAGCGCGAACAGCTGGGTGAGGACGGCGGGGGCGCGGCTCCACTGGTCGGCGCGCAGCAGCCCCCGGGCGCAGGCGAGCATCCCGATCCCGCCGGCGAGGGCGAGGACGGTCACACCGATCGCGCTGACCGGGTCGACGGGTTCGCCGATGGCGGTCTCCACGCCGACGTACGCGCCGTACACGACGGCGGCGGCGCCCTCCGCGGCTTCGAGGCCGGCGGCGGCGTACACGGTCTTGGGGCGGGCGGCGCTCAGACGCTTGGACACAACGAAACCCTACTCGGCCCGGCCCGGTGGGCTCTCCCGGGTCGCCGCCCGGACGAACGCGCGGCGGCCGTCCGGGCGAACTCCGGGGGAACGTCCGGTGCGACTCTCGGTAACCTGGCGCCGTGCGCGCCATGCTCATCGCCAACCCCAAGGCGACCTCCACCTCCCGGCGGGCCCGCGAACTGCTGGTCCGGGCCTGCGCCGGCGACCTCGACCTCGTCATCGCCGAGACGGGGCACCGCGGGCATGCCGTCGAACTGGCCCGGAACGCCGCCACGGACGGTTACGACGTGGTGATCGCGGTCGGCGGGGACGGAACGGTCAACGAGGCCGCGAACGGCCTGCTGTCGGCGGGCGTCGCCGAGCCGCCCGCGCTGGCGGTGCTGCCGTGCGGGAGCGCGAACGTGTTCGCGCGGGCGCTCGGGCTGCCCGACGACCCGATCAGCGCGACCCGCGTGGTGCTGGAGGCGCTGCGGGCGGGCCGCTACCGGACGGTCGGGCTGGGCGTCGCGCGGCCGGGCGACGGCCCCGAGCGGTACTTCACGTTCTGCGCGGGCGTCGGGCTGGACGCGGAGGTCGTCCGGGAGGTCGAGCGGCATCGCGGAACGGGGCGGAAGGCCGATCCGTCGCTCTATGTTCGAACGGCCGTTCGTCATTTCTTCGCGGGCACGGATCGGCGCCGGCCGTCGCTCACCTTGGAACAGCCGGGGCGCCCGCCGAAATCGGGCCTGTTCCTGGCGTTCATCTCCAATACGTCGCCATGGACTTTCGTCGGCCGCCTTCCGGTGAATCCGAGTCCGCTCGCGCACTTCGCGCGGGGCCTCGACGTGTTCGGCATCCGGACGCTGCGGGTGGGGCCGACGCTGGCGGCCGTGGCGGGGATGCTGCTCGCCCGCACCCGTCCTGTGCAGGGACGGGACGTCGTCAACGTGCACGACGCGGCGGAGGTCACGGTGCGCGCGGAGCGTCCCGTCGCCTTTCAGTTGGACGGCGACTACCTCGGCGAGCACCGCAGTGTGACGTTCCGTTCGGTCCCGAAGGCGATCAGGATCGTCATATGAGGCGCCCCGGTCGTTGTGTTGAGATCCAAGTAACACGATCGACCCACTGATGTGACACATGCGACACCCATACTTTGAGAATCCTTTCTCAAAGGTCTTGCGCCTGCCAGTAGGCCCCTGACACGCTCAAAGTGCGCCCGACCAGGGGTCCCGATGACGCCGACCGCCTGCGCACGGCGCCGTCGAACAACCACCCCTGGACCCGGCCACCGCCGCCCCGGGCGTTCGCGACATGTGAAACCGTTCACAATTGAGTGGAGTGTCTCCACCACCTGACGAAGGAGTGGACCGCATGGACTGGCGCCACCGCGCAGCCTGCCGTGACGTGGACCCCGAGCTGTTCTTCCCGATCGGCAACACCGGGCCCGCGATCCTGCAGATCGAAGAGGCCAAGCAGGTATGCCGGCGCTGTGACGTCACCGACGCCTGCCTGCGCTGGGCGCTGGAGTCCGGGCAGGACTCGGGCGTCTGGGGCGGGATGGGCGAGGACGAGCGCCGCGCCCTCAAGCGCCGCGCCGCCCGTGCCCGCACCCGCGCGAACGCCGGCCTGTAACCGCCGTCCACGACACGGCGCCGCCTCCGAGCCCGCCCGGCCGGAGAGCCGAACCAGCGCCGCGAGACCACCGAAATGCCCGTGACCCCGAGGTCGCGGGCATTTCGCCGTGCCGGGACGGTCACCGGGGCGGGCCGCCCCGGTGGTCGGGGTCCAGCGGGACGTCCACGACGACCTCCGTGCCGCCGCCCTCCCGCCGCCGGAAGTCCAGGTTCCCGCCCAGCTCCCCCACGATCAGCGTCCGGACGATCTGCAGCCCGAGGCTGTTGCTGCTCTCCACGTCGAAGTCCGCGGGCAGCCCCACCCCGTCGTCCGCGACCACGACGACGAGGCGCCGCTCGCCCGCCGCGTCCCGGCCGTCCGGGCGGTCCGGCCGCGGCTCCGGCTCGCCCGCCGCCGACAGCTCCCCCCACACCGGCTGCCGCGCCGCCCTGCGCCGCAGGTCGGACGGCTCGTCGGCGGCGCCGTCGCGGCCGCCGCCCGTCCGGTGCGCGACGACCTCGAGCGTCCCGAACCGGTTCGCGAGCCCGTGCTCCAAGGCGTTCTGCAGCAGCTCCGTCAGCGCCATCGCGAGCGGCGTCGCGATCTCCGCGGGCAGCACCCCGAAGTTCCCGGTCCGCTTCGGCGTGACCTTGGTCTCCGGCGTCGACACCTCCCCCGCCATCGTGATGACCCGGTCGGCGATGTCGTCGAAGTCGATCAGCTCGTCCGGGGTGAGCGACAGCGTCTCGTGCACGATCGCGATCGACCCGACCCGCCGCACCGCCTCGTCCAGCGCCGCCCGCCCCTCCGGGATCCGCAGCCGCCGCGCCTGCAGCCGCAGCAGCGCCGCGACCGTCTGCAGGTTGTTCTTCACCCGGTGGTGGATCTCCCGGATGGTCGCGTCCTTCGTCATCAGCTCCCGGTCCCGCCACCGCAGCTCGGTGACGTCCCGGCACAGGACGATCGCGCCGATCCGGGTGCCGCCGACGACCAGCGGGATCGTCCGCAGCTGCATGATCGGGCCGTGCGCCTCCACCTCCACCTCGCGCGGCGCCCGGCCGCTGAGCAGCACGCTCAGCGCCTCCTCCAGCGGCTCCCCGGTGTCGCACAACTCCGCGGTGATCTCCCCGAGGTTCTCGCCCACCAGGTCCGCCGGGTAGCCGAGCCGCCGGTACGCCGACTGCGCGTTCGGGCTCGCGTACGTGACGCGCCCCGACCGGTCCAGCCGCATCAGCCCGTCCCCGACGCGCGGCGAGCGCACCAGGTTCGGCTCCTCCCCCGGCACCGGGAACCGCCCCTCGGAGATCATTTTCGCGAGGTCGCTGGCGGACTGCAGGTACGTCAGCTCCAGCCGGCTCGGCGTCCGCGCCGAACTCAGGTTCGTGCTCCGCTGGATCACCCCGAGGATCTTCGCGCCGCGCCGCACCGGGATCGACTCCTCCCGCACCGGGATGCCGCTCCCCCACTCCGGGTCGCCCTCCCGGACGATCCGGCGCTCCCGCCACGCGACGTCGATCAGCTTCCGGCGTCCCGTCCGGACCACCTTCCCGACCAGGTCCTCCGGGTACGCGGTGGGGCCGGTCGTCGGCCGCATCTGCGCGATCGCCACCCACCCGGGGACGGCCGCGCCGGTGTCGAGGGCCCGGCCGCGCGCGTCCGCGGGCGGCGCGTCCCCGATCCGCAGCGGCACCCACAGCAGCAGGTCGGCGAACGACAGGTCGGCGAGCAGCTGCCAGTCCGACACGAGGGCGTGCAGCCACTCCACGTCCGTCTCGGTCAGGTCGGTGTGATCGCGGACCAGATCGGTCAAGGTAGGCACACGACCATCATCGCCCATCGCCTTTGGCGCGGCCCGCGCGTCCCCCGTCCGCGGGCACCTGGCAGGATGCCCGCATGATCCCCGCAGATCCCCTCGCCAGGCTCCGGGACGCGGCCGCGCGGCGGGACGCGGCGGGACTGCGCCGCACGCTCCGGCCCCGCACCCGCGACCTGATCGACCTGGCGTCCAACGACTACCTCGGGCTGTCCGGCGACCCCCGCCTCGCCGCCGGCGCCGCCGCCGCGGCCCGCGCCTTCGGAACCTGCTCCACCGGGTCCCGCCTGGTCACCGGCACCACCGAGCTGCACACCGAGCTCGACCGGCGGCTCGCCGCGTTCACCGGCGCCGCCGCCGGGCTCGTGTTCTCCTCCGGGTTCCTCGCCAACCTCGGCGCCGTCACCGCGCTCTCCGGCCCCGACGTCCTCGTCGTGTCCGACCAGACGAACCACGCGTCGATCGTCGACGCGTGCCGGCTGTCGCGGTCCCGCGTCGCGATCGTCCCGCACCGCGACACCGCCGCCGTCGCCGAGGCCCTCGCCGACCGCGACGAGGACCACGCGATCGTCGTCACCGACGCCGTCTTCTCCGTCGACGGCGACCTCGCGCCGCTCGCCGAGCTGCACGCGCTCGTCCGGTCGCACGGCGCCCTCCTCGTGGTCGACGAGGCGCACGCCCTCGGCGTCGTCGGCGCGGGCGGCCGCGGCGCCGCGCACGCCGCCGGCCTCGCGGGCGAACCCGACGTCGTCCTCACGCTCACGCTGTCGAAGTCCCTGGCGTCCCAGGGCGGCGCGGTCCTCGGCGCCCCCGAGGTCGTCGACGCGCTGGTCGACACGGCCCGCTCGTTCATCTTCGACACGGGCCTGAACCCGCCCGCCGTCGGCGCCGCCCTCGCGGCCCTCGACGTCCTGGAGTCCGACCCCGGCCTGCCCGCCCGCGCCCGCGCCGTCGCCCGCCGGATGACCGCGCTCGCGGCCGGTTCCGGCCTCGAGACCGCGCCGCCCGCCGCGGCCGTCGTCCCCGTCTACCTGGGCGAGCCGCACGCCGCGCTCCGCGGCGCGGAGATCTGTGCTGACCACGGCGTCCGCGTCGGCTGCTTCCGCCCGCCCTCGGTACCGAAGGGACGCGCGTGCCTGCGGCTGACCGCCCGTGCCACAGTGGACGAGGCCGACCTCACAAACCTCGGGAGCGCCCTGGCGGAGATCGCGCGCGCTACCGGCCGTAGTCTTCACGCATAACATCGGGGAGAACCGATGATGAACGTGAGGAGATGCCGTGACGGAGGTCAGGGGCGGGCCCCGGCACGGGGGCGGATTCGAGCACGGATTCGATCGGGCCACGTTGAGCGACATCGGTAGGCACCACTCGAGCCACGCACCCCGCATCCCGAAGTACTACAAGCTGAAAGAGCTGCTGGTCGAGCTGATCCAGTCGCTCCCGCCCGGCAGCCCGCTGCCCCCCGAACGGGCCCTCGCGGAGAAGTACGAGACGTCCCGCACGACCGTCCGGCAGGCCCTCGCCGAACTCGTCGTCGAGGGCCGCCTGCAGCGCATCCAGGGCAAGGGCACGTTCGTCGCCAAGCCGAAGGTGTCCCAGGAGCTGCAGCTCGTCAGCTACACCTCCGACATGCGGCACCACGGCCTGCGCCCCGAGACCCGCATCCTCGAGGCCGGGTACGTCAGCGCCGACGAGCACCTCGCCACCCTCCTCGGCATCCGCCCCGGCGGCCGCGTCCTGCGCGTCCACCGGCTCCGCCTCGCCGACGGCGAGCCGATGTCGATCGACACCTCGCACCTGCCCGCGCGCCGCTTCCCCGGCCTCCGCCGCGAGCTGTCCCGCCACCACTCGCTGTACGAGACGCTCGCGACCGCCTACGACGTCCACCTCACCGAGGCCGAGGAGACGATCGAGACCGTCCTCGCCACCCCGCACGACGCCCAGCTCCTCGGCGTCGACGTCGGCCTGCCGATGCTCCTGCTGTCCCGGCACGCCTTCGACACGACGGGCCAGCCGGTCGAGTGGGCCCAGTCCCTCTACCGCGGCGACCGCTACAAGTTCATCACCCGCCTCCGCCGCCACTGACCTCCCCTCACCCCCTTCCCGGGACCCGCACGGAGCGCGACGTTTCGCATACACTCCGAACATGTGTTCCCTACGATGACGGGAGTCGGATCGTGAGGGAGAGGCGGCACCAGGTGAGCATCCAGCCGGAAGTGCGCGTGTCGGAGCTGCCCGACACGCCTTACAACCTCTGGCTGCGCGGCGAGCTCGATGACTTCGTCGACGCCCCCGAAGGGTCACGGATCGAGGTCATCGGAGGACAGGTCGTCGTGTCGCCCCCGCCGTCGTTCCCGCACAACACCATCGTCGACGACATCACCGTCGCCGTGGTGCGCGCGCGCGTGACCGACCCGGACTTCCCCTGGCGCACCAACCAGGGATCCGGCATGTCCCTCGTCTGCATCGGGGAGGGTTACATCCCGGATCTGGTGATCCTGGAAGCAAAGGTGTACGAGGCGGCCCGGCGGGACGAAGTCCTCAGGCTCGTGCCCGACCAGGTCGAACTGGTCGTGGAAGTCACCTCACCGAGCAACGCCGTGACCGACCGGCGGCCGTCCGAACGGCGGGCCGACCGGAAATGGTGCGCCTACGCCATCGCCGAGATCCCCTACTACCTCCTGGTGGATCGCTCCCCCAAGATGCCAAGGACGACGTTGTACTCCATCCCCGACCAGGCCACCGGCGCCTACCTGCACCAGGAGTCCTGGGAGTTCGGCGAGACGATCCACCTCCCCGATCCGTTCGGCGTCGACATCGAGACCACCGAGTGGAGGCCCTGGAGGAAGTGAGCGTGCCCTCCTGGGCGTCCACCACGGCCACGACGGTGACCGGAGGGCGCCCTAGAGGGTCTTGCTGAGGGCCTTGATGGGCATCTGGAGGTCGGTGAGCAGGTCGAGGTCCTTCTCGGCGGGGCGGCCCAGGGTCGTGAGGTAGTTGCCGACGATGATCGCGTTGATGCCGCCGAGCATGCCCTCGCGGGTGCCGAGGTCGCCGAGGGTGAGTTCGCGGCCGCCCGCGTAGCGCAGGATCGTCCGGGGCAGGGCGAGCCGGAACGCGGCGATGGTGCGGAGCGCGTCCGGGCCCTCGACGAGCGGCAGGTCGGAGAACGGGGTGCCGGGGCGGGGCGCGAGGAAGTTCAGCGGGACCTCGTCGGGCTCCAGTTCGGCGAGCTGCCCGGCGAACTCGGCGCGCTGCTCGACGGTCTCGCCCATCCCGACGATGCCGCCGCAGCAGACCTCCATGCCGGCGTCCTTCACCATGCGCAGGGTCTCCCAGCGCTCCTCCCACGAGTGGGTGGTGACGACGTTCGGGAAGTGCGAGCGGGCGGTCTCCAGGTTGTGGTTGTAGCGGTGGACGCCCATCGCGGTCAGCTCGTCGACCTGCTCCTGGGTGAGCATCCCGAGCGAGCACGCGATGTTGATCTCGACGGCGTCGTTGATGGCCTTGATGCCGTCGCGCACCTGCGACATGAGGCGCTCGTCCGGGCCGCGGACGGCCGCGACGATGCAGAACTCGGTGGCGCCGGTCTTCGCGGTCTCCTTCGCGGCCTCGACCAGCTCGGGGATGTTCAGCCACACCGAGCGGACCGGCGACTCGAACTGGCCGGACTGGGAGCAGAAGTGGCAGTCCTCGGGGCAGCCGCCGGTCTTCAGCGACACGATGCCCTCGACCTCGACCTCCGGGCCGCACCAGCGCATCCGGACCTCGTGGGCGAGCGCGAGCAACTCCTCGAGACGGTCGTCCGGCAGGGTCAGGCACTCCAGGACCTGGTCGGCCGTGAGGCCCTTCCCCTCTTCAAGCACCTGCCGCCGAGCAGTCTCCAAAATGTCGCTCACGTGTTCTCCTTGTCGAGTCCGTAGCTGTCGCGGAAGGTACCAGGGTCGAAGGCGCCGCCGAACGCGGGGGCCAGGCCGCGGTGCGCGGCGACGAGGAACTCGGGGGCGTCCAGGGCGCCCGCGCCGGCGGGCAGCGCGCCCGCGAGGGGACGGGCGGCGATGGTCTCCAGGTCGCGGATGTTGCTGCGCTGCGCGAGGTCCGGCTCGTCCGGCCAGGCGCCGATGACGACGCCCGCGAGCTGCACGCCGCGGTGCGCCATCGCCTCCAGCGTCAGCGCCGTGTGGTTGAGGGTGCCGAGGTCCGGGCGGGTGACGACGACGACCGCCGCGCCCAGCCAGCGGGCGAGGTCGGCGATCGTGCCGCCCTCCTCGTCGTAGCGGACGAGCAGGCCGCCCGCGCCCTCGACGAGCACGAGGCGGCGGTCGTCCGACAGGGCCCGGACGCGTTCGGCGACCTCGGGCAGCCGCACCGGCGGCGTCCCGGCGACCCGGGCGGCGGCGGCCGGCGACAGCGGGTCGGGGAAGCGCGCGAACTCGTGCACGTCCTCGATGCCGGCGAGCCGGCGGACGTCGTCCAGATCGCCCGGTTCGCCGGGGCCGACGCCGGTCTGGCCGGGTTTGACGACCGCGACCGACGTGCCGCGCGCGGCGGCGACGGCGGCCAGCGCGGCCGTCACGACGGTCTTCCCCACGCCGGTACAGGTCCCGGTGATCACGAGCACGCTCACGCCCGGCACACTAGCGCGGGCCCCGGCGCCCGGTCCGTCGCCGAATCCCACAGGATTCGGCGGGGCGGTTTGTAATCGGCTCAGCCCCCGAGGGCTTCGGCGACCTCCCGGGTGACGGCCCGCAGTTCGGGGTCGAGCTGGTCGAGGCGCGCGTCCAGGTCGGCGGCGAAGGACAGGCGCTCGACGTCCGGGGCCGGGCAGGCCTCGGGCATCCACGCGGAGTGGATCAGGAACGGGACGGTCGTGCCGTGCGGGGGCGCGAGGACGGCGACGGGCCCGCGGCCCACGTCGGCGGCGTCGAACAGCTCGACGCGGAACCGGTCGTCGTTGTGCACGGCGACGACGAGGTGGCCGTCGTGGCCGCCCGGGGACGCCCCGGCGTACCGGGTGCCGCCCGCCGGGGCGGCGCCGCGCGGGACGAACGCGGGCGACGTCGGGTAGTCGTCGAGGGCGAACGTCCACTCGGCGAGGGGCTTGAGGTCGTCGCGGTCGTGGGTGACGAGGACGGCCGGGGTCTCCTCGGCGGGGAACAGCGCGGTGTCGACGCGGCCCTCGTAGTTGCGGAGGGCCCGCTGGTTGACGGCCTCGGGATGGAACCCGATGTAGATGAGATGGTGCCGCGTCGGGTCGGTCTGCCCTTCGAGGCTCCAGTCGATGGCGGACAGTTCGGCCTGCCACCAGCGGGACGGGTTCTGGGCGCGCGCGCGTTCGCGCACCTGGCCGCTCTCCGGGTCGAACTGCATGATGGTCGTGAACGCCGGGGTCATGCCGTGGCAGTACATCCCGCGCAGGGCGGGGTCGATGGGACGACCGTGCACGTCGAGGTCGTCCTCGCGCAGGTACATCCCGATGTCCACGCCCGGGGTGTTCTCCATGACGATCTGGACGCCGTCGGAGTCGTCGTAGCGCGCGTAGAAGTGGTTCACCTCGGGCGCGATCCGGAACTCCTTGCAGGCCACCGTGGACCTGCCGGGGGCGAGGTCGTCCTTGCGGATGAGCAGGAGCGGCCCGTCGGGGTTGTTGGCGACCGTCCGGTCCCCGCCGAAGATCTCGTCGGCGTCGATCTTGAAGGCGGTGTCGGCGAGGACGAGCCAGTCGCGCGTCTGCGTGATGGTGTGCGTGGCCTGCGGCAGCGTCGCGTTCTCGACGTCCCAGCGGTGCACCCGCGCGCCCGTCCCGTCGTAGCGGATCACCGAGACGGTGCCGGTGAGAACGTCGCGGCTGACGTTCCACATGCAGCCGCGGTCGGGGTCGACGACGGGATGCGCGGTCGTCGAGATCAGCGGCAGCACGGCCTGGTCCATCGCGGGCTTCCAGTCGTCGCGGTGCCCCACCTCGGCGACGAACGCGAGCGTGACCGGGTCGATCTCGACGGGCCGTCCGGCGTCCCACGTCGCGAACAGGCGGTCGCCCCACGGCAGCGGGGCGGTGTTGGCGCAGTTGACGAATCCCCACGGCGAGCTCGTGCCGACGGGCCCGGCGGTGAACAGGTCGGGACGCGCCCGCTTCAGCCGGACGGACGGGGTGTCGAGCACGCGGGCCCGCCACGGGAACCGTCCGTCCGGTCCGGGCCGCAGCGGGAGCCGCGCCATGATCCCGTCGCCGAAGAACGCGTGCAGGGGGTGGCTGCGCTGGTCGGAGGCGCTGACGACGAAGTGCCCGTGCACGTCGTCCGGCCAGGCTCCCGCGATCACCTCCAGGTCCATGTCGGGGTGGTCCTCGCCGAGGATCGAACGCGGTATCGGCATGACGCCTCCAGGGGGTCGGCTCCCGCCAATCAACCTCGGGAAGGCGGGCGTCGTCAACCCTCTAACGACTATGTCCGGGACGTCCCGGTGCGCGGCTAATCTGGGCTCCGCCCCGTCCGTCCCGGCGGGGCGCGAACCGGACCCGGAGGTGCATCGGTGCCCGAACCCGCGATCGTCCGGACGGCCCGCCCGGACGAGTACGACCTGATCGGCGCGCTGACCGTCGAGGTGTACGTGCGCAGCGGGCTGGTGTCGCCGGACTCGTCCTACGTGGCGACGCTGGCCGACGCCGCCGACCGCGCCGCCAAGACCGAGCTGCTGGTCGCCGACGTCGGCGGCGAGGTCGCGGGCGCCGTCGCGTACTGCCCGCCCGGCAGCCCGTACGCCGAGCTGGCCGCGCCGGACGAGGCCGAGTTCCGCATGCTGGCGGTCCTGGCGAGGGCGCGCGGCGCGGGCGCGGGACGCGCGCTGGTGACGGCCTGCGTGGACCGCGCGCGCACCGCCGGGCTGCGCGGCCTGCGGCTGTCGACGCAGCCGAACATGGTCGACGCGCACCGCCTCTACGAACGGATGGGCTTCGCCCGCACCCCCGACCGCGACTGGTCGCCCGTCCCCGGCCTGCGCCTCCTCACCTACGCCCTGACCTGGTGACGGAACGGCCCGTCAGGCGTGCGCGGCGGCGTCCTCTCCGGGGCCGGCTTCGGAGCCCGGGGCGTCACTGGCCAGATCGCCGTGCCGGGAGCAGCGCGCCGTCCAGCCCAGCGGGGTGACCTGCACGATCATCCGGCGGCGGCAGCGCGCGCAGTAGCGGGGCGGCTCCATCCGCCGTGCGGCGCGGCACGCCGCGTGGTCGCCCCGGTCGGCGGGCTCGCCGCAGCGGTCGCAGTACGTCTCCACGGTGGGCTACCGTACCGCCGGGTCGGTGCGCATGCGCCCGACCAGTCCCGTGTCGTAGGAGCCGTCCGCGAACTCGGGACGGCGGAGCAGCTCCGCGTGGAACGGCAGGTTCGTCGGGAGCCCCTCGATGCGGAACGCGTCCACGGCGGCCCGCGCGCGGCTCAGCGCGTGCGCGCGGTCGTCGCCGTGCACGCACAGCTTGGCCAGCAGCGGGTCGTAGTGGGGGGTGACCTTGTTGCCCTCGGCGTACCCGGCGTCGATGCGGATGCCGTCGCCGACGGGCTCCTCCCACACCTTGATGCGGCCGGGCGCGGGCAGGAAGCGTTCGGGGTCCTCGGCGTAGACGCGGAACTCGATGGCGTGGCCGCGGGGCCCCATGAAGGCGTCCGGGACGGGCTCGCCGGCGGCGATCAGGAACTGCGCCTCGACGAGGTCGACCCCGGTGACGAGCTCGGTGACGGGGTGCTCGACCTGCAGGCGGGCGCTCATCTCCAGGAAGTGGCACTCCTGCGCGGCGGGGTCGACGAGGAACTCGACGGTGCCCGCGCCGCGGTAGCCGACGGCCTCGCCGGCCCGGACGGCGGCGGCCAGCATGCGCTCGCGGAGTTCCGGGGAGACGCCGGGCGACGGCGACTCCTCGACGAGCTTCTGGTGGCGGCGCTGCACGGAGCAGTCGCGGTCGCCGAGCGCGACGACCGTCCCGTCCGGCAGGCCGAGGATCTGCACGTCGACGTGCCGGGCGTGCGGCACGAAGCGTTCGAGGAGGATGTCGGCGCGGCCGAAGATGCGCTCGCCGCGGGCGCGGGCGGTCTCGTAGGCGCGCCGCAGACCCGCCTCGTCGTGCGCGGCGCTCATCCCGATGCCGTTGCCGCCCGCGGCGGGCTTGACCATGACGGGGTAGCCGATGCGCTCGGCCTCCTCGACGGCGGTGTCGGCGTCCGGGACCGGCTCCCACACGCCGGGCACGACCGGGACGCCCGCCTCCTTCACCAGGTTCCGGGCGTTGATCTTGTCGCCGAGCCGGGCGATGGCGAGCGGCGGCGCGCCGACCCAGACGAGGTCGCGGGCGGCGACCTGCCGGGCGAAGTCGGCGTTCTCCGCGAGGAACCCGTAGCCGGGGTGGACGGCCTGCGCGTTCGTCCGCCGCGCCGCCTCGATGATCGCCGGGGCGTTGAGGTAGCTGCGCGCCGCTTCGGCGGGGCCGATGAGGATCGCCTCGTCGGCCTCGGACACGAACGGCAGGTCGGCGTCGGCCTGCGAGTACACCGCGATGGCCTTGAGGCCCATCGCGCGTGCGGTGTGGATGATCCGGCTGGCGATCTCTCCCCGGTTCGCCACGAGCACGGACTCGAACACCTGCGGACTCCTTCGGGGGACGGCGGACCGGGCGGCCCGCCCCGGCCGACACTAGCGGCCGCGGCGGTGCTCCGCCGACCGCGCGGGTGACAAATACCTGACCGTAGTTTTGTCGATCACGGCCGGGTGCGGCGGTCCACGACACGGCTGAGCGCCTCGACGACCGTCGGATCGTACTCGGCGGCGGAGTCGAGCCGCAGTCGTTCCAGGACGGCCGCGCCGCGGTCGCGGTCGGGGGACTCGCCGACGAGGTCGTCGTAGGCGTTGGCGACCTTGATGATGCGGCTGGCGAGGGGCGGCGCGACGGGACGGTCGGCGTCGCCGTCGCCCGCGTCGGACGCGTCGTCCGCGGGACGTCCCGTCCGGTAGGGGTGCGAGGAGAGCCGGACGATGTGCGCGACGCGGTCGAGGACGCCGGTCTCCTTGATGACCTCGGCGCCGAGTTCGGCGATGCGGCGCTGCTCGGCGGGGGACGCGAGGACGGTGGCGCCGCCGGGGATCGGGTCGCCGAGGGACAGCTGCCCGATGTCGTGCATGAGCGCCGCGTACTCCAGTTCGAGGAGTTCGGCCTCGGCCATGCCGAGTTCGCGGCCCATCGCGACGGCGAACGCGGCGACCCGGCGGGAGTGGCCGGTCTCGACGTAGCCGCCGACCTCGGTGACGCGCGACAGGGCGCGGACGGTCTGCAGGTAGGTGGCGCGGACGCCCGCGTACCGGCGGAACGCGAACTGGGTGACGAGGATCGGCACCGTGAAGATCAGCAGCGCGGCCTGCCCCATCGCGGTGGTGGAGACGGCGATGAGCATGGCGGTGGCGCTGGTCGCCGCGCACAGCGCCATCTTCGCGCCGATCTCGTCGCGCAGCGCGATGCCGAACCGGGTGCGGACGGCCTCGGCGCGGATCAGCGCGGCGACCACCACGTCGGTGAAGCAGGACGCGATGACGATCAGGCCCATCGTGGCGAGCAGCAGGTACCAGGCGAGGTCGAGGTCGAGGAGCGGACGGAAGCACAGCGCGACGATCGAGACGGTGAACAGCCGCCGCGCCATCGCGTCCGGGCGGGGGGTGCGGCCGACGGCGATGTGCGGCAGCGAGCCGATGAGCATGCCGACGGCGGTGACGGCCACGACCTGCAGCGGCGAGTGGACGGCGGGGACGACGCCGAGCGGCGCGTCCGCCGGGGCGCCCTCGGGCCCGGCGCCGATGAGCAGCGCGTAGCCGATGGCGCCGGCGGTGGCGATGGGGGCCATCTCCCGGTTGCCGGGCATCACCATGCGGAACAGTTCGCCGAGCGCGATGAGGACGCCGAAGATGACCGCGAGGTCGGGCTGGACGAGCCCGACGGCGGCGACCTGGGTGATCGCGACGACGACGAACAGCCCGGCCGTGGCGATGAGCAGGAGCTGGCCGGAGTCGATGGACTGCCACGCGGCCCGTTCGCGGGCGCGGATCTGGGTGCTGGTCACGCTTGCTTTCCCGCCGGGTCGGTCACTTGCGCACTTCGTCCCCGGCGACGCGCAGCGGCGTGCTCGGGTCGTCGTGGTCCTGCCGGGTGGTCTCGGCGACGTCGTCGTCGGGCGGCGTCATCGGCGCGGGCGGCTCCCAGCCCTCCCGGTCGAGGGCGCGCAGGAACGCCTCGACCATGACGGGGTCGAAGTGGTCGCCCATCCCGCGCCGCAGTTCCTCGACGCCCTCCTCGACGCTGCGGGCGGCGCGGTAGGACCGGGTGGAGGTCATGGAGTCGAAGGCGTCCGCGACGGAGATCACGCGGGCGAACTCGGGGATCTCGTCGCCGACGAGGCCCATCGGGTAGCCGCGTCCGTTCATCTTCTCGTGGTGGTGCATGATCCCGGCGAGGGCCTCGTCCAGGAAGCCGATCTCGCGGACGATCTCCAGCCCGCGCATCGGGTGGAGCTGGATCGCGGCGAACTCCTCGGCGGTGAGCGAGCCGTTCTTCTGCAGGACCTTGGTGGGGACGCCGAGCTTGCCGACGTCGTGCAGCATCCCCGCGTAGCGGATGGCCTCGACCCGGTCGGGCCGCATCCCGATCTCCTTGGCGATCATCACGGAGCCGCGGGAGACGCGTTCGGAGTGGCCGCGGGTGTAGTAGTCCTTCGTCTCGACGGCCTGGCAGAGCGACGCGAGGGTGGCGGCGTGCGCCTGGTGCTGGTCGTGCGCCTGCTCCATCGCCCAGCGGGCGATGAACAGCGGCAGCAGGACCAGGACGGCGGCGAGCGGCCCGACCCGCGGCCACAGCCCGGCGATGAGCAGGCCGAACATGCCGTAGGCGAGGCACCCGACGGCGAGCTGGCCGCTGTCGCGGATCAGCTCGCGGGGCGCCGCCTGGCGGCTGAGCAGCAGCACCCCGGCGGTGAGCGCGAGGTTCACCAGGACGAACGCGACGAGCGCGCCGAGGAACGGGCCGATGACGTTCTCGACCCAGCGGGCCTGCTCGGGGCGGAAGCGGTCACCGCCGAGCAGTACGAAGACGGTTCCGGCGATGAAGCCGCTGAGCGCGAACTGCGCGCCGTTGAACAGCCGCTTCTCCGGGGCGAGGATCCGCTGGCCGGTGACGACGGCGCAGCAGCCGAGCAGCGCCGCGCCGGCGGGGCCGAGCAGGACCACCGACGCGAGGCTGGCGGCGAAGCTCATCGAGACGCGCGCGCGCTCGACGTTCAGTCGGGCCGGTGCGGAGTCGCACACGAGGAAGAGCACGGCCAGGACGGCCAGCTTCTTCCAGTCCAGCTCCGCGAAGGACGACGTCGCGATGAGGCCGGCCGCGAGGACGACCACACCGCACACGTACGCCCAGGCAGCGAGAGGTAGTCCACGCATTGCCGCCCCCTCGGGGATGACGAATGGGCGGGCCGCCGCCGGGATCGCTCGTGCCTGCCGGCACTAGACCCAGGACACGCCCTTGGGCATCATCAGCGACGACGCCGTGGCGCTCGAGTGCCGGGCCGTCCGGACAGGCATCTCGCGATGCAGCATGACTCCTTGCCTCCCCCCGCGGAAATCCGGAACGCCGGTGCACGACCGGCGGGCCGGGACTCTGACGGCCCCGACCTCCGGGCGAGCACATACCCCGAATTCCCGGGTGCGCACCGTGCTCCCGTCGCTGAATTCGGCACAAGCCTAACGCGAACTGCCCAGGTCACACAGGCATGCGGGGAATCGTGAGCAAAGTGTGAACCAACCGTCACCTATAGTGATCATTTCTCGGCCGTAAAACACGCAACGTATGCGCACCAAGCTTATGCACGATCTAAATGCACGTGCAGAAGGCAAACAGTAAACTAAACAACCAGAAACAGCCCCGGAAAGGGATGGGCCGGTCATTCAACGGCCTTCGGCGTCGCAGACGGCATCACGGGCGGTTCCCGGACGCTTCCGCACACGGCGTTCCCCGCACCCACCGGACGAACGCGCCTCAGCGGCGCTCGCGCGCCCACGCGACCGTCTCGGCGAGCCCGTCGGGCAGCGACACCCGGGGCGTCCAGCCGAGCGCCCCCTGGGTCGGCCCGGGGTCGATCGCCATCGCCGGGAGGTCGCCGAGCCGGGGGGGCGCGAACTCGGGCTCGTCCGGCGCACCCGCCGCCGCGGCGACGAGCGTGTGCAGCTCGCGGTCGGTGGTCTGCAGCCCGGTGCCCACGTTGAGCCGCAGCCCGCCGCCGCGCTCGTCCACCGCGCGGGCGAACGCGTCGACGACGTCCAGGACGTACACGTAGTCGCGGGTCTGCGTGCCGTCGCCGTACACCTTCGTCGGACGCCCGTCGAGCAGCGCGTCCGTGAAGATCGACACGACGCCCGCCTCGCCCTCGGGGGTCTGCCGCGGCCCGTACACGTTCGCGAGCGTGAGCGTGGTGAAGTCGACGCCGTGCAGCGCCCGGTACGTCTGCGCGTAGACCTCCCCCGCCACCTTCGACGCGGCGTACGGCGACGCGGGCCGCAGTTCGGCGTCCGGCGGGACGGGCAGCGCGTCCGGCACGCCGTACACGGCGCAGCTGGAGGTGAAGACGATCTTGCGGCCGCCCGCCGCGCGCACCGCCTCCAGGACGTTCGCGGTGCCGAGCACGTTCGTCCGGGCGTCGCCCAGCGGTTCGGCGACGCTGGCCCGCACGCTGACCTGCGCGGCCAGGTGGCAGACGACCTCGGGCCGCCGCGCGGCGGCCCGCTCGACGAGCGCCGGGTCCGCGACGTCCAGCTCCCAGAACTCGACGCCGGGACGGACGTTCGCGCCGGACGACAGATCGTCCACGCCGACGACCTCGTGGCCGTCGGCGAGGAGCCGGTCGACGAGATGGGAACCGATGAAGCCGGCCGCGCCGGTGACCATTACGAGCACGGGAGAACGATAACCCGCGGCGCCCGGAGGGTCCGGTCAGGCGGTTCGGTCAGGCGGTTCGATCAGGCCGTTTCGGTCTCGGCGCGTTCGGCGCCGGAGTCGGTGGCCTTGATCTCGCCGCAGATCTGCTCGATGCGGCCGAGGACCTTGCTGCGCAGGTCCTCCGGCGCGGGCTCGCAGCCGCAGGACTTGTTCACCAGCTTCTTCACGGCCTCCTCGAGGCCGTACTCGCGCAGGCACGGCCCGCACTCGTCGAGATGCTGACGGACCTCGCCGCAGCCGCCCTGGTCCAGCTCGCCGTCGAGGTAGGTGTAGACCCGGGCCAGGACCTCGTCGCAGGAGGTGTCATGGTGGTCGCCACAGCTCATGGCTCACTCACCCTTCTCGCTCACCGCGCGGCGTCCGCCCGCGGTGCTCGGCATGTCGCTCCGCTCCCGGCGGCGGACGGGCGAGCGCGTCATGACCGCCCCCCGTTCGCCCGCGTGAGACCGCGCTCCTGAGCGTAGTCCTCGAGCATGCCGCGCAGCTGGCGCCGGCCCCGGTGCAACCGCGACATCACCGTGCCGATGGGCGTGCCCATGATCTCGGCGATCTCCTTGTAGGCGAATCCCTCGACGTCGGCGAGGTAGACGGCGATCCGGAACTCCTCCGGCAGGTCCTGCAGCGCCCGCTTCACGTCGGAGTCGGGCAGGTGCTCCAGCGCCTCGGCCTCGGCGGACTTCAGCCCGCTGGAGGTGTGCGACTCGGCGCGCGCGAGCTGCCAGTCCTCGATCTCCTCGGTGGCCGACTGCTGGGGCTGGCGCTGCTTCTTGCGGTAGGAGTTGATGAACGTGTTGGTCAGGATGCGGTAGAGCCACGCCTTGAGGTTCGTGCCCTCCTTGAACTGGTGGAAGGACGCGAACGCCTTGGCGAACGTCTCCTGCACGAGATCCTCGGCGTCCGCCGGGTTGCGCGTCATGCGCAGCGCGGCGGAGTACAGCTGGTCCAAGAACGGGAGCACATCGCGCTGGAAGCGCTCCTGGCGCTGCTCCACGGTCTCCGTGGTGCCCGGTACCTGACCCACCCCCTCGACTGCGGCGACACCGGCCGTGTCGTCCCCGCTAGACGATATCGGGCCGCGCAACCTGAGCGCGCCCCTGGGTGCCGGTGCCTTGCCGAGGGGCGATACCCCGGCACCGCGCGGGTAATCGGCAACGGCCGTGGTCATGGAACCCCCACCTCCGGCTGTACTCGTTCGTCTCACGCTTATGAGACGGTGCAACGCCGGGACGTCCCCGTCGATTCCCGCGATCTCGATCACGGTCGCGGCCCGGGGGGAGGGCCCTTCCCGGAGTGTCCTGCACGGAGGGTGATGACCGGGCCCGGACGGGGAAGAAGTGACTTATATGGCGAGAACAGGAGCAAAACGGTGCTACCGGTGCCGGCACGACCTCCCGAGCCCACCATCGCCAGCCTGCGCGATCCCTCCGGCGACGGAGCGGGGGACTCTCTGGAGCGCTACTGGACCTTCTACTGGGCGGTGGCCGATGCTCAGCTGACGCGATGGCTGCCCCGGGCCCCGTCCCGGGTCCTGGACCTGTCCGGCGGGGACGGGCGGTGCGCCGGGCTCGCGGCCGGCGCGGGGCACTCGGTGCTGGAAGTGCGCGACCCGCTGCTGGACCGGGCCGCGCCGGACGGCGGGTCCGCCGCGTCCGGCGACGGGCGCGGGGCCGCGACCGTCCCGGTGCTGGGCGACTCGGGGACGCTCGACTTCCTCGACGACGCGTCCGTGGACGCCGTCGTCGCGGAGAACCGCGTCCTGTCGCGGCATCTGGCGACCGAGGCGACGGTCGGCGAGATCGCCCGCGTGCTGCGCCCGGGCGGCCGCGTCCTGCTGTGCGTCGACTCGCTCACGCTCGGCATGGCGCTGCTCGCCGAGCGCAACTACTGGGCGCACCTGTCGGACGTGCCGAGCGCGGAGGTCGTCCTGGTGCCGTGGCCGGACGGGACGATCACGCGGTGCTTCGGCGCCGAGCAGCTCCGCGAGCTGCTCGGCGGCGCGGGCCTGGAGGTCGAGTGGGTCAGGCCGCGGACGGTGCTGTCCCCCTCGACGGTCGAGCACGTCCTCGGCCGCTCGCCGCGCGCGCTGGACCGGCTGGTGCGGACCGAGCTCAACGCGCCGTCGGGCGACGAGTCCGGGATCCACCTGCTGGCGAGCGCCGTCCGGCCCTGACCGGGGTCAGAACAGGGCGTCCGGCGGGCCGGCGGGGTCGTCGGACGCCGGCACGACGAGCTCGGGCCCGTTGTTCTTCACGCTGTTGACCGCCTTCGACACCGGGTAGGCGTCCATCGTCCCGGCCATGGCGGGGACGAGCAGCCCGCGGACGCGGTCGGGGTCGGTGAGGGACGGGTCGAGCCAGGCGTCCCAGCGGTCCGGCTCGACGACCATCGGCATGCGGTCGTGGATGCGGCCGAGGTCGTCGGGCGCGTCGGTGGTGATGACCGTGCACGTCCAGAGCCACTCGTCCTCGGGCGTCTTCCACAGCTCGTACAGCCCGGCCATGGCCATGACCGCGCCGTCCTTGGGGCGGATGAAGAACGGCTGCTTCTGCGGCCGCTTCTTCTTCTCCGTCTCCTCGCTCTCCAGGACGTACCACTCGAAGTAGCCGTCGGCGGGCAGCAGGCAGCGGCGCTTGGCGAACGCGCGGCGGTAGGACGGCTTCTCGTGCACCGTCTCGGCCCGCGCGTTGATCATCCGGTTGCCGATGGCGGGGTCCTTGGCCCAGGACGGGACGAGGCCCCAGCGGACGGTCCGCAGCTGCCGGACGGGCGCGACCTCTTCGGGCGCGTCCTTCGGGGCCCGGTCGAGGATCACGGGGACCTGCTTGGTCGGGGCGACGTTGTAGTCGGGTTCGAGCTCGCCTTCGAGGGCGTCGACCTGCACGCGGAACTCGTCGAGCAGTTCCTGGCGGGCCCGGGAGGTGGCATATCGACCGCACATGGCTCCATCCTGCCGCGCTTGAGGCGCGGCGTGTTGGGCATGTAGCGCTTCATGCGACCGTTCACGACTCTGGCCCGCCCGTTCGTGGCGGCCCCATTCATCATGACCGGACTGGACGCCATGCGGGACCCGCGGGAGCGCGCCGAGCGGGTCGCGCCGGTGGCCAGGCCGGTGACGGACCGGCTCGAATGGCTGCCGAAGGACCCCGAGACCCTCGTGCGGATGCACGGCGCGCTCAGCGTCGGCACCGGCGCCCTCCTGCTGACCGGCCGGTTCCGCCGGCTGACCGCGCTGCTGCTCGCCGCGCAGGTCGTCCCCGCGCTGGCGACCGAGCACCGCTACTGGACCGAGGACGACCCGGACGACCGGGCGAACGAGCGCGCGCACCTGCTGAAGAACGCCGGGCTGTTCGGCGCGCTGCTGATGGTGGCGGCCGAGCCCCGCCGGGCTCCCCGGCTGGCGGAGGTGCGGCGCGCCGCCCGGGAGACGCAGATCAAGCGCGGCGCGGAGGCGCGGGCGCTGCGCCGCGAGGCCGCGACGACGCTGCGGGACGCGCGCCGCGAGGCGGCCCGCCAGGTCGCGATCGCCCGCGCGGAGAGCGGGAAGAAGGCCGTGAAGCAGACGGCGAAGGCGGCGAAGGCCGGCAAGGCGGCCAAGACCGGCATCGGCTTCCGCGCCGGGAAGAGCGCCGGCAAGGGCGCGGGCATCGTGCAGAGCGCGAAGAGCGCGACGAAGGGCGCCGGCAAGGGCGCCAAGGGCCTGACGAAGGGCATGGGCAAGGGCATGGGGAAGGGCGCCCGCAAGGGCGGCAAGAGCGCCCGGACCATCGGCATGGGCCCGTTCAAGGCCGTCGCCAAGGGCGCGGGCAGGAACGGCACCGGCACCCTCCAGGCGCGCATGCAGCAGGGCAAGCAGGCGGGCCGGACGGTCAAGGCCGGGACGAGCGCGCAGGCGCAGCGGGCGATGAAGGCGGGCCAGTCGGTCCGGACGGGCACGGCCGTCCAGGCGGGCAAGGTCCTCCACGCCGTCAAACGCTGATGCCGCGCGCGTCCGGCCACCGATAGCCTTGGGGGTATGGCCTCCTCCTCTCCGCATTGGCTCGCGCCGGTCGCCGACGGGCCCGTGGACGCCACGGTGGCGCTGCCCGGGTCGAAGTCGATGACCAACCGGGCGCTGATCCTGGCCGCGCTGGCCGACGAGCCGGTGTGCGTCCACCGCCCCCTCCACAGCCGCGACACCGAGCTGATGGCGGACGCGCTGCGCGCGCTGGGGGTCGGCATCGGCGAGGACGGGGGCGACTGGCAGACCCTCCCGGGTGAGCTGGCGGGCCCGGCGCGGGTGGACGTGGGCCTCGCGGGCACGGTGATGCGGTTCCTGCCGCCGGTGGCGGCGCTCGCGCGCGGCGAGGTGGCGATCGACGGCGACCCCCGCGCCCGGGAGCGGCCGATGGGGCCGATCATCGCGGCGCTGCGGGCGCTCGGCGCGGAGATCGACGACGGCGGGCGCGGTGCGCTGCCGTTCACGGTCCGCGGGACGGGCGCGGTGGCGGGCGGCGCGGTGACGATCGACGCGTCCGGGTCGTCGCAGCTGGTGTCGGGGCTGCTGCTGGCGGCGCCCCGGTTCGGCAAGGGCGTGGAGGTGCGGCACGAGGGGCCGCCGGTGCCGTCGGCGCCGCACCTGGCGATGACCGTGCAGATGCTGCGCGCGGCGGGCGCGACGGTGGAGACCGGCGAGAACCTGTGGCGGGTCGCGCCGGGGCCGCTGCGCGGCGGCGAGTGGGTCATCGAGCCGGACCTGTCGAACGCGGCGCAGTTCCTCGGCGCGGCGCTCGTCGCGGGCGGGCGCGTCACCGTCCCGGACTGGCCGGACGCGACGACGCAGCCGGGCGACGCGCTGCGCGGGCTGCTCGCGGAGATGGGCGCCGAGGTGTCGCTCGGCCCGGACGGGCTGACGGTGCGGGGCCCGGGCGCCGGGGAGTACGCGGGGCTGGAGGCCGATCTGCACGAGGTCGGCGAGCTGACGCCCGTCCTGGCGGCGCTCGCGGCGCTGGCCGGGTCGCCGTCGCGGCTGACCGGCATCGCGCACCTGCGGGGGCACGAGACCGACCGGCTGGCGGCGCTGGTCGCCGAGCTGAACCGGCTGGGCGGCGACGCCCGGGAGCTGCCGGACGGGCTGGAGATCCGGCCGCGGCCGCTGCGCGGCGGCGTGTTCCGCACCTACGACGACCACCGGATGGTGATGGCCGCGGCGGTGCTGGGGCTGGCCGTCCCCGGCGTCGAGGTGGAGAATCCGGGCACGGTCGGCAAGACGATGCCGGACTTCACCGGGCTGTGGGCGTCGCTGCGGGCGTCCGCCTGAGGACGAGGGGGCGGGACGCTGGCACGACGACGCGAATACGACGAGGACGACGTCCGGGTGCGGCCCGGGCGGCGGGGGTCGCGGCCGCGCACCCGGCGCCGTCCGGCGCACGAGGACGCCACCCCGGCGCTGGTGATCGCGGTGGACCGGGGCCGCTACCGCTGCCTGGCCGATCTCGGCACCGGCGACGAGCGGGCCGTCACCGCGATGCGCGCCCGCGAGCTCGGACGCAAGGGCGTGGTGGTGGGCGACCGGGTGGCGCTGGTCGGTGACGTGTCGGGCGACACCGACACGCTGGCCCGGATCGTCCGGGTGGAGCCGCGGACGTCGTCGCTGCGCCGGACGGCCGACGACACCGACCCGTTCGAGCGGATCGTCGTCGCCAACGCCGACCGGCTGGTCATCGTGACGGCGCTGGCGGACCCGGAGCCGCGGCCCCGGATGATCGACCGGCAGCTCGTCGCGGCCTACGACGCGGGCATGGATCCGCTGCTGTGCCTGACCAAGGCCGACCTCGCCGACCCGTCCGAACTGATCGCCGAGTACGCCCCGCTGGGCTTCCCGTGCGTGGCGACGCGGCTGGCCGGGGCGGACGACGGTGACCTGAGCGAGCTGCGCGGGCACCTGTCCGGACGGACGAGCGTGCTGGTCGGGCACTCGGGGGTCGGGAAGTCGACGCTGGTGAACGCGCTGGTCCCGGACGCCGAGCGGGCGGTCGGGAACGTCAACGCGGTCACCGGGCGGGGCCGGCACACGTCGTCGTCGGCGATCGCGCTGGAGCTGCCCGGCGGGGACGGGTGGATCATCGACACCCCGGGCGTGCGGAGCTTCGGGCTCGCGCACGTCGACCCGGCGAACGTGATCAACGCGTTCGAGGACCTCGCGGAGGGCGCGGCGGAGCGCTGCCCGCCGCAGTGCGACCACTTCCAGGACGACTGCGGGCTGGACGCCTGGGTCGCCGAGGGGCACGCGGGCCGGGCCCGCCTCGAGTCGCTGCGCCGGCTGCTCGCCAGCCGCGAGGGCGAAGCGGAATAGCCGTCCGCTTGGGGCGGGACGTCGGTATCGTCCTCCCCATGCGCCAAGTGATCGCCGACCGGTACGAGCCGGTGGAGCTGCTCGGCCGCGGCGGGATGGGCGCGGTGTGGCGGGCCCGCGACCGCGTGCTGGACCGCGAGGTCGCGATCAAGGAGGTCACGCCGCCCGCGGGCCTGGACGACGAGCAGATCGGCCGGGTGTACACGCGGACGTTCCGGGAGGCCCGGTCGGCGGCGCGGCTCGACCATCCCGGGATCGTCACGGTGTACGACGTCGTGGAGGAGGACGGGCGCCCCTGGATCGTCATGCAGCTCGTCCGGGCGAGGTCGCTCGACGCGATCGTCAAGGGCGAGGGTCCGCTGCCGCCCGAGCGGGTCGCCGCGATCGGCCTCGACCTCCTCGACGCGCTGCGGACGGCGCACGCGGCGGGCGTCGTGCACCGCGACGTGAAGCCGGGCAACGTGCTGCTGCCGCCGAACCGGGCGGTGCTGACCGATTTCGGCATCGCGACCGTGGCGGGCGACGAGACGATCACGCAGACCGGCGCGATCATCGGGTCCCCGGCGTACCTCGCGCCCGAGCAGGCCCGCCGGCAGAAGGCGTCCCCGGCCTCGGACCTGTGGTCGCTGGGCGCGACGCTCTACGCGGCCGTCGAGGGCCGGTCCCCGTACCAGCGTCCGGACGTGTGGGGCGTGATGGGCGCGCTGCTGGCGGACGAGCCCGATCCGCCGCGGCGGGCCGGGCCGCTCGCGCCCGTCCTGCACGGCCTGCTGCGCAAGGATCCGGAGCAGCGGATCGGCCCGGAGGAGGCGGAACGCCTGCTCCGGCAGGCCGCGTCCGGGACTCCGGCGCCGTTCGCGCCGCCGGACTCTCCCGCGCCCGTCCCGCCTCCCCCGCCGCACCTGACCGCCGCCCCCGGGGCGGGTTCCCCGGGCGAGGCGCCGACGTACCCGCCGCCGCAGCCCGGCACCGTCCCTCCCGGCACCGTCCCTCCCGGCACCGTCCCTCCCGGCGGCGGACGGACGGGCGGGGAACGGCACGGCGTGCGGTGGGCGCTGCTCCTGCCGATCGGGGTGTTCGCGGTCCTGCTGGCCGCCGGGGTGCTCTCGGCCGCCGTCTTCCTGACGCAGGGCGACCGGAACGACGAGCGGCCGGGGCAGTCGGGTTCGCCGGGCGCGAGCACGCCGGGAAACGGATCCGGCGGTACCGGGTCGACGAGCGGCGGCGTGCCCGCCGGGTACGTGCCGTACCAGGGGCCGGGGTTCACGGTCGCGGTGCCGAAGGGGTGGAAGGCGGAGGCGTCCGGCGACGACGTCACGTTCGCCGACCCGGCGGAGGGCAGCAGGCGCGGCATCGCGATCCAGCGGATCGCGGAGAGCGCGGCCGACCTGGGCGGTTCCATGGCCGACGCGGCCGGGCGGTTCAAGGACGATCCGTCCTACCAGGACTACAGCCAGGTGAATTTCAAGCGCAGCCTCAGCTACCAGGGCGGCGATGCGGCGGAACTGGAGTTCACGTTCACGCAGGACGGCGTCGCGGGCCGCTGCCGCGCGCGTGTGTTCCGCTTCAACGGCGCCGTCTACCAGGCCGTCCTGGTCAGCCGCGCGGATTCCTGGCAGTCGGTGGTCCCGTACTACGAGACTTTCCTGCGGACGCTCCGCGGATCCTCCTGACGAAACAACAAGGCAATTCGCCACATATCCGGCGGCCGGTTCCGGTCCGGGCGGCGTCCCGCGCAGGCCATGACCGGCCAGCCCGCGGCGGGGAATTCCGCATACCGTCATTGACATGACCCACGTCGTCGCCGGACGGTACGAGCTGGTGGAGCCGCTCGGCCGGAACGGGACCGGCCCCGTCTGGCGCGCACGCGACCTCCTCCTCGACCGCGAGGTCGCGGTGCAGGAGGTCGCCCTCCCCGACCGCCTCGGCCCCGACCGGATCGGACGGGCGCACGCCCGCGTCGTCCGGGAGGCGGGGGCGGCGGCGCGGCTCGACCACCCCGGCCTCGCCACCGTGCACGACGTCGTCGAGGAGGCCGGCCGCCCGTGGGTCGCGACCCGGCTCGTCGGGGCGCCGTCGCTCGCGGCGATCATCGAGCGGGACGGGCCGCTGCCGCCCGAGCGGGTCGCGGCGCTCGGCCTC
Organism: Spirillospora sp. NPDC052242; assembly: GCF_040679555.1. Lineage (NCBI taxonomy): Bacteria > Bacillati > Actinomycetota > Actinomycetes > Streptosporangiales > Thermomonosporaceae > Spirillospora > Spirillospora sp. NPDC052242. Next base: position 45,482 of record NZ_JBFAUZ010000065.1, read on the forward strand.
GACCTGCTCGGCGCCCTGCGCGCCGCGCATGCCGCGGGCCTCGTGCACCGCGACGTCGAACCGGGCACCGTCCTGATCGAGGCCGGGCGGCCCGTCCTCACCGGCCTCGGCGCCGCCCCGGAGACGGCGGACGAGCGCGCGGCGCCGCCCGGCGCGTTCGGCTGCCCGGCGCCCGAGCAGGCGGCCGGGCAGCCGGCCACCGCGGCGTCCGACCTGTGGGCGTTCGGCGCCACCCTGTTCGCGGCGGTCGAGGGGCACCCGCCGTACCCGCACGCGGCGGCCGCGGCGTACCCGGAGCCGGCGGTGACGCGGCTCGCGGGCCCGCTCGCGCACGTCCTGCACGGCCTGCTGCGCCGGGCCCCGGAACGGCGCATCGGCCACGACGAGGCCGAGCGCCTGCTCCGGCAGGTCGCGGCGCCCGGCGCCGCGCCGTGGGCCCCGCCGATGACGCCGCCGACGACCCCGCCGCCGTTCCCGCCCGGCCTCCCGCCGCCGGGTCCGGTCCCGGCGGGCGCGCCCGAATGGGCGCCGACCGCCCCCGGCCCGCACGCGGGCGGGCCGCCGCCGCGCACGGGCTCGCGGTGGACGGTCATCGTCCCGGTCGCGGTCCTGGCGGTGGTGCTCGTCGTCGCGGCCGTCGCGGTCGCGGTACTGCTCGGCCTGGAGGACGACGAGGGACCCGCGGCGCCGATCGCCGGAGCGACGTCCGCGACCCCGGGCACGGCGGCCCCGTCGAACCTGGCCGGATACCGGGAGCACCGCGGGGACGGCTTCGCGGTGAGCGTGCCGTCCGGGTGGGAGACCGAGCGCGACGGCGAGGAGGTGTCCTTCACCGACCCCGTGGAGATCCAGAGCATCGCGCTCACGAGGATCGGCGACGAGGACCCCGTGGCGCCCACCGACGTCGCCGACACGCTCAAGGACGCCGCCGAATCGTTCGCCGACGACCCGGCGACCTACCCGGGGTACCGGCAGGAGCGGTTCACCGAGCTCGGCTACATGGGCGACGACGCCGCGGAGCTCCAGTTCACGTTCACCGCGGCCGGCGTCGAGTCGCGCATGCTGATGCGGCTGTTCCGCTTCGACGGCGGGATCTACAGCGCGATCCTGACCGCCGACTTGGGGCAGTGGGAGGAGTCGCTCCCCCACTACGAGACGTTCCTGCGGACGCTCCGCTCCGGGTGACGCCCGCTAGATCGTTGATGGGGGTTGTTGGGTGCCCTAGTCAGTGGTCGTAGGCGATCAGTGATCGTTTGACCGGGGCGCCGATGAGCCAGTTGTGCCAGATGGCGGCGTTGAG
>NZ_JBFAUZ010000066.1:0-46530 GCF_040679555.1 Spirillospora sp. NPDC052242
ACGTGCCGGACGCGCGGCCGGCGCTGGACGGCGTCGACCTCGACATCCCGGCCGGGACGGTGTGCGCGCTGGTCGGCCCGTCCGGCTCGGGGAAGGCGCGGAGGCACCGGCCGGCTCTTCTGGCGGCGGCTTCGCCTCGTCCGCCAGCCCGGCGCGCGGCTGCATCTCCTTGAACTGCAGCGCGTACACCGCGCGCGATTCCTGTTTCAGCCCCTTGGCGAGACTGAACATCATGATGCAGGCCAGGATGAAGATCGGCAGCCCGATCACTGTGATGGCCTGTTGCAGGGCCGCCAATGCCTTGTCACCGCCCAGGACGATCAACGAGGCCGCCAACATGCCTTCGGAGACGCCCCAGAACAGCCGCTGCCGTACCGGCCCGGAGTCCTCGTCGCCGGAGCAGAGCATGTCCACGACCAGCGACGCCGAGTCCGAGGACGTCGCGAAGAACAGCGCCACCACCACGACCGCGATGCCCTGGACCAGAGTCATCGCCGGGAAGCTCGAGAAGAACTCGAACATCGCCAGCGGAACCTGTTGCTCCTCAATGACCTTCTGGGTCAGCGCGCCGCCGTCGCCGCCGATGCCGTCGAGCCGCATGGCCGACCAGCCGAAGATCGCGAACCACAATCACGCCGAGCGGGCAGGCCGACGAACCGGTCAACGCCTGCGGTCGCGGCCGCGTGGGCGCGACCGCAGTTGGGGGAGCCAGTGCTCTGAAGGCTGCGGCCCCTCGATCCGTAGGGCCGTTTCGTCACCCACGATCGGGTGCCTCGGCTCCCAGCCGTCCTCCGGGTCCGGGTTCCTCGGCGCCCACTGACGCGGTATCCGCATCCGCATTGCGGCTTGGACGGTTCGGACCATGCACCGGGGCGGCTCATCGCTGGAGAGATCTGTCAGGAGGAGAGGGAAACCGCTCTCATCGAACCGCGGATTCCACGTTCGGCCGACGGCCTGGCAGTGGGCGCGCATTTCGAACATCGTCAGTAGACAGCTCTCCCCGTTGCCCACGGGACGGAACCAGAGCAGACGCTCACCGATGACCAGGCGTTCGCGTGCGAAGAGGGGAACGTTCGCCACCGTTCCCGACCGGTCGAGATACGGGACGGGGTCCTCCTCGCTCCTCGGGTCGCCGTCGCTGAACCCCGCCACGTGTCCCGGCCGCGCGGTGCCCATCAACTCGAGCATGTCCCCGTCGGAGTGGGCTTCCCAGACGTCGAGGATGTCAGCACGTTCGACCATGATGTTCGGGTAAGTCAGGACGACGAAATAGTCGCCGGCCTTCAGGGAGAGCGCGACTCGGTCACCCTCATCGATGTGGTGCTGCTCGCTCGAGCGCCAGGCGAGTATGCCTGCCTCCTCCTGCAATGCCTCCTTGACGGCATTGGTGGCATCCTCTGGGGAGACGCGGAAGAACTCCCGGTTCGGGGCCACCCGCCAGGGGTCCAGAATGTCGTGAGCTTTGCGTTCGACCTTCGAGGGAAAGGAGGTCACCACTCGGAACTCGACTTCGAAGGGGAGCGGGACGGCAGTGCCGTGGAGGTGCTTCGCGCGATCCTCGGCGAGGTTCCCCGTCATGCCGACCTTGACGATTCCCGGCATCGCCTCATTGCTCAGGACGTAGACGAACCCGACCGTGTGACCGGTCATGCACTACCCCTTATATTCGCTCTTCAACGGCCCAACTGGAAGGTGAGTGCCGGCGTTCAGTGCAGGTCGTCGAGAACCGGCACATCTCTATCGATCAGCTTGGAAGTGATGTTGGTGCAGTGGCCCATCGAGGTCAAGTCGCCCTCTGCGCGACGGGCGGGGCCGACGTCCAATTGGGACGACGGGTACGACATATCGGCCGAGGTCGGTGCTGGCGAGGTGGCCGTGGCCGCCAACCGCGAGGGGCTGATCTTCCTGGCGCGCCATCTGCTGCCCCTGGCGGCAGGACGGCGTTTCTCCCGGCGCGCACGTCCACCTGACGGCCGGACAGGAGATCGAATCGTCCAGTGACCTGATACTCGAACGCACTGAGCCGTCCAGGCACCGCAATGGCTGCGGCCCCATCGAACGGCCTGCGGCACCGTCTCTCTCCGAGGCGCCGGTGCCGTTGCGCCCGCCGCCGGAGCGCGGGAGCCCCGCCAGCTATGTGGCGGGGCTCCCGTTCGTGCAAGGCCGGTGCGGTGGCAGCCGGACCGGCCAGTCCCCGGTCGCATGTCGGATCCCATACCGAGTGGTCACGGGGTGAGGTTGGCGTTGGGCCACCTCCTCAAACAGAGTGCGTCCCGCCGCAGGTGTCCGGCTAGAGAACCGGACAGGGTTGGACGAGTTCGGACAGCGGAAACCGACCGTGTCGAAAGCTGTATAGCGCTGTCTATTGATGGTGAAGGCTGCCGGAAGGTGACTAATTGTCGAATGTGTCGTTGTACGCCGGGTGGTTCTGGTGGAATATGAGTGAACGTGGGTTGTGTTCGACCGGGGCGCGAGCACGGGTGCGGTTGGCAGGCCGCTCCCGGGAAACCGACGTGTCGCGGCGACCTCGCTCGCTCGGTCGGAAGTCGGATCCCAGCACCGAAAGGTCCATTTTGTGAAGGTTGTAATTTTGTGCGAAGGTGGACCGAAAGCGGTCGGCCTTGGGACGCTGCTCATCTCGGTTGCGGCGATCCTGTACATCGCGCTCGGTTACCAGTTGGCACTGCATGAGGCTGCGCAGATCGCGCTCGTTAGCGGTTACGGCCAGCTCACCGCCTTCCTCGCTGGATCGCGAGGCTGAGCCCGGGCCATGGCGACACCGGAAGAGGAAGATCGGCGCCCCCCGGATGATTTGCCCGGGCACGTCCTCAAACCCGATCCGCTGACCGCGCGCACCATGCGGGAACTGGAAGAGTTGATGCGTACGTACTGGCTGTGGAGCGGCAGGCCGTCGACCCGGAAGGTGGCGAAGGCGTCGGGTGGCGTCTTCTGTCACTCGACCGTGTCCAAGCTGCTGTACGGCGGCGCCAAAACGCCGAGGCTGAGCCTGGACTACCTGTGCGGCTGCATCAGGGGCTGCGGCGGAGATCTACGGGAGGAGCAACGATGGGCTACGGCATGGCGGCGCATCAATGTTCCCCAGCTTCCGGGTGCGAACGGTGCGGCAGCGGGGGAAGGCGGTGCCCATGAGGGGTAGCGCCGCACGAAGTGATTCCGACTTCGAGCCCCCTCCGTTTCGCGGAGGCGAACCTGTCTCCTCCAAGCGGAGGTGGGAGTACCCCTCCGCCTTGGGGGATGTGAACACGCCTGCGGAACTGACGGCGGCTCTGAAGCAACTGCACGTCCGTGTGGGTGCCCCCTCATACCGGCAACTCGAGGCCATCACCCGAGACTCTTCCCATCCGCTGCGCAGGTCGACGATCGCCGACATCCTTGCCGGGCGTCGTATGCCCAGCGCGCCAGTGCTGGAGGAATTCCTGCGGGCGTGCCGAGTGGAGCCGGGCGAGGTCGTTGCTTGGAGGGAAGCATGGGAACGCGTCGAGCTTCGGCGGGCGTCTCGAAGCCACATCGACGATGTGTGCATGCCCAGATCGGTCACCCCCCGGGCCGGCGGTTTCTGGGGGAAGCTGACTCGCGATCAACAAGCCGCGTTCCGCGCCTCGGCCGGGACCGCTGCTGCTGTCCTCGGAGAGGTGCTCTGGCGTGAAGGTGAAACGGGCGATTTCGTTGCCGTGATCATGGTCGGCCGGGTCGCGGTAAGTGTCGACTGGGAAGGACGTGAACGGCTCATTGCTGTTCGTGAAGCCGGTGACATCATCGGAGAGCGTGCGATGATGACACCGCAACGGCGGTCGGGGACCGTCGTTGCCTTGGGTGATGTCACCGTCCTGGTCATGTCCACTCGGAAGTTCGCCGAGTTTTTGGAAGAACACCCGCAGGTGTTCGCCGTCCTGGAAGAAGAGCTGTACGAACGGCTTGCCGAAGAGTCCGAGCAGCTGACCGCAGACGTACAGGGCGTCCTGACGGAGCACGACCGCGCCCGGGCTTACGAGCGGCGCCTGGGCGGCCACCACAAGCGTAGGCGGTCAGTGCAGCAACACAGGGCCCACCCAACCGCCTGGTCCACTCCGCCTGCTGGGAATGCCTGTGACGAGCGCGGGCTCACGGTGCCGTTCTGGTCGGGCCAGGCATGCACCATCATGTTCATCGCCATCGTCGGCGGCAACGTACCCGGCCGCAGCGATGAGGACCTGCTCGAGGTCAAGCGCATCATGTACGAGGCGCTGGAGGAGGCGTTCGCAATATCGCGCGTGCCGTGGGACGACTGCCATCGTGAGGACCGTGGTGATGGCGTGCTGATCGTTGTCCCGCCAGAGGTGCCGACCGCGTCGGTCGTCAATCCCATGATTCCGTGGGTCGCCGCGCGGCTGCGTCGGCACAACCGCCGTTCCAGCGAAGCCCTGCACGTCCGGCTCAAAATTGCGCTGCACGTCGGCCCCGTGATCGCGGACGGAGCGAGCATGTCGGGCTGGCCAGTCGACTACAGCGCCCATCTATTGGACGTTGAGCCGCTGAAGCAGCCGTTGGCGGCCGGCGACGCAAGCGTGGGCTTCATCGCCTCATCGTTCGTCTATGAATCCGCCATCGCTCACGGGTCGGGTTCCGCCGAGGCGGCCGACTACGAGCCAGTGAGTACCAAGGTCGACCAGACGGACGTCACCGGTTGGATGTACTTGCCCGGCGTTGTCTCTCAGTCCGCGGGAGAGGCCCGCCGCGATCCACCGGGATACGAGTTGACCGAGCTCGAGGCCGCGCTTTTGGGCATGGTCACCAGCGGACTCGGCGATGACCAGATCGCCGAACAGCTCGCCCTCTCCGAGGCGGACGTCAGGCGACGCATGCGGGAGATTCGGGACAAGCTGGCCCGAGATCGCAGTGGGGCGGCGCCGGGTGCCAAACGGTCGGCGACCGCGCTCACCCTCGCTCACCTGAACGCGCGCCTCGGCTGAGGGGCACCGAGGGAGACGGTGAGCGAAAGCGCCCTTTCCGTGGCGGCGCTCTTGCAAACGATAGATGGTGTCGAGATCTCGGGCGTAGGTATCTTGCGAATCTACGGAGGCGCGCATGACGTTGGTGGACGGGCCCGGCTGGTCGGCGCAAGGTCTGGAGCAGCGCGCGGGACGGTATCCGCTGCGCGTCGAGGCGCCGGTCATGCGGGTGGCCGAGTTGCTCGTCCCGGGGATCACCTCGCAGACGCGCTACGTCCGCAATTACGCCTTCTACGCCGCGCTGGCCGCGCACGCCGCCGAGCACGAGCTCGACGGTGACGCGTGCCGCAGGCTTCTGCGGCGCGGCGAGACGGTACTGGCGGGAGTCTCGCTGGTGCACGACGACCCCGACGGCTGGCCAGGCCTGGCCCATGGGGCCGACGAGACGAAGAGTTCCCTCGGTGTCACTGCCGACCGCGCGGGTCGCCGACGCAGACGACAAGGATCACCGGTACTCGCCGCGCCTCTGGGGCTTCTGGGAGCAGTACGTCATCGCGATGTCGTCGGCTCAGCTCGCGCCACCGTTCGGTCCATCTGGGATCACCGTGGGGTAGTCCCAGGGCGACGTAGAGGTCCTCCCATGACTCGCGGTTGTTGGAGGGGGTTTGTCGGCGTTCCCGGACAAGCGCGAGGTTCCTCCGCACCTGCGGATGCCCGTCGACGGCACCATTGAGCAGCCGCTCGGCACGCTCGAGATCCTCCCGGCGCCGGTTGTCCGGACGCATGCTGAGGTAGGCGCGTAGATTATCGACCTCCACGTCGATTCGCTCGTCGATGGCCTCATTCCTCCGGAAGAGTTTGACCTGGCGGAGAGCGCCGTCGAGGTCTCCGGCGAGGATCCGTCCGTGCGCCGTTCGGTAGGCCTGCCACGCATAGAAGGCGCCGAGGTTCGGGTCGATCAACCTGTCCTGACGCCCCTCCGCGCGGATCGAAGCCTTCCAGAGGGCGGAGAGAAGGCCCCACAGGCGGCGATCGTCGGTGATCCTCTCGGGCCAGCGCCCGACTTGAGCGCCGTCCATGACCTGTTGCAGCAGCTTCCGCTGCTCCTTTGGCAGGGCGGCTCGGAGATCGAACAGAAGGGACTGGTCTCCCCGGTGCAGAGCGGTGAGCATGTCCAGAACGCTGTCCCCGGTTTCCGGGGCGCCGGCGAGATAGGCGTGGCGTGCGGCGGCGTCCCGCCAACCGAGGTCGGCGGCATCTTCGGCGGTGACCTCCTCAGGGGCCAGCCGGGCGCGCAGGTAGGCGGCTTCGTACGGGTCCGCACGCTGCTTCCAGGGCTGATCTGCGGAGCCCAGGTGCCGTTGTCGATCAGGTCGTCCAACAAGGGGAGCGGCAGACGCTCGAGGCTGGGCGCGATCTCCTCCGCGCTCAGCCGCACGGGATGACCGAGGACGGCGAGGAACAACCGCCAGTGCACCGTGCCTTCCAAGACTTCCCCGGGCAGCGGGCCGGTCGTTTCGGCGGTGGGTGACGTCTCGGTCAGTAGCAGCGTTTCGGTGATGCCGCGCTTGCCGATCCAGGGAACGCCCGCGGCGCCGAACGAGGCCATATGGGAGACCAGTCGGTCGACGTCCACGGCGTCGAGCGCCGCCCGCAGCACTGTGGGGAAATCACGGGCGGGCACGGCGTCGACCGCGTCGCGCAGCGCGCCGAAGGCGGCTGGATCGGGGAGGTCGTCGAGGAGCAGTCCTGTCGCGTCGCGGACGGCGTCGATCGTGTCCTTTCCGTGGATGCCCAAGTCCGCCCAGGCCTCCAGGGAGGGGTCCGCGGTCGCGGCTTCGCGGTCGGCGCGCTTGCGTGCGCGCCGCGCGCGCTCGGCGGCCACGAGTTCTTGTTTCGAAGGTGCGGGTGATGACCGCCCATGGTGAATCTGTAAACATGTGTTAAGCGAAATCTTACTGGTCGATCGATGTCACAAACATGCGGGCGGGCTCGCTCACGGAGATGTTCCCCGAAGCCGGCCGGGCGGAGTGGGGCGGGATCGGTCGGGTAGGGCCGGGGGATGGCCGAGGCTGTGTTGTTCGATGTGGACGGGACGCTCGTCGACACCACGTACCTGCATGCCGTCACGTGGTGGGAGGCGTTCCGGCAGCAGAGGCACGCGGTGGCGATGGCGCGGATCCATCGGGCGATCGGCATGGGGTCGGACAAGCTGCTCGACCAGGTGCTGCCGGACGAGCGGGACCGGGGCGCCGACGACGTGATGCGGGACGCGCACACGGCCCTGTACGCCCAGTACTGGGGCCGGTTGCAGGCGTTCGGGGGTGCGGCGGACCTGCTGCGGGCGTGCAAGGCGCGGGGCAAGCGGGTGGTGCTGGCGAGCTCGGCGGCCGAGCCGGAGATGCGGGCGCTGCGGGCGGCGCTGGACGCGGAGGACGCGATCGACGAGGCGACGTCGGCGTCGGAGGTCGGGCAGAGCAAGCCCGCGCCGGACATCGTGGAGCTGGCGCTCGAGCGTGCGGGGGTGCCCGCGGGACGCGCGGTGTTCGTGGGGGACACCGCGTGGGACGTCGAGGCGGCGGGGCGGGTCGGGGTGCCGTGCGTCGGGGTGCTCACCGGCGGGTGGGCGCGCGGCGAACTGGAGGCGGCGGGCGCCGTCGCGGTTTATGACGATCCGCGGGCTCTGCTCGCGAAGCTGGACGAGAGCCCGCTGCATTAGCATCGCGGCATGAACGCGTCGCGGGTGCAGTCGTTCTTCGCCGGGATGCTGGTCGCCAACAGCGCGCCGCACATCGCCACCGCCGTCGGCGGGCGCCGGCACATGACGCCGCTGGCCGGGCGGGAGTCGGGCCCGGTGGCGAACGGCGTGTGGGCCGGCCTGAACCTGGCGGGCGGTGCGGTTCTGCTGCTCGCCGCGCGGAAGGGAAAGGCGGGGACCCGATGGGACCGCGATCTCGTCGCTTTCGAGACGGGATATCTGGCGTTCGCCTCGTGGATGGCTCTGTCGGAACGCTTCTTTCCGATGAATTCCGAGTGAGCACATAGCGGAAAACCGTTTGGGCGGCCGCCCGGGCCGGGCGATGATGGCTCGCGATGAGCATCCGGTTGGCGGGCGGCGTGGTGGCCGCGCAGCGTTGCGCGTGGGTCCCGGGTCCGTCCGGGCCCGTGCGGGTGGACGAGCCGGGCGGGGAGCCCGGCGCCCCGGTCGCGCTCGGCCCCGAGGGCGCGCCGGACGGCGAGGTGCGGCGGGCGGTCGCGGCGCTGCGGCTGCTGGTCGCGGACGGCGGCGCCGTCGCGGCTGGCGCGGGCGTCGATCTCGGCGCGGGCTTCCGGTCCGGGCTGCTGGAGGGGGCGCGGGGGGACCGGCGCGACGCCGCCCTGGCCGCGCTGCGGGCCGTCGGCGTGCGGGACGCGCGGCGGCTCGGGGACCGGGCCGCGCTCATGGTCGCGCTGTTCGGTCCCTCGGTCACCAAGCGGGTGGGCGCGGCGGCGGCGCGGGCCGCGGAGGAGGGCCGCTGGGACGCGCTGCACCTGGCGTCGGCGGCGAGCGACGTCCTGGGTCCGGAGCAGCTGGAGCGGGTGCTGGAGCTGGACGCGCCGGAGCCGGTGATCCCCGGCGGTCCGCCGTCGGCGCTGGGCGCCGATCTGCGGCGGGTGCTCGGGCCGGTGCCGCGTCCGCGCAGGGCGGATCTCGTCCTCGATCTGTGGGGGCGGGTGGTGGAGCGGCGGGCCGAGGAGGCGCGCCGGGAACGCCGCCGGGCGACGCAGTCGCGCCGCGGTCGTGTGGGAGATCTGCGCGTGCGCCGCCGGCACTTCGCGGACGAGCAGGTCCTGCAGTGGATGAGGAGCGATCTGGGCACGGACGTGTCGATGGCGGCGGCCGCGGCCTGGGTGCCGCCCGACGCTTACTGGCATGTCGTGCTCGTCGGGCTCTTCCGGGACGCGCTCGCCGCGACGGCGCTGCTGCGCACGGCGGTCGCGGTCGCCGATCACGGTCTCGCGGCGGGCCTGGCGCGGTCCGCGGACGTCCTGGACGCGGCCCTGCACGAGGCCCGCGACGACGCGACGGTGAACGACGCGCGGAGGGTGCCGGGGCTCACGGGCCTGCCGACCCGCCCCGGCGCCTACGTGCGGGACCTGCGCCGCCAGGTGGGCGAGCCGGACGACGCGAGGCTCGCCGGGTACGCCCGTCCGCGCCTTGCCTGCGCCCGGGACTACGCGCTGGTGATCGTCGAGGACGTCGTGCGGGCCCTCGACCGGTTCGACACGCGCGTGCCCGAGTCCGCGCTGCGGGGCTGGGCGGAGGTGCCGCTGGCGGAATGGCGGGGCCGCGCCGGGTACGGCGCGCGCCCGCCGGGGGAGTGGGACGGCATCGGGCCGTGGGCGGCGCGGATGCTCGACCGGGAGCCGCTGTCGGCCCGGGTCGCCGGGGCCGGCGGGGACGCCGCCGCCGTCGAGGTGATCGGGGACTTCCTCTGGTACGTCGACCTGATCGACGCGCTCGCGCAGGTGCACGGCCATGACCGGGCGCAGGCCGAGCCCGGCACCGGCGAGCCCTGGTACGCCCACGACGTCGAGCCCGCGCCGGACGGCGGCCCCGGCTACGACTCGGTCACGCAGGCGGTGGCCGGCGCCGCCCAGCTCGTCGCGTTCGGCGCGGTCCCGCCCAAGGGCGCCGGGACGTGGGCGGAACTCGTCGACGGGATGTGGGGCGGAACCGCGGTGACGGAGGCCCTGACCGGCGAGTTCCGGGTCCCGGCGCCCGTCGCCGCGCTGGACGGCGCGGAGGTGGGCGGCCACCGCGTCAAGGTGGCGCGCACGGCGCGGGACCTGGCCGACTGGGCCGGCTACATGGGCAACTGCATCGCGGCGTACGCCGACGACGCCGAGGCCGGGACGTCCGTGCTGGTGGGCCTGTACGGTCCGGACGGCCGGCTGGCGGCCAACGCGGAACTGACGCGGCTCAAGCCCGCGTCCCGCGGATGGAGCGTCGACCAGATCGAGGGGCGGTTCAACCAGGAGGCGCCCCGGGAGCTCGCCGCGGCCTTCCGCGCGCGTGTCGAGGCGCTCCCGGGCGACGCGCCCGCGGCCGCCGTCGAGGGCGACGTCCCGGACGCCGGCGGGCCGCCCGCGCGTCCCGTCCGGCGGGGCGCGGGGGACCGCCTGCTCGAGGAGGCGGGCCCGGCGCTGCGGGAGCTGATCCGGGTGGACGGCGCGGCGCTCGGCGTGCTCGCCGCCGTCGCCGCGACCGCGCCGGACGCCGCCGCGGTGCGGGTCCGCCGGTCGGGCCTCGACCGGCTCGCGCGGGACTGCGCCCGCGTGCTGGACGAGCGCGCCGCCGACCTGGCGGAACTGTGGGAGGCGACGGAGCACCGCCCGCTGCGGGACGCGGTCGAGGCACTGGACCCGGCCGTCCGCGACCGGTTCGACCGGCTCCCGCTGCTGTTCGGCGAGCCGCCGCTGCCGAAGTCGCTGCGCCGCCTCGTCCGGCTGCCCGGGATCGCGGACGCCCACGCGATCGACCTCGCCGCCCGCCGCGTCCGCCGCGCCGTCGGGCTGCTGGCCGTCCGGGACGACCCGGCCCTCGCCCGCGCGGTCCGGCGCCGCGCCGCCGCGCGGCCGCTGTGCGCGCTGGCCGTCCACGTCACCTGCGCGCGTCCCGCGATCCCGCTGGCGGCGGTCACGGCGCCGCGCCGCGTGACCGTCCCCGGGTTCCCGGCCACGTCCCTCGCCGACGAGGACGGCCCGTGGCGGCGGGCCTTCCCCGCCGCGTGGGAGCTCGGGGCCGACACCGGCGCGTTCTGGGACGAGGCGGCCGAGCGCGGGCTGCGCGTCCCGGCCTCGTGGCTCGGGTCGGGCGGCTGGCCCGCGCTGTGGGCCCGCGCACACCGCGGTTAGTTCCCTTTCTGCTGGTTATGTGTGTGGTCATGCGCGCTGTTACGTATGCGGCCTATGCGGCGGACAATTCGCGGCTGAAGATCGGGGACGTCCCGGACCCGCGGGTGGGACCCGGGCAGGTGCTGATCGAGGTGTGGGCGGCCGGGGTGAACCCGGTCGACTGGAAGGTGATGGCGGGCGGGCTGGACGGGATGATGGAGGCGCTGTTCCCCGTCATCCCCGGCTGGGACGTCGCCGGGGTCGTGCGGGACGTCGGGCCGGACACGCCTGAGTTCACGGTCGGGGACGAGGTGATGGCGTACGCCCGCAAGGACGTGGTGCGGGCGGGCACGTTCGCCGAGTACGTGACCGTGTCGGCCTGGTCGGTGTCCCGCAAGCCGACGACGCTGGACTGGCGGCAGGCGGGCGGACTGCCGCTGGCGGGGATGACCGCGCAGCGCACCCTGGACCGGCTCGAAGTCGGCCCCCGCGACACGCTGCTGATCCACGGCGCGTCCGGCGGCGTCGGCGACCTCGCCGTGCAGATCGCCCGCGGCCGGGGCGCGTTCGTGATCGGGACGGCGTCCGAGCGCAACCACCCGCACCTGCGGGGACGCGGCGCCGAACCCGTCGCGTACGGGGAGGGCCTCGTCGAGCGGGTGCGGGAGGTCGCGCCGGGCGGGGTCACGGCGGTCGCCGACTTCGCGGGCGGGCAGCTCGACACGACGCTGGCCGTGCTGGCCCCCGGGGGACGGCACGCGTCCGTCGCCGACCCGTCCGTCACCGAGCACGGCGGGCACTGGATCTGGGTGCGGCCGGACGGCGCGAAGCTCGCCGAGCTCGCGGACATGGCGGAGCGCGGGGCGCTCACGGTGGACGTCGCCGCGACGTACAAGCTCGACCGGGTCGGCGAGGCGTTCGACGCCAGCCGCGAGGGGCACGCGCGCGGCAAGCTGGTCATCGAACCGTAGGCCCGCCGCTTCGGGGACGGGCTAAATCCGGCGGCGCAGCAGGAGCATGGCGGCGTCGTCGTCGAGCGGCGCGCCGACGTAGGAGAGCAGGTCGGACTGCAGGCCGTCGATGGCGTCCTCGGGATCGTCCGCGGCCAGCACGCACGCCCGCTCGGTGAGCGGGTAGAACACCCCGTCGGCGTTGCGGGCCTCGACGACGCCGTCGGTGTAGAGCAGCATCTGGTCGCCGGGGAAGAGGTCGACGCGGTCGCTCGGGGCGGGGTCCTCGACCAGGACGGCGAGGCCGAGCGGCGGCGCGGGCTCGGGCGGGTCGAGCATCGTGATCGAGGCGTCGGGGCGGATCAGCAGCGGCGGCGGGTGCCCGCGGTTCAGCAGCGTGACGCCGTCGTCCTCGTGGACCTCGGCGAGGACGGCGGTGACGAACTGCTCGCTGCCGAGCTGCCGGGCGAGCGCGCGCTCGATGCGCCCGGCGACGCCGTGCAGGTCGGGCTCGTCGTAGGCGGCCTCGCGGAAGGCGCCGAGGACGACCGCCGCGGTCTCGACGGCGTCCAGGCCCTTGCCCTGCACGTCGCCGACGATGACCCGCACGCCCCGCGCGGTCTGCACCACCTCGTAGAGGTCGCCGCCGATCCGCGCCCCCGCCGCGGCGGAGATGTACCGGACGGTCGCGCGCACCGGCCCGACGCGGCGCGGCATCGGGCGCAGCAGCACCCGCTGGGCGACCTCGGCGATGTTGCGCACGTCGGCGAGCTCGCGCTCGCGGCGCTGCCGGTAGACCGCGGCGATCGTCCCGGCCGCGGTGACGCCGCCGATGGAGACGAACGTCAGGTTCGTCCGGAAGGTGCCGAGGACGTCGCTGTAGGCGCCGAGCAGCGTGCACAGGACGATCGCGAGCACGCCCACCGACAGGGTGCGCGGGACGCCGCCGAAGAGGCTGGCGAACGCGGGGCCGAGCGCGAGCAGCGGCAGGTAGCCGACGCTGGGGCCGGCGGAGAAGTCGATGACGGAGATGACCGCGAGCGCCGCGAACGGCAGCACTCGCAGGGGGAGCGGCCCGTCGCGGCGCGTGCCGAGCTCCACCTGTGACGCCCCCCGGACGGCCGACTGCGTGAATCAGCAGCTTAGCGCCACAGACGGCGCCCGGCCCCGCCGATTCAGGCGCCCGCGGCGCCCCCGCTCCCGCCCGCCGTCCCGCCCGCGGCGGCGGGCGGGCCGCGGCTTCGACGGCGCCCTCACCGTCGGCCACGACCTCATGGAGATCGGCGTCGGCCGCCGGAGGCGCTGACGCGCCGGACGCGCGGAGAGGGGCGGGGAGCCGTGCTCCCCGCCCCTCCGCGTCGTCGTGCCCGGTGTCAGGCGGACGCCTTCTCGCGCTCGGCGACGAGCTGGAGCGCCACGTCGATGATCATGTCCTCCTGGCCGCCGACGTACCCGGCCTCGCCGACCCGCTGCAGGATCTCGTGCGCGGGAACGCCGTAGCGCTCCGCCGCCCGCTCCGCGTGCAGCAGGAAGCTCGAGTACACGCCCGCGTAGCCCTGCGTGATCGCGCCCCGGTCGGCGAACGGCAGCCGGTGCAGGAACGGCTTGACGACGTCGTCCGCCGCGGCCATCACGCCCTGCACGTCCACGCCCGTCGGGACGCCGAGCCGCTCGAACGTCGGGACCAGCACCTCGGTGGGGGAGTTGCCCGCGCCCGCGCCCAGCGCGCACAGCGCGCCGTCGATCTGCAGGGCGCCGTTCTGCTGCGCCAGCACCGAGTTCGCGACGCCCAGCGACAGGTTCTGGTGGCCGTGGAAGCCGACCTGCGCCTCGTGCCCGATCTCCTTGACCAGCGCGCTGATCCGCTCCTGCGCGTCGCCGAGGACGAGCGCGCCCGCCGAGTCGACGACGTACACGCACTGGGCGCCGCCGTCCACCATGATGCGGGCCTGCTTCGCCAGCTCGTCCGGACCGACCCGGTGCGACAGCATCAGGAACCCGACGGTCTCCATGCCGAGGTCGCGGGCGGCGGCGAAGTGCTGCAGCGACACGTCCGCCTCGGTGCAGTGCGTGGCGATCCGGGCGACGGACGCGCCCGCGCCGTGCGCCTTGCGCAGGTCCTCGACGGTGCCGAGGCCCGGCAGCATCAGCACCGCGATCTTCGCGCGGGTCGCCTCGTCCACGGCCGCCGCGACGAGCTTGATGTCGTCCTCGAGCGAGAAGCCGTAGTTGAACGACGAGCCGCCGAGGCCGTCGCCGTGCGTCACCTCGATGACCTCGACGCCCGCGCCGTCCAGCGCGTGGACGACGCCGCGGACCTGCTCCTCGGTGAAGCGGTGCGCCATCGCGTGGCTGCCGTCCCGCAGCGTCGAGTCGGTGATCCGGATCTTCTGCGGCGTCTCGGCCGCGGTCTGCGGAGTCGTCATGATGCCACCTTCCTGCGCGCGAGCTGCTCGCCGACCCGGGCGGCGGCCGCGGTCATGATGTCGAGGTTGCCGGCCCAGGGCGGCAGGTAGTCGCCGTTGCCCTTGACCTCGAGGAACACCGCGACGCGGGCCATCCCGTTCCAGATGTCGCGGGGCTCGTCGAACTGCGGTTCGGCCCGCAGCGTGTAGCCGGGCACGTACTCGGCGACGTGCGCGACCATCTTCTCGATGGACGCCGCGATCGCCGCGGTGTCGGCGTCCGCGGGGATCGCGCAGAACACCGTGTCCCGCATGATCATCGGCGGGTCCACCGGGTTCAGGATGATGATCGCCTTGCCGCGGTCGGCGCCGCCGACCCGCTCGATCGCGCCGGCCGTCGTCACCGTGAACTCGTCGATGTTGGCGCGCGTCCCCGGCCCCGCCGAGCGGGACGCGATGGACGCGACGATCTCCGCGTACGGCACCGGGACGACCGACGACACCGCGTGCACGATCGGGATCGTCGCCTGCCCGCCGCACGTGATCATGTTGAGGTTCGGGACGTCCGCCAGCGAGTCCAGGTTCACCGGCGGGCACACGTACGGGCCCGTCGCGGCCGGCGTCAGGTCGATCGCGGTGATCCCGGCCTCTTCGTAGCGCGGGGCGTTCGCCAGGTGCGCCTTCGCGGACGTCGCCTCGAACACCAGGTCGGGCAGCGTCGGCTGCTTCAGCAACCAGTCCACGCCCTCCGCCGACGCCGGAACGCCCAGCTTGCGGGCGCGCTCCAGGCCGTCGGACTCCGGGTCCACCCCGATCATCGAGTGGACCTCGATTAGGTCGCTGCGCAGCAGCTTGACGAGCAGGTCGGTGCCGATGTTCCCCGGCCCGACGATCGCGGCGCTGAGCTTGCTCACGCGTCCTCCTCTCCAAACCGGGCGGTCACGGAGCCGACCCCGGCGAACGTGGCGGTCATGGTGTCGCCCGGCGCGACCGGGACCATCGCGGTGATCGAACCGGGCAGCACCACGTGGCCGGGCTCGAGCGACTGGCCGCTCTCGCCGAGCACGTTCGCCAGCCACACCAGCGCGTTGATCGGCGAGCCCAGCACGGCACCGCCCGCCCCCGTGTCGATCAGGTTCCCGTTGCGGTGCAGCAGGCAGCCCATCAGCGCGAGGTCGAGGCCGTCCAGCCGGACGGGCCGGGTGCCGAGCACGACGCCGCCACTGGAGGCGTTGTCGGCGATCGTGTCCGGCAGCTTGATCTTCCAGTCCGCGATGCGGGAGTCGATGACCTCCAGCGCGGGCAGCACGTACTCGACGGCGCCGACGGCGTCCGCCGCGGTCACGCCGGGCCCGGCCAGGGGACGCCCGAGGACGAACGCGACCTCCGGCTCGACGCGCGGCTGCAGGAACCGGCTGCGCTCGATGGCGTCGTTCTCCGGCAGGAACATCGAGTCCAGCAGGACGCCGGAGTCGGGGTAGTTCACGCCGAGCTGCCGCTGCATCGCCGCCGAGGTCAGCCCGACCTTGTGGCCCTTGACGCGCGCCCCCGCGTCCGTCCACGTCTTCACCTGCACCGCCTGGACGGCGTAGGCGTCGGCGATGGACATGTCGGGGTAGTCCGTCGTCAGGGGGGAGATGGGGGTGCCGGTGGCGTACGCGTCCAGCAGCGCGCCCGCGGCCTTCTCCACCGAACCGGGGTCCATGGCCGTCCTTTCGTCGTTATGGCGGTTTCGAGCCTGCCCGCGGGGACGGCCGCGCGGCAACGCGGGCGTCCCGCACGGTGGGACGCTTCTCCCAAGTGGGTCATAAAGTGGGGCCATGTCGTCCGATGACAGCTTCCTCCGGCGCGCCGTCGCGGTGCTGACCGCGTTCCGCGCGGACGACGACGGACTCGGCGCCGCGGAGCTCGCCCGCCGCAGCGGCCTGCCCAAGTCGACGGCGCACCGCATCGCCCTCGACCTGGTCGAGGCCGGCCTCCTCGAACGGCAGGGCTCCCGGGTCCGGCTCGGGCTGCGGCTGTTCGAGATCGGGCAGCGGGTGCCGCGCCAGCGGGTGCTGCGCGACGCCGCCGTGCCGTACATGTCGGACCTGCGGGAGGCGACCCGGCAGACCGTCCACCTCGCGGTCCTGGAGGGCGCCGAGGTCGTGTACGTGGAGATCCTCGGCTCCCCGGGCGGCCCGCCGATGCCGTCCAAGGTCGGCGGCCGGCTCCCCGCACACGTCACCGGGGTCGGCAAGGCGATCCTGGCGTTCTCCCCGCCGGAGGTCGTCCGGACGGTGATGGACGCCGGGCTGGTCCGCGCCACCGGGCGCAGCGTCACGGCGCCCGGCCTGCTCGCCCGCGAGCTCGAGACGATCCGCGCGGAGGGCGTCGCCTACGACCGGGAGGAGTCCGGCAACGGCATCGTGTGCGCCGCCAGCCCCGTCCTCGGCCCGGAGGGCGAAGCGCTCGGCGCGTTGTCGGTGTCCGGCTGGTCCACCGGCATGCGGCTCGCCGCCGTCGCCCCGGCCGTCCACACCGCCGCCCTCACCCTCTCCCGCACCCTGGGCTGAGGCGGGGGAGCGCGGAGACTCGGGCCGGGCGGCCGGGCCGGTGGGCGCTACTTCGGCAGGTGGCGAGCGAGGAGCTGGGCGAGGTGCTCGCCCGTCCGCCCGGCGAGGAAGTCGAGCTGGGTGCGGCAGCTGAACCCGTCGGCGAGGACGACGTCGCCGTCCGCCGCGTCGCGGACGGCGGGCAGCAGCCGGTGCTCGGCGACCGCGACCGACACGTCGTGGTGGCCCTTCTCGACGCCGAAGTTCCCGGCGAGCCCGCAGCAGCCGCCGATCCCGCGCACGTCGGCGCCCGCGTCCCGCAGCAGCGCCGCGTCCGGCCGCCAGCCCATGACGGCGTGGTGGTGGCAGTGCGGCTGCGCGACGCCGGACACGCCCGACAGGTCGGGCGGCGTCCAGCCCCCGGTCTCGGCGAGCAGCTCGGCGAGGGTGCGGGTCGCGGCGGCCACCTCCCGGGCGGCGGCCGCGTCCACCCCGTCGAGCAGTTCCGCGGCGTCCGCGCGGAGCACGCCGGTGCAGGACGGCTCCATCCCGACGACCTTCGCGCCGCGCCGGACGTGCGGCAGCAGCGCCCGGACGGTGCGGCGCGCCTGGGCGCGGGCGCCGTCGAGCTGCCCGGTGGAGATCCACGTGATGCCGCAGCACACGGGCCGTTCGGTCACGGTGACGCGGTACCCGGCGTCCTCCAGCACCCGCACGGTCGCCTTGCCCACGTCGGGCGAGAACGCGTCGGTGAAGGTGTCCACGAACAGGACGACGTCGCCGTTGCGGCCCTCGGGGGACGTGTGCGAGGAGAACCAGCGGCGGAACGTGACCGGGGCGAACGCCGGCAGCGTCCGGCGCCGGTCGATCCCGGCGGCCCACGCCACCAGGGGCCGCAGCGCCCTCGACCGCATCGCGGCGTTCGCGGGACGGATCGTCGCGGGGGCGCGCGCGGCCAGGCGCGTCCACCGGGGCAGCCACCCGAGCGCGTAGTGCGCGCGCGGGCGGATCCTGCGGCGGTACCGCTGGTGCAGGGCCTCCGCCTTGTAGGACGCCATGTCGATCCCGGTCGGGCAGTCGGACGCGCACCCCTTGCAGGACAGGCACAGGTCCAGGACCTCGTGCAGGGCCTCGGAGCGCCACCCGTCCGGGCCCAGCTTCCCGGACACGACTTCCTGCAGCACCCGCGCGCGCCCCCGCGTGGAGTCCTTCTCCTCCCGGGTCGCGACATAGGACGGGCACATCACACCGCCCGCACCCGTGTTGTCGGCTCGGCACTTGCCGATGCCGGTGCAGCGGTGGACGGCCCGGGACAGGTCGCCGCGGTCGTCCCGGTAGGCCAGCCCGAGCGGCAGCTCCCGGCGCGTCGCCCGCGGCACCCGCGCGGCCCGCAGGTCGGCGTCGACCGGCGCGGGACGCACGATGATCCCCGGGTTGAGGACGCCGTCCGGGTCGAACAGGTCCTTGACGTCCGCGCACAGCGCCAGCGCCTCGTCCGAGTACATGTGGGGGAGCAGCTCGCCGCGCGCCCGCCCGTCCCCGTGCTCCCCGGACATCGTGCCGCCGTGCCGGGCGGCCAGCGCGGCGGCGTCGTGCAGGAAGTCCCGGAACACCCGCGTCCCGCCGGCCCGGCCCAACGGGAAGTCGATGCGCACGTGCACGCAGCCGTCGCCGAAGTGCCCGTACGGGACGCCCGTCAGCCCGTGCTCGCCGAGCAGCGCCTCGAACTCCCGCAGGTAAACGCCCAGCCGCTCCGGCGGGACGGCCGCGTCCTCCCAGCCCGCGTGCGCCTGCTCCCCGTCCGGGGTGCGGGCGACGAGGCCCGAGCCGTCCTCGCGGATCCGCCACAGCGCGTCCGCCAGCGCCATGTCGTCGACGAGCATCGAGCCGGTGCAGGCCGCGTCGGCGACGACCCGCGCCGCCGTGTCCCGCAGCGCGCCCGCGTCCGGCCCGGCGAGCTCGACCAGCAGCCACCCCGAGCCCTTCGGCAGCTCGGGGACGGCGCCGGGCCCGCGCCGCTCCGCCACCACGCCCGTGATCCGCGAGTCCAGGCCCTCGCAGGCGACCGGCCCGTGCGGCAGGATCCCCGGGACGGCGTCGGCGGCCTCGGCCATCGACCCGTACCCCAGCACGACCAGCAGCCGGTGCTCCGGCTCCCGCACCATCCGCAGCCGCGCCGCCAGGGTCAGCGCGAGGGTGCCCTCGCTGCCGACCAGGGCGCGCGCCACGTCGAACCGCCGCTCCGGCAGCAGATGCTCCAGCGAGTACGCCGACACCTGCCGCCCGAACCGCCCGAACTCCGTCCGGATCAGCGCCAGATGATCGGCGGTGAGGGACCGCAGCCGCTCCAGCAGCGGGCTCTCCAGGTCCCCGGTCGCCGCGCCGCCCGGCACGTCGCCGATCCGCAGCCGCTCGCCGGTCCCCGCCACGACGTCGAGGCCCAGCACGTTGTCGCTGGTGCGGCCGTAGCCCAGCGCGCGCGACCCGCACGCGTTGTTGCCGATCATCCCGCCCAGCGTCGCCCGCGTCCGCGTCGACGGGTCCGGCCCGAACCGCAGCCCGTGCGCGCCCGCGATCTCGTGCAGCCGCGCCTGGACGATGCCCGGTTCGACCAGCGCCGTCCCCGCGTCCGGATCGACCTCCAGCACCCGGTTCAGGTGCCGGGAGACGTCGGCGACGACGCCCGGCCCGACCGCGTTGCCCGCGATGGACGTGCCGCCGCCGCGCATCGTCAGCGGCACCCCGAACTCCCGGCACACCGCCAGCGCCGCCGGCAGCTCTCCCGCCTCGCGCGGGGTCACGACCACCTGCGGCGGCACCCGGTACAGGGACGCGTCGGACGAGTACATCGCGCGGGCGAGCGCGGAGTCGTCCACCCCGGACACCCCGGCCCGCCGCAACGCCGCGGCCAGGTCACGCTGAGCAGTCAATGTCGGTTCCGCCTCCCGTTCCGGGTCGCCCCGCGCCTGCACGTCCTGCGGAAACGGTATCGCCGCGGCGGGTGGTTACTTCCAGCCGCGCCGGGAAGATCTTCCTCCGTTCCGGGGGCGGGGCGAGCAGGGGGGAGCGCGGGGTGTGACCGGTACGCGGCGGGCCGTGACGATGCTGGTCGTCGCGACGGTCGGATTCGTCGTCAACTTCTGGGCCTGGTCGCTGCTGAGCCCCCTCGGCCCCCGGTTCCAGGACGTCCTGCGCCTGTCGTCGTTCGAGCAGGCGCTGCTGGTGGCCGTCCCCGTGGTGGTGGGGTCGCTCGGCCGGATCCCCGTGGGCGCGCTCACCGACCGGTACGGCGGCCGGGTGATGTTCCCGCTGGTGTCGCTCGTGACGATCGCGCCGCTGCTGTACCTCGGGCTCGCCGGGCACTCGTCGCTCGCCGCGCTGCTGGTCGGCGGGTTCTTCCTCGGCGTGGGCGGGACGGCGTTCGCGGTGGGGGTCCCGTTCGTGAACGCGTGGTTCCCGCCGGAGCGGCGCGGCCTGGCGCTGGGATTGTTCGGCGCGGGCATGGGCGGCACCGCGATCAGCGCGCTGACCACGGTCAAGGAGGTCGACGAGTTCGGCATCGAGTTCCCGTTCGTCCTCACCGCGATCCTGCTCGCGATATACGCCGCCGTGGCCTGGGCGGTGCTGCGGGACGCCCCCGGACGGACCGTCCCCGACCAGCCGTTCGCTCGCCGCCTCGGCGAGACCGCGCGGATGGGCGTCACCTGGCAGGCGTCGGCGCTGTACGCGGTGACGTTCGGCGGGTACGTGGCGTTCTCGGTGTACCTGCCGACCTACCTCAAGACGCAGTACGGCCTCGAGCAGGGCGACGCGGCGAACCGGATGGCGGGTTTCGTGCTGCTCGCGGTGATCATGCGTCCGGTCGGCGGCTGGCTGTCGGACCGGTTCGGCGCCGTGCGGGTGCTCGCGATGGGCCTCGCTGTCGTGACGGTCGCCGCCGTCGTGCAGGCGTTCGCGCCGCCGCTGATCCCGCTCGGCACGATCGCGTTCCTGGTGATGGCGATGGCGCTCGGCGCGGGCAGCGGCGCGACGTTCGCGCTGGTGTCGCAACTGGCGCCCGCGACCAAGGTCGGGGCGGTCACCGGCGTGGTCGGCGCGGCGGGCGGCCTGGGCGGGTTCGTCCCGCCGCTGGTCATGGGCGGGCTCTACGGCGCCTTCGGGAACTACGCCGTCGGGCTGCTGCTCCTCGCGGCCGTGGCGGGCACCGCGGCGATCTTCACCGTCACGTCGGTGCAACGTGCGGTGGCGCATCGTGGGACCCGCCCCGTCCAGACATAGCCGAACGCAGCCGACGGAGGGGAACGCAACGGTGAGCGCGCGCGACGGCCGGTCCGGCCTGGACGGCCCCTTGGAAGACGCCCTCGTCCGGACCCGCCGGTTCTTCACCCGGGCGGAGGTGTCGCCCGATCTGCGGACGTTGACGCGGAAGGGCGGCCGGGCCGCGGACGCGTTCTATCGGGATCGGTGGTCGCACGACAAGGTGGTGCGGTCGACGCACGGGGTGAATTGCACGGGTTCGTGTTCGTGGAAGGTGTACGTCAAGGACGGGATCATCACGTGGGAGGCGCAGCAGACGGATTATCCGTCGGTGGGTGCGGATCGCCCGGAGTACGAGCCGCGAGGGTGTCCGCGGGGTGCGTCGTTTTCCTGGTACACGTATTCGCCGACGCGGGTGCGGTATCCGTATGTGCGGGGTGTGCTGCTGGAGTCGTACCGGGAGGCGCGGGCGCGGACCGGCGACCCGGTCGCGGCGTGGCGGGAGGTCGTCTCCGATCCGGAGAAGGCCCGCCGGTACAAGGACGCGCGGGGTCGTGGCGGTCTGGTGCGGGCGTCGTGGGACGAAGCGGTGGAGATGATCGCCGCGGCGCACGTCCACACGATCGCCGCGCACGGTCCCGACCGGATCGCCGGGTTCTCCCCGATTCCGGCGATGTCGATGGTGTCGCATGCGTCCGGCGCTCGTTTCGTCACGTTGATCGGCGGGACGATGCTGTCGTTCTACGACTGGTACGCCGATCTGCCGGTGGCGTCCCCGCAGGTGTTCGGCGACCAGACCGACGTGCCGGAGTCGGGCGACTGGTGGGACGCGGGCTACCTGGTGATGTGGGGTTCGAACCTGCCGGTGACCCGCACTCCGGACGCGCACTGGATGGCCGAGGCGCGGTATCGGGGCCAGAAGGTCGTGGCGGTTTCCCCGGATTACGCCGACAACGTGAAGTTCGCCGATGAGTGGCTGCCCGCCCAGCCCGGTACCGACGGCGCCTTGGCCATGGCCATGGGGCACGTGGTGCTCAAGGAGTTCTTCGTCGACCGGCAGGTCCCGTATTTCGTCGATTACGTCAAGAGGTACAGCGACCTGCCGTTCCTCGTCCGCCTCGACCGGGCCGGCGACGGTCCCTGGCGTCCGGGGAAGTTCCTCACCGCCGCCGACCTGCCCGGCGCCGAGGCCCGGTCGGAGAACGCGGCGTTCAAGACCGTGATGATGGACGCCGCGACCGGACGGCCGTTCGTCCCGAACGGGTCGCTGGGCTTCCGGTTCGGCGAGTCCGGCGAGGGCAGGTGGAACCTCGAGCTGGGCGACACCGACCCGCTGCTGTCGGTCGCCGACGTTCCCGACGGCGGCATCGGCGGCGACGCCGTCGAGGTCGAGCTGCCCCGTTTCGACGCCCTCGACGGCTCACCCGGCACCCTCCGGCGCGGGATCCCCGTGCGTTCGGTGGGCGGCCACCTGGTCACGACCGTCTACGACCTGATGTTGGCGCAGTACGGGGTGGGACGTCCCGGCCTGCCGGGCTCGTGGCCGTCGGGGTACGACGACGCCGCCGAGCCGGGGACGCCCGCATGGCAGGAGGCGATCACCGGCGTGCCCGCGCGGGCCGCCGCGCGGATCGGGCGGGAGTTCGCGGCCAACGCGGAGGAGACGCGCGGCCGTTCGATGATCGTCATGGGTGCGGGGACGAACCACTGGTTCCATTCCGACACGATCTACCGGACGTTCCTGGCGTTGACGACGCTGACCGGCTGCCAGGGCGTCAACGGCGGCGGCTGGGCCCACTACGTCGGCCAGGAGAAATGCCGTCCGCTGACCGGCTGGACGCAGTTGGCGATGGGCCTCGACTGGTCCCGTCCCGCCCGCCAGATGATCGGCACGGCGTGGTTCTACCTGCACACCGACCAGTTCCGCTACGACCCGTTCGGTGCCGACACCCTGTCGGCCACGACCGGCGCGGGCACGCTCGCCGGACGGTCGACGGCCGATGTGATCGCGCAGTCCGCGCGGCTGGGGTGGATGCCGTCCTACCCGACGTTCGACCGCAACCCGCTCGACCTCGCCGACGAGGCCGAGGCGGCCGGACGGCCCGTGGCGGACCACGTCGTCGAGGAGTTGAAGGCCGGACGCCTCAAGTTCGCGTGCGACGACCCCGACGCCCCGGAGAACTTCCCCCGGATCCTGACGGTGTGGCGGTCGAACCTGCTCGGGTCGTCGGCGAAGGGCAATGAGTACTTCCTCAAGCACCTGCTCGGCGCCGAGTCGTCCCTCCGCGCCGAAGAGGCCGGCCCCGACGCCCGGCCGAAGGAGGTGGTGTGGCGGGACGAGGCCCCCGCCGGGAAGCTCGACCTGCTGCTGTCCCTCGACTTCCGGATGACCAGCACGACGATCTACTCCGACATCGTGCTCCCCGCCGCGACCTGGTACGAGAAGCACGACCTCAACACGACCGACATGCACCCGTTCGTCCACTCGTTCAACCCCGCGATCGCCCCGCCCTGGCAGACCCGGAGCGACTGGGCCGCCTTCCAGGCCATCGGCGCCGCGTTCTCCACGCTCGCCGAACGGCATCTCGGCGTCCGGACGGACGTCGTCGCGGCGCCGCTGCTGCACGACACGCCGGACGAGATGGCGACGCCGCACGGCCGGGTCGCCGACTGGGCCAAGGGGGAGTGCGAGCCGATCCCGGGCGTCACGATGCCCAAACTCGTCACCGTCGAGCGCGACTATCCGGCCGTCGGAGCGAAGATGGGCGCGCTCGGCCCGCTCGTGGAACGCCTCGGCGCCACCACCAAGGGCGTCACGTTCCGCCCCGACCGCGAGGTCGCCTACCTGCGCGACAAGAACGGCGCCGTGCGCGGTGGTCCGGCGGACGGACGTCCGTCGCTGCGGCGGGACGTGCACGCCTGCGAGGCGATCCTGGCGCTGTCGGGCACCACGAACGGTCGTCTGGCGGTCGAGGGGTTCCGGGCGCTGGAGCGGCGCACGGGTACGCGGCTGGCGGATCTGGCGGCCGAGCACGAGGGCACGCGGATCACGTTCGCCGACACCCAGGCGCGTCCGGTGCCGGTGATCACCTCGCCGGAGTGGTCGGGGTCGGAGAGCGGCGGCCGCCGCTACTCGCCCTTCACCGTCAACGTCGAACGCCGCAAGCCCTGGCACACTCTGACCGGGCGGCAGCACTTCTACCTCGACCACGACTGGATCGCCGAACTCGGCGAGCAGCTACCGGTCTTCCGGCCACCGCTGAACATGCACGCACTGTTCGGTGAGCCCCGGCCGGGCGAGACCGGCGAGCTGGGGCTGGCCGTCCGGTACCTCACCCCGCACAACAAGTGGTCGATCCATTCGGAGTACCAGGACAACCTGTTCATGCTGTCGCTGTCGCGCGGGGGCCCGGCGATCTGGATGAGCGGGATCGACGCCGCCAAGATCGGCGTCCGCGACAACGACTGGATCGAGGCCGTCAACCGCAACGGCGTCGTCGTCGCCCGGGCAGTGGTCTCCCATCGGATGCCCGAAGGCACCGTGTACATGTACCACGCCCAGGACCGGCTCATCGACGTCCCGATCGCCGAGACGTCCGGCCGCCGGGGAGGCATCCACAACTCCCTGACCCGTCTGCTGATCA
Source organism: Spirillospora sp. NPDC052242 (assembly GCF_040679555.1). Taxonomy (NCBI): domain Bacteria; kingdom Bacillati; phylum Actinomycetota; class Actinomycetes; order Streptosporangiales; family Thermomonosporaceae; genus Spirillospora; species Spirillospora sp. NPDC052242. The sequence goes on from NZ_JBFAUZ010000066.1 coordinate 24,617, forward strand.
AGCCGAGCCACCTCATCGGTGGGTATGCGCAGTTGTCGTTCGCGTTCAACTATCTCGGTCCGACCGGTAACCAGCGTGACGAGGTGACGGTGATCCGGCGCCGGTCTCAGGAGGTGACGTACTAGCCATGCGCGTGATGGCGCAGATGTCGATGGTGATGAACCTCGACAAGTGCATCGGGTGCCACACCTGCTCGGTCACCTGCAAGCAGGCGTGGACGAACCGCAGCGGTGTCGAGTACGTCTGGTTCAACAACGTCGAGACCCGTCCGGGCCAGGGCTACCCGCGCCGCTACGAGGACCAGGACAAATGGCGCGGCGGCTGGACCCTCAACAAACGCGGACGGCTCACGCTGAAGGCGGGCGGTCGGCTGCGGAAGCTGGTGACGATCTTCTCGAACCCGAAGCTCCCGGGGATCGACGACTACTACGAACCCTGGACCTACGACTACGAGACCCTCACCAGCGCGCCACTGCAGGAGAACTCGCCGGTCGCGCGGCCGAAGTCGCTGCTGTCCGGTAAGGACATGAAGGTGTCGTGGTCGGCGAACTGGGACGACGACCTGGGCGGCTCGCTCGAGCACGGGGACCGCGATGTCGTCCTCGCGGAGATCTCCGGCAAGGTGAAGATGGAGTTCGACAAGACCTTCATGTTCTACCTGCCCCGGATCTGCGAGCACTGCCTCAACCCCAGTTGCGCCGCCTCCTGCCCGTCCGGCGCGATCTACAAGCGGACCGAGGACGGCATCGTCCTGGTCGACCAGGACCGCTGCCGCGGCTGGCGCATGTGCGTGTCCGGTTGCCCCTACAAGAAGGTCTACTTCAACCACCGCACCGGCAAAGCCGAAAAGTGCACCTTCTGCTTCCCCCGCACCGAAGTCGGCATCCCCACCGTCTGCTCCGAAACCTGCGTCGGACGCCTCCGCTACATCGGCCTCGTCCTCTACGACGCCGACCGCGTCCTTGAGGCAGCATCGACACCGGACGACACCGGCCTGTACGAGGCACAGCGCAACGTCTTCCTCGACCCCGGCGACCCCGAAGTCGTCCGCGCCGCCGAACGCGACGGGATCCCGGCCGACTGGATCGAAGCCGCCCAACGCTCACCCGTCTACGCGCTCATCAACACCTACAAGGTGGCGTTGCCGCTGCATCCGGAATACCGGACGATGCCGATGGTCTGGTACATCCCGCCGCTGTCGCCGGTGGTGGACGTCGTCCGCGACACCGGCCACGACGCCGAGAACGCCGGGAACCTGTTCGGCGCCATCGACGCCCTGCGCATTCCCGTCGAATACCTCGCCGAGCTGTTCACCGCCGGCGACACCGCACCCGTCGACGCCGTCCTGCGCCGCCTGGCCGCCATGCGCGCCTACATGCGCGACATCAACCTCGGCCGCGACCCCGACGACGGCATTCCGCAGGGAGTGGGCATGTCGGGCGAATCCATGTACGACATGTACCGGCTGCTGGCCCTCGCCAAATACGACGAGCGGTACGTCATCCCGCCCGCGCACGCCGAACAAGCCCACGGCCTCGAAGAACTCGCCACCGAATGCGCCCTGGACTACGAAGGCGGACCCGGAATGGGCGGTGCGGGGCTCGGCGGCGGATCCGGCCCGTTCGGCGAGGCGTCCGGCGGCGCTCCGCCGATCGCCGTCGAGAACTTCCACATGCTGCGGCAGCGCCAGACCGCCGACAGCTCCGTCGACCCCGCCGACAAGCACGAACGCGTCAACCTCCTCAACTGGGACGGCAAGGGCGCGCCCGCCGGGCTCTTCCCGCCCCGCGAGGGCGGTCAGGGCCCGGGGGACGGGAATCCGCCCGCCGACTCGGGCGCCGCCGAGACGGAGCCGAAACCGTGAGGCGCCGGAGGAGCAGGCGGCCGGGGACGTCCGGGTGGCGCGACGCCGAGCTCGTCACGGCCTGGCAGGCGGCGTCGCTGCTGCTCGGCTATCCGGACGAGGAACTGCTCGCCCGCCGCCCGCTGCTGCGCCGCGCCGCCGCGAGCCTGCCCGCCGACGCCGGGACGCGCCTCGGTGCGGTCCTCGATCACCTGGACGCGACGCCGCTGCGCGACCTGCAGGCCGACTACGTCGCCACGTTCGACCACCGCAGGCGCTGCTGCCTCTACCTGACGTACTACGTGCACGGGGACACCCGGAAGCGGGGCATGGCCCTGCTGCGCTTCAAGCACGCCTACCGCGCGGCCGGTCTGGAACTCGACGACGGGGAGCTGCCGGACCATCTCGCGGTCGTGCTGGAGTTCGCCGCCACCGGCGACCTCGACCAAGGACGGCGCCTCCTCCTCGAACACCGCGCCGGCCTCGAACTGCTCCGCCTCGCCCTCACCGAGGCGCAATCGCCCTGGACCGGCGTCCTCGACGCGGTGTCGGCGACGCTGCCGCCGCTCACCGGCCGCGACCGCGACGCCGTCGCGCGGCTCGTCGCCGAGGGCCCGCCCGAGGAGGAGGTGGGCCTCGCGCCCTACGGGGCGGACGCCCCGGCCAGCGGGCCCGTCCTGCTACCGGATCCCGTGGTTCCAGGAGGAGCCCCATGAACAGCCTCGCCGCGCAGAACGCCGAACCGGGCGTGGACGCCGTCCTGCTGTGGGTCGCGCTGCCGTACGTCGCCCTGGCGATCTTCATCCTGGGGCACGTCTGGCGGTACCGCTACGACAAGTTCGGCTGGACGACCCGCTCGTCGCAGCTCTACGAGAGCCGGCTGCTGCGCATCGGCAGCCCGCTGTTCCACTTCGGCGTCCTGGTCGTGCTGGTGGGCCACATCGGCGGGCTGCTCGTTCCGGAGAGCTGGACGGACGCCGCCGGGGTGAGCGAGACGGCGTACCACGTGATCGCGGTGGTGCTCGGCACCATCGCCGGGGTGTGCACGCTCGCGGGCCTGGCGATCCTCATCTACCGGCGCCGGACGGTCGGTCCCGTGTTCTCCGCGACGACCCGCAACGACAAGCTGATGTACGCGGTGCTGACCGGCACGATCCTGCTGGGACTGGCGGCGACGGTCGTCGCGAACATCGTCGAGGGCGGCTACGACTACCGCACGACCGTCTCGCCGTGGTTCCGGTCGATCTTCTACTTCCAGCCCGATCCCGACCTGATGACGGGCGTCCCGATCCTGTTCCAGCTGCACGCGCTCAGCGCGCTCCTGCTGTTCTCGATCTGGCCCTTCACCCGCCTGGTGCACATGCTCACCGCCCCCGTCGGCTACCTGACGCGCCCCTACATCGTCTACCGCAGCCGCGACGAGCGACTGGGGGCGCTCCCACCCCGCCGGGGATGGGAGCGCGTGGGCTGATCCGGCTCAGCGGATCCACAGGTCGGGGCCGAACACCTCGTAGTGGACGCGCTCGTCCGAGACGCCCGCGTCCAGCAGGCCGCGCCGCGTCTCCCGCAGGAACGGCAGCGGCCCGCACATGAACACCCGGGCCTTCGGCGGCAGGTCGAGCGCGGCGACGTCGAGCAGCCCGCGCCGGACGTCCCCGTCCCCGCCGTCGGCGGCGTCGCCGGGCTCCTCGTACCAGGTGACCTGCCGGAACCCGGGGATCCGGCGGCCCGCGTCCGCGATCTGCGCGCGCAGCGCGTGCGCGGCGGGGGAGCGGTCGGCGTGGACGGCCAGGACGGGCCGGCCGGTGCCCGCGTCCGCGAGCCGGTCGATCATCGCGGCGGCGGGGGTGATGCCGATGCCCGCGCTGATCAGGACGAGCGGGTCCTCCTCGTCCGGCAGGACGACGTCGCCGAACGGCGCCGAGACCTCCAGCTCGGTCCCGGCCGCCGCGTGCTCGAACAGGTACGTGGACACGGCGCCGTCGGGGGCGCCGTCCGTCCCGCGCACCCGGCGGAGGGTGATCTGCGCGGTGCCGTCGGCGGACGCGCGCGAGAGCGTGTACTGGCGCGGCTGCCGCAGCCCGTCCGGCAGGGTGACCGCGACGCTCACGTACTGGCCGGGCCGGTGGGCCGGTACGGGGCCGCCGTCGGCGGGCGCCAGCACGAGCGAGATCACGTCCCGCGCCTCGTCCCGGCGCTCCACGACCCGCCACGTCCGGTACGGCGCCGCCGGGTCGCACGCCGCGTCCCGGTAGAGCCGCGCCTCCTCGGCGATCAGCAGCGTCGCGAACAGCCAGTACACCTCCGACCAGGCCGCGTGCACCTCAGGCGTGACCGCGTCGCCGAGCACCTCCGCCACCGCCTCGAGCAGGTGGCGCCCGACGATCGTGTACTGCTCCGGCCGGATGCCGAGCGAGGCGTGCTTGTGCGCGATCCGCGACATGATCTGCTGGAAGGGGACGCCGGAGTCGGGCGTCACCAGGTGCTCCGCGAACGCGGCCACCGAGCCCGCGAGCGCCTGCCGCTGCTCGCCGTTGGCCTGGTTGCCCTGGTTGAACAGGTTCCGCAGCTCCGGATGCGCGGCGAACATCGCGTCGTAGAACGTGCCGGTGATCTCGACACCGTGGGCGGCGACCGCGGGCAGCGTGGCCCGGACCGTCTCGGCGTGGTCGGACGACAGCATCATCAGCCTTCCTCTGGGGGCGGCCCGCCGGCGTCCGGGACGGGCGGGGCGGGGCGCGCGAGTGACAACAGGAGGGGTTCGGCGGGATCGGCCACCAGATCGCGCAGGCGGACGCCGTCCAGCGACGCGAGGAACGCCTCCTGCGCCGCCCGCAGCGCGCCGCGCAGCCGGCAGCCCCCGCGCAGCGGGCACGGCGGGCTGTCGCAGTCGACGACCTCGCCGGGGCCCTCCAGGGCCCGGACGATCGCGCCGACCGTCGCCTCGCGGGCACCGGGCGCGAGCACGACGCCGCCGCCGCGCCCCCGGGCCGTCTCGACGAACCCGTGCCGCCGCAGCCGCTGCACGATCTTGGCCATGTGCTGCGGCGGCACGCTCAGCCGGTCGGCCAGCTCGGCGGCGGACCGGCGGCCGGTCCCCGCGCCGAGCGACATCAGGACGCGCAGCCCCAGGTCGGTCGACTGAGTCAGGTGCATGGCCGGGAGCCTAGATTCAAATAGGAATCGAAAAGTCCGATTAAGGCTGTGCGCCTCGCCACACCCGGCCCCGGGCGGGCCGCCGCGCGGGCGGGCGATAGCGTTCCGCAAGAAAGATCGTCCAGGTCACGGCCGCGCGGCACCCGGCGCGGCCGCCTCGCCCCGGGAGGCCCCTGTGCTCAGCGTCACGCTCGCCGACGTCCGGCTGTTCCTGCACGTGCTCGCCGCGACCGTGTGGGTCGGCGGGCAGATCGTGCTCGGCGCGCTCGTCCCCGCGCTGCGCGGATTCGACGGCGTCACCAAGGTCGCCGCGCGCCGCTTCAACCTGATCGCGTGGCCCGCGTTCGGCGTGCTCGTCCTCACCGGGATCTGGAACATGACGTCCGGCGAGATGAGCGACGAGGCCCAGATGACCCTGAACGTCAAGATGGCGTTCGTGCTGCTGTCGGGCGTCGCGGCGTTCCTGCACGCGCGGGCGACGTCCAAGGCGGGGCTCGCCGCGTGGGGCGCCCTGGGCGCGGTGGGCGCGCTCGTCGCGCTGTTCTTCGGCGTCCAGCTGGGCTGACGCCGCCCGCCGTCGACGGGTCTTGAGTAGTTAACACTCGTGGTGTTAACTACTCCCCTGTCATCCGAGGCTGCGGAGCACCTCCCGGCGTCCGGACGGAGGAGCGGCATGAGCGAACGCACCCGGCGGGGCCCCTCCCTGCGCCAGGACGCCATCGCCGAGACCGTGCTCGCGCACGGCTCGGCCACGGCCGCCGAGTTCGCCGAGCGGTTCGGGGTCAGCCTGATGACGATCCACCGCGACCTCGACGAACTCGAGCGGCAGGGGATCGTCCGCAAGTTCCGCGGCGGCGTCACCGCGCAGCGCTCCGGCGTCTTCGAGAGCAGCGTCGGGTACCGGGGCCGGGCACAGCGCGACGAGAAGGAGGCCATCGCCGACCGGGCGATGGAGCTCGTCGAACCCGGCATGGCGATCATGCTGGACGACTCCACGACGGCCCTCGCGGTGGCGCGGCGGCTCAAGGACGCCGGCCCGCTGACGATCGTCACGAACTTCCTGGACGGGCTGAACCTGCTGGCGCCCGTGCAGGGCCTCAAGCTGATCGCGCTCGGCGGCGACTACGACCCCCTGCACAACTCGTTCATGGGCGTGTCGTGCGTCGAGTCGATCGAGTCGCTGCAGGTGGACCTGTGCTTCGTGTCGACTTCGGCGATCTCCAACGGCAACGCCTGCCACCAGGAGCAGCACGTGGTGGTGGTGAAGCGCGCGATGCTGCGCAGCGCCGCCCGCAACGTGCTCCTGGTGGACCACACGAAGCTGGGGCGGACCGCGCTGCACCGGGTCGCGCCGCTCGGCGACTTCGAGCGGGTCATCGTCGACGACGGGGCGTCCGCGGAGGCGCTCGGCGAGCTCGACCGGCACAACGTGCGCTACGAGGTGGCGGCGCGCCGCCGCTGACCGCCCCGGCCGGCGGTGTGCGGGCCGCCCTCCCGCGGGCGCGTTCCGCCGTTCTTCGCATGACCGGTATGGACCTGTGACCTGCCGCTTCGCCATGCATCGACCATCTAAATCACGTATTCGAGTGTTAATTAACAGTCGAGTATTGACACTTCTAACGTTGTTGGTGTTACGTTCTCCTCGCGGCGGCCCGATCGTTCCGGCCGGACGGCCGCCGCACCGGCTCAGTCGCCCTTCATCACGGGCGTGGCACCGAGGAGAACCCCCAGTGAAGACCTACCCCCTCCGGACGGCCGCCGCGATCGGCGCGGCGCTGGCCGTGCTCGCCCCCGCCGCCGGCTGCGCGTCGCAGAGCTCCGGATCCGGCGGCGGCGGTGACGACGCGAAGATCGCGTTCCTCATGCCGGACCTCGCCTCGACCCGCTACGAGCTGTACGACGCGCCGCTGTTCAAGGCGAAGATGAAGGAGCTGTGCGGCGGCTGCTCCGTGCTCTACCAGAACGCCGACTCCGACGCGGCCAAGCAGCAGCAGCAGGCCACCTCCGCGCTCGCCCAGGGCGTCTCGGTGATCGTCATCGACCCCGTCGACTCGGCCGCCGCCGCGTCGATCGTCCGGATGGCGCAGTCGCGCGACGTCGAGGTGATCGCCTACGACCGGCCGATCCCCAAGGCGAAGTCCGACTACTACGTCTCGTTCGACAACGAGAAGATCGGCGCGATGATCGGCAAGTCGCTCGTCGACCACCTCAAGGCCGAGGACGCCGAGGGCGGCATCCTGCAGGTGAACGGCTCGCCGACCGACGCCGCCGCGGGCCTCATCAAGAAGGGCATCCACGGCTCCGTCGACGGCGGCGGGTTCGAGCTGCTCGCCGAGTACGACACCCCCGGCTGGCAGCCCAGCAAGGCCCAGGAATGGGTCAGCGGGCAGATCAGCAAGTTCCGCGGGAAGATCGCGGGCGTCGTCGCCGCCAACGACGGGACGGCCGGCGGCACCATCGCCGCGTTCAAGGCCGCGGGCGAGGACGTGCCCCCGGTCACCGGCAACGACGCCGAGCTCGCCGCCGCGCAGCGGATCATCAAGGGCGACCAGTACAACACCATCTCCAAGCCGATCAAGACGGTGGCCGAGGCCGCCGCGGTCGCCGCCCACAAGTTCGTCCAGGGCGAGACCCCCAAGGGCAACACCACCCTCTTCGACACCCCCTCCGAGCTGTTCACCCCGACCGTCGTCACCCGGGAGAACATCAAGGAGGTCCTGTTCGGTCCGGGCGGGCCGCTGAAGGCCGCCGAGGCGTGCACCGCCGAGTACAAGGCCGAGTGCGCCGAACTCGGCATCCAGTAGGCCGGCCGCTCCCGTTCGAAGGTTCGCCATGTCACCATCGCCCACCCCCACCGCCGGCGCGGCGGGCCCCCTGCTGTCGCTGCGCGGGATCAGCAAGTCGTTCGGCGCGGTCGCCGCGCTCACCGACGTCTCCCTGGACGTCTCCGCCGGCGAGGTCGTCGCCCTGGTCGGCGACAACGGCGCCGGGAAGTCCACGCTCGTGAAGGTCCTGTCCGGGGTGCACCGCCCGGACGCGGGCACCATCACGTTCGAGTCGCGGGAGGTGACCGTCCCCACCCCCGCCGCCGCGCAGCAGCTCGGCATCGCCACCGTGTTCCAGGACCTGGCGCTGTGCGAGAACCTCAACGTCATCGAGAACCTGTTCCTCGGCCGCGAGCTGCGCGCGCTCCGGCTCGACGACGTCCGGATGGAGGTCCGGGCCCGGGAACTGCTGGCGCAGCTCTCCGCGAAGATCCCGGCGGTGGAGGTGCCGGTCGCCGCGCTGTCGGGCGGCCAGCGGCAGACCGTCGCGATCGCCCGCTCGCTGCTCGGCGACCCGAAGATCATCATTCTGGACGAGCCGACCGCCGCGCTCGGCGTCGCGCAGACCGCCGAGGTGCTGAACCTCATCGAGCGGCTCCGCGAGCGCGGCCACGGCGTCATCATGATCAGCCACAACATGGCGGACGTGCAGGCCGTCGCCGACACCGTCGCGGTGCTGCGCCTCGGCCGCAACAACGGCGTGTTCGACGCCCGGACCGCGTCCGGCGAGGAACTCGTCGCCGCGATCACCGGCGCCGGCGACAACGTGGTGGCGCGCCGTACCGCCGCCCGCGCGGCCGCCCGGGCCGGCGCCGCGGCGGGGACGGGAGACGAGGGGACCGACGATGAGTGACACCACCACCCGCGACGCCGCCGCGGCGCCGCCCGCGAAGACGGCCGCACCGGCCGGGACGCCCGGCGACGGCGGCCCCCGCGCCCGGCTCGCCGCCGCGGGGGCCCGGCTGCGCGGCGGCGACCTCGGCGTCGCGCCGGTCGTCGCCGGGCTCGTCGTCATCTGGACGGTGATGCAGATCCTCAACCCGATCTTCCTGTCCAGCGCGAACCTCGTGAACCTGCTGCTGGAGTGCGTGCCCGTCGGGGTGATCGCGCTCGGCGTCGTGTTCATGCTGCTGGTCGGGCAGATCGACCTGTCGGTCGGATCGATCAGCGGGCTCAGCGCCGCCGTCACCGCCGTCCTGTTCGTCGACCGGGGCATGCCGGCGTGGACCGCGATCCTCGCGGCCGTCGCGCTCGGCGCCGCCGTCGGCTGGTGCTACGCGCAGGTCTTCAACCGGCTCGGCGTGCCCAGCTTCGTCATCTCCCTCGCCGGGCTGCTCGGCTTCCTCGGCCTGCAACTGTGGATCCTCGGCCCCAACGGCTCGATCAACCTGCCGTTCGACTCCTGGCCGGTCACGTTCGCGCAGCTCGCGTTCGTCCCGCCGTGGCTGGCGTACGCGCTGGTCGCCGCGGGCGCCGCCGCCCTCTACTGGACGGGCCACCTCCGCGCGGCCGAACGGCGGCGCGCGGAACTGCCCGCCACGGGGGAGCGGACGCTGATCCTGCGGAGCGTCGCGCTGCTGGCCGGGCTCGGGCTCGCCGTCTGGTACCTCAACCGGGACCGCGGCGTCGGCTGGATGTTCGTCCTCTTCCTCGGCCTGGTGCTGGCCGCGCACTACGCCCTGTCCCGCACGAAGTACGGCAAGTCGCTGTACGCGGTCGGCGGCAACGTCGAGGCGGCCCGCCGCGCGGGCATCGACGTCCAGCGGATCTACACGTCGGCGTTCGTGCTGTGCACGTCGCTCGCCGCGCTCGGCGGCGTCCTGGCGGCGTCGCGCCTCGCGGCGGCCAACCAGAGCAGCGGCACCGGCGACGTCAACCTGAACGCGATCGCCGCCGCCGTCATCGGCGGGACGAGCCTGTTCGGGGGGCGCGGCGGCGCGTTCGCCGCGCTGCTCGGCATCGTCGTCATCCAGTCGATCTCGAACGGGCTGACGCTGCTGAACCTCGACTCGTCCTACCGTTTCATGGTCACCGGCGCGGTGCTGATGCTGGCGGTCGCGCTGGACTCGGCCGCCCGCCGGTCCCGCCGCTCGCACGGCCGGGCCTAGGGGAGGAGCGCGATGGCCGTCATCTGCGTCGACGCCGGCACCACGATGATCAAGGCGGTCGGGTACGCCGCCGACGGCACCGAACTGGCCGTCGCCCGGCGCCCGACCGAGGTGAGCCGGCCCCGTCCGGGGTACGCCGAACAGGACATGGAATCGGTGTGGCGGGCGGTCGCGGACGCCGTCCGCGAGATCCTCCCGAAGCTGCCGGGCGCGGTCGAGTACCTCGCGCTGACCGCGCAGGGCGACGGCTGCTGGCCGGTCGACCGCGCGGGCGACCCGGCCGGCCCGGCGATCCTGTGGAACGACGGCCGCGCCGCCCCGGTCGTCGCGGAATGGGAGCGGGCCGGGGTGCTGGCGGACGCGTTCCGCGTCAACGGGTCGCTGACGTTCGCGGGCCTGCCCAACGCGATCCTGACCTGGCTGCGCGCGCACGACCCCGCCCGGCTCGACCGGACGGCCGCCGTCCTCACCTGCGGCGGCTGGATCTTCTCCCGGCTCACCGGAGAGATCGCGATGGACGCTTCGGACGCGTCCGCCCCGTTCATGGACGTCCGCACCCGGCGCCCGTCCGACGACCTGCTGCGCCGCTACGGCATGGAATGGGCGCGGCCGCTGCTGCCCGACCCGCGCGACGACGGCGACCGCGCCGCGCCCCTCGCCCCCGGCGCGGCCGCCGCGCTCGGCCTGCCCGCCGGGCTCCCGGTCGTCCTCGCCCCCTACGACATCGCGTCCACCGCCATCGGGGTCGGCGCGGTTGAGACGGGACGGGCGTGCACCATCCTCGGGACGACGCTGTGCACCGAGACGGTCGTCGAGGAACCCGACCTGACCGGCGAACCGTCCGGGCTGACCGTCGCGATGGGCCTGCCCGGCCGGTTCCTGCGGGCGTTCCCCACGCTCGCGGGCGGCCAGGTCGTCGACTGGGCGTGCCGGCTGCTCGGCCTCGGCGCCCCCCGCGAACTCGCCGAACTCGCCGCCGCCGCACCGCCCGGCGCGCACGGGCTGGTGTTCCTGCCGTACCTGTCGCCCGCGGGGGAGCGCGCCCCGTTCCTCGACCCGGCGGCGCGCGGCGGCCTGCACGGCCTGACCGTCGACCACACCGCCGCGGACATCGCCCGCGCCGTCCTCGAGGGCCTCAGCCTGGTCGTCCGCGACTGCCTGACCGCCGCCGGGACGCGCCCGACCGAGCTGCGGGTGAGCGGCGGCGGGTCCGCGAGCCCGGTGTGGCTGGCGATGCTCGCCGACGCCACCGGCGTTCCCGTCGTCCGGTCCGCCGACACGGAGGCGGGCGCGCGCGGAGCGTTCCTCGTGGGCCTGCTCGCCACCGGGCGGGCCGCCGACGCGGGCGCCGCGGCCGCCGCGCACGTCCGTGCGGGCGACGTCCACGAACCCGACCCCGCCCGTGCCGCGCACTACGCCGACGCCTACCGCGACTTCCTCGACGTCCGGGCCGCGACGGCGACCGCATGGCCCGCCCTCGCGTCCGCGCGGGCCCGCACCGCCGAAAGGAACTCGTGAACGACGACGTCTGGCTCGGGATCGACCTTGGCACGCAGGGCGCGCGCGCCCTCGCCGTCACCGCCGCGGGGGACGTCGCCGGGGCCGGCGGCGCCGAGCTGACCGGGCGCCGCGACGGGCCCCGCCACGAGCAGGACCCCGAGCACTGGTGGGACGCCGTCGCCGCCGCGTGCGCGCAGGCGCTCCGGGACGTCCCGCCCGGCGCCGTCCGCGCCGTCGCGGTCGACGCGACGTCCGGGACGATCCTGCTCACCGACCGCGACGGGAACCCGCTGACCCCGGCGCTCATGTACGACGACACGCGCGCCGCCGCGCACGTCGACCGCGTCAACGAGGCGGGCGCCGAGCTGTGGCGGAGCCTCGGCTACCAGCGGATGCAGCCCGCCTGGGCGCTCCCGAAGCTGCTGTGGCTGCTCGAGCACGCCCCCGACCTGCCGGACGGCGCCCGCCTCGCCCACCAGGCCGACTTCGTCAACCGGCGCCTCACCGGCCACCCCGTCGCCGCCGACCTGTCCAACGCGCTGAAGACCGGCGCCGACCTGATCGCCGAACGCTGGCCCGGGGACGTCCTCGACGCGCTCGGCGTCCCGGACGGCCTGCTGCCGCCGCTGGAACGGTCCGGCACCCCCCTCGGCACCGTCTGCGCCGCGGCGGCCGCCGCCACCGGGATCCCCGAGGGCGTCCCGGTCGTCGCCGGCGCCACCGACGGATGCGCCGCCCAGCTCGGCACCGGCCGCCTCACCCCCGGCTCGTGGAACTCCGTCCTCGGCACCACGCTCGTCCTCAAGGGCGTCACCGACCGGCCCGTCCACGACCCGTTCGGCGCCGTCTACTCGCACAAGGCCCCCGACGGCCGCTGGCTGCCCGGCGGCGCCTCCAGCACCGGCGCGGGCGCCCTCACCCGCGACTTCCCCGGCCGCGACCTCGCCGACCTCGACCGCCGCGCCGCGTCCCGCGAACCCGCCGCGGCGCTCGCCTACCCGCTCGTCCCCGCCGGGGAGCGCTTCCCGTTCCTCGCGCCGGACGCCCGCGGCTTCCGGCTCGGCGGCACCGGCGACGAGGCCGACGACTACGCCGCCGTCCTGCAGGGCGTCGCCTACATCGAACGGCTGTGCTTCGACCACCTCGACCTGCTCGGCGCCCCCACCGGCGGCGACCTCACGCTGACCGGGGGAGCGGCCCGCAGCCCCTACTGGGTGCAGCTGCGCGCCGACGTGCTCGGACGGCCCGTCGTGCTGCCCCGCCGGTCCGAGTCGGCCCTCGGCGCCGCCGTCCTCGCCGCGTCCCCGGGGCGCCCGGTCGCCGAGGTCGCCGCCCGCATGGTCGCCGTCCGCACCGTCGTCGACCCGCGCCCCGACCGCGCCGGCCGCTTCGACGACGCCTACCTGCGGCTCGTCGGCGAGCTCGAACGGCGCGGCTGGCTACCGGCGGCCACCGCCGACCGTGCACGGGAAAGGACCGGCATGAAAGGTGCACGCCGATGACCCGCATCGTCCTCGTCCGCCACGGCGAGACCGAATGGCACGCGGAGAACCGCTACGCCGGGATCAGCGACGTCGCGCTGACCGCCCGGGGACGCGACCAGGCCCGGCTGCTCGCCGCGTGGGCGCTCCTCGCGCGGCCCGACGCCGTGTGGTCGTCCGACCTGTCCCGCGCCCGGCTGACCGCCGCCGCCTCCGCGGCCGCGCTCGGCACCGACGTCCGGGTGGACGGCCGGCTCCGCGAGCTCGACTTCGGCGAGGGCGAGGGCCTCACCCGCGCCGACATGGACCGCAAGTTCCCCGACGCCCTGCGCGCCTTCCTCGCCGACCCCGTCGCCGGGCACCTGCCCGGCGGGGAGGACCCGGCCCGCGCCGCGGCCCGCTTCACCGCCGCCCTGCACGACGTCGCGTCCGCCCACACCGGCGGCCGCGTCCTCGTCGTCGCGCACTCGACGGCGATCCGGCTCGCGCTCTGCGCGCTGCTGGGCGTCCCCCTCAAGGACTACCGGCGGCGCTTCCCGTCGCTGGGCAACTGCGCACTGACCGAGATACGGCTCCGGGACGGCGACGCCGCCCTCCTGGAGTTCAACACCGCGATCGAACGATCGCTCGTTCCCTGGAGCCAGCAATGACGACCCGCGTCCTCGCGGCCGGTGACCACTTCGTCCTCAACCGCCTCCTCGTCGACGCGCTCCGCGCCGAGACGGCGGACGGCCCCGGCGGCGGCCCCGCCGCCGACCTCGAGTTCGCCGAGCTGACCCTGCCGTGGCCCGTCGAGCCGTTCGGCCGGGTCGCCGAGGTCGACGAGGCGTCCGGCACCGAGGACCAGCTCATCGAGGCGCTGCGCGGCGCCGAGGTCTGCGTCACCCAGATGGCCCCGCTCACCCGCCGGATCCTGGAGAACGCCCCGGACCTGCGGCTGTTCTGCATCACCCGGGGCGGGCCCGTCAACGCCAACCTGGACGCCGCCACCGAGCACGGCGTCGCCGTCTGCTACGCGCCCGGACGCAACGCCGACGCGACCGCCGAGCACACCCTCGGGCTGATCCTCGCCGCCGTCCGCCGCATCCCGCAGACCCACGTCGACCTGACCGGCGGCCGCTGGCGCGGCGACTACTACCGCTACGACGACGTCGGCATCGAACTGCTCGGCAGCACCGTCGGCCTCGTCGGCTGCGGCGCCGTCGGACGCCGCGTCGCCCGGGCGCTGGCCGCGCTCGGCGCCCGCGTCCTCGTCCACGACCCGTACCTGGACGGCCTGGACGACCTCGCGGGCATCGCGGAACTCGTCACCCTCGAAGAACTCCTGGCGCGCGCGCAGATCGTCTCCCTGCACGCCCGTGCGACCCCGCAGACCACCGGGATGATCGGCGCCCGGGAGATCGCCGCGATGGCGCCCGGCTCCGTCATCGTCAACTGCGCGCGCGGCTCCCTCCTCGACTACGAGGCCGTCTGCGACGCCGTCGAGACCGGCCACCTGTTCGCCGCCGCGTTCGACGTCTTCCCCGAGGAACCCGTCCCCGCCGGCTCCCGCCTGCTGACCACCCCGAACGTCATCGTCACCCCGCACCTCGCGGGCGCCAGCAAGCAGACCGCCGCCAACGCCGCCCGCATCGTCGCCCGGGACGTCGCCCGCCACCTGCGCGGCGAACCCCTCGTCCACTGCGCGAACCCGGACGTCCAGGGCGTCCCGCAGCGCCGCTGACGGAAATGCCCGGAAGGCGGAAAGGTGCATTGGAACGCTTTATCCGCCGATGACTGAGTGATCATCCGTGTGCGCTTATCAATGGAATACAGAATGTAAAAATAATCGCCCGGCGCCCTTTGCAACCAGGGATCACCGAGGTAGAAACGATCTGTAATCCGCGCGGTCACGGCGACCCCCGGCCGCGCGAGGGGGCCGCGCACGGCGCCGCGCCGTGCGCGGAAGCAGAACGCCTCACCGAGGAGTGACCCCGTGAAAGCTCTCGGCAGAATCACCGCGCCCCTGGTCGCGGCGTCCGCCGCCGTGACCCTCGCGGCCGGCCCAGCGGCCGCCGCGACCACCACCGTCCGCGCCGGCACCGCCACCGGCGCGCCCTATTCGGGCGCCTGGCAGGTCTCCACCGTCGGCCCGCTCGAATTCTCCGTCGTGTTCCTCGGCGTCACCGTCACCGGCACGTGCGACGGCGCCGAACTGCGCGGCACCGTCGAATCCGCGGGCGCCGGCGCGCTGACGTCCGCGTCCATCGGCGCCTGCGCGACGTCCAACGGCCTCAGCTCCCCGCCCACCGACCTCGGCGAACTCCCCGCCAACACCGGCCGGGTCGCCCACGACCCGATCCCCGGCGGCCGCGACGGCACCCTCACCATCGACGGCGACCTGACCGTCAGCCTCCGGGGCGAGTTCCTCGGCCGCGTCCGCACCTGCAACTACGGCTTCCAGACCGACGGCGAGGACGGCCTGTCCTTCGACGTCTACAACCGCGACAACCCGAACCGCCCCCTCCCCGGCGTCGACGACGCCCAGGGCGAGGCGACCGACATCACCCTCGTGAAGAAGCCCGGCAGCGACTTCCTCTGCCCGTCCGACGGCACCGGCACCGGCACCGCCGTCGCCCGAGGCGAGAGCGCCCCCGGCTCCGGCGTCTTCGACCAGAAGCTCTACCTCACCGAGTAGCGCGGGGCGGGCGGCCGGGTGCCGGGGCCGGAGCAAGGGAGTGGCTTTCCGCCCGCGGCGCCCGGCCGCCCCGATCCTCGCGCACCGGGTCGCCGCGGGACGGCCGGGGGCGTTCGGCCGCACCGGCGAACGCGAGGACCACGAGCCTAACCCCGCAGGTCAGCGCACCGTAATGACATCGCGCTTACAGTTCTTTCCCACCGGTGTCCGGACCGGCCCGGCGCAAAATCACCGGGCCCCGGTGACACAATGGAACGGTGCGAGCGGTCGTGATCTCCGACACCCACGCGCCCCGGTACTGGAAGTCGTGCCCGCCCCGGGTCGCCGAGCACCTGCGCGGCGCGGACGTCATCCTGCACGCGGGCGACGTCTGCGTCGCGTCCGTCCTCGACGAACTCGCGCAGTACGCGCCCGTCCACGCCGTCCTCGGCAACAACGACCGCCCGGACGTCGCCGCCTGGGGCGCCCCCGAACGCCTCGAACTCGACCTCGACGGCCTCGCCGTCGCGATGGTGCACGACAGCGGCCAGAAACGCGGCCGCACCGCCCGCATGCGCCGCTGGTTCCCCGGCGCCGACCTCGTCGTCTTCGGCCACTCCCACATCCCGCTCGACGAGACCGGCGACGGCGTCCGCATCTTCAACCCCGGCTCGCCCACCGACCGGCGCCGCCAGCCCCACGGCACCCTCGGCCTCCTCGACGTCCGCGACGGACGGCTCGCCCGCGCCGAAATCGTTCCCGTCACCTGACCGCCGCACGGCACAATGCCGGGATGACCCGGTTGCCGTGGGAGAAGACACCCGACCACGTCCGCGCCGACGTCGAGGCCCTGCTCGGCGGCCGCGTCGCCGAGGCGGCCACGCAGCCCGGCGGATACTCGCCCGGCGTCGCCGCCCGCCTCCGGCTCGACGACGGGCGCCGCGCGTTCGTCAAGTCCGTCGGCGCCGAGCTCAACCCCGACTCGCCCGGCATCCACCGCGCGGAGGCGCGGATCGCCGCCGCGCTGCCCCGGTCCGCGCCCGTCCCGAGACTGCTCGGATCCTTCGACCGGGACGGCTGGGTCACCCTCGTCTTCGAGGACGTCGACGGCGCACCGCCCCGCGAACCCTGGGACGCCGCCGAACTCGCCCGCGTCCTCGCGGCCCTCGGCGACCTCGCCGCCGCGATGACGCCCGCCCCCATCGACGCGCCCACGGCCGCCGAACGCTTCGGCCCCGCCTTCCGGGGCTGGCGGCTCCTCGCCGCCGACCCCGGCCGCGACGGGCTCGACGGGCTCGACCCCTGGGCCCGCGCCCACCTCCCCGAACTCGCGGAACTCGAGGCGTCCTGGGGGACGGCCGTCGCCGGCGACACCCTCGCGCACGCCGACGTCCGCGCCGACAACATCCTGCTCACCCCCGACCGGGTGGTCGTCGTCGACTGGCCCTGGGCGTGCCTGTCCGCGCCCTGGTTCGACCTCCTCGCGATGCTGCCGAGCGTCCGCCTCCAGGGCGGCCCGCCGCCCGGGGAGGCCTTCGCCGCCCACCCCCTCGCCGCGTCCGCCGACGACCGCGCGGTCACCGCCGTCCTCGCCGCCGTCGCTGGATTCTTCGTCCACGGCGGCCTCCAGCCGCCGCCCCCCGGCCTGCCCACCCTCCGCGCCTTCCAGCACGCCCAGGGCGAGGTCGCCCTGGCCTGGCTCCGCGACCGACTGGAATGATCGCCGGAGACATCTCGCAGGAGGGATAACGGCATGACCGAACGCGTCACCGTGAAGGTCCACGACGGGGTCGCCGACGTGCGGCTCAACCGTCCCGACAAGCTCAACGCCCTCGACCTGCCCACCTTCGAGGCGCTCGCCGCGACCGGCGACGCCCTCGCCGCCGACCCGTCCGTCCGGGCCGTGGTCCTGTCCGGCGAGGGCCGCGCCTTCTGCGCCGGCCTCGACTTCGCCGCGTTCGCCGCCATGGCCGAGCACGCGTCCGCCGGCTCCGGCGGCCCGTCCGACATCACCGACCGCGCGCCCGGCCGCATCACCAACCTCGGCCAGCAGGCCGTCCACACCTGGCGGGAACTGCCCCAGCCCGTCATCGCCGCCGTGCACGGCCACGCGCTCGGCGGCGGCCTCCAGATCGCCCTGGGCGCCGACCTGCGCATCGTCGCCCCCGACACGAAGATGTCCGTGCTGGAGATCCGCTGGGGCCTGGTGCCCGACATGACCGGCACCGCCGCGCTCATCCGGCTCGTCGGCGAGGACGTCGCCAAGGAGCTCACCTTCACCGGCCGTATGATCACCGGGACGGACGCCGTCCGCATCGGCCTCGCCACCCGCACCGCCGACGACCCGCACGCCGCCGCCACCGCACTCGCCCGCGAGATCGCCGGGAACAGCCCCGACGCCGTCCGCGCCGCGAAACGGCTGCTCAACCGCGCCGCCGACCGCGACCTCGCCGGCCAGTTCCTCGAGGAGTCCCGCGAACTCGGCGCCCTGCGCGGAACCCCGAACCAGGCCGAGGCCGTCCGCGCCTACTTCGAGAAGCGCCCGCCCGCGTTCACCGACCCCGCCTGACGCGCGCCGCCCCCGGCGCCGACCGGGGGCGGTTTCGGGACGAACCGGTGCAGGCCGGTATGTTCGGCCGTCGGAATCGGCGCATCCGCACAGGTCAACGCGGGGCGCCCGGCACACCGACCCCGGAAGGCGACACACGCATGTCCGAAGCAGGACCGCGCAGGCATCCCGTCGACGAGGTGCTCCCCGTCCCCAAGCTCGCCCTCTACGGGTTCCAGCACGTCCTCGCCTTCTACGCCGGCGCGGTCATCGTCCCCATCCTCGTCGCCGGGCAGATCGGCCTGTCCGACGAACAGCTCGTCTACCTCATCAACGCCGACCTGTTCACCTGCGGCATCGCCTCGATCATCCAGGCGCTCGGCTTCTGGCGCGTCGGCGTCCGGCTGCCCATCGTCCAGGGCGTCACGTTCACCGCCGTCGCCCCCATGATCGCCATCGGGCAGGGCGCGGAGAACGCCACCGCCGGGCTCCTGGCCATCTACGGCGCCACGATCACCGCCGGCATCGTCACGCTGATCGCCGCGCCGTTCCTCGGCCGCCTCCTGCGGTTCTTCCCGCCCCTCGTCACCGGCACCGTCCTGACGATCATGGGCCTGATCCTGCTGCCGAACGCGCTGAAGGACGCCGCGGGCGGCGCGGGCGCCGAGGACTTCGGCAGCTGGAAGCACCTCCTGTACGCGGGCGGCACCCTGCTGTTCATCCTCGCCGTCTACCGGATGCACCGCCCGTTCCTCAGCAGCATCGCCGTCCTCCTCGGCCTCGTCGGCGGCACCCTCGTCTCCTGGGCGCTCGGCGACACCACCTTCGACCAGGTCGGCGAGGCCGACTGGATCGGCGTCACCACCCCCTTCCACTACGGCATGCCCACCTTCCACATCGGCGCGATCGTCGCGATGCTGCTGGTGATGATGGTGACCGTCGTGGAGACCGTCGGCGACTCCAAGGCCACCGGCGAGATCGTCGGCAAGGAGGTCGGCGACGAGGACATCACCCGCGCGCTCCGCGCCGACGGCGTCTCCACCTTCCTCGGCGGCGTCCTGAACGCCTTCCCCTACACCTGCTTCGCGCAGAACGTCGGTCTCGTGCGCCTCACCGGCGTCCGCAGCCGCTTCGTGGTCGTCGCCGCCGGCGTGATCATGATGGTCCTCGGGCTGTTCCCGAAGGCCGCCGGCTACGTCGCGTCCATCCCGCCGGACGTCCTGGGCGGCGCGGCCGTCGCGATGTTCGGCATGGTCGGCGTCGTCGGCATCCAGACCCTCTCCAAGGTCGACCTGCGGCAGGAACGCAACGCCCTCGTCGTCGCGGTCAGCATCGCGCTCGCCCTGCTCCCCGCCGCCGCGCCCGAGGTCTTCGCGCAGATGCCCCGCGAGATCTCCGCGATCCTCAACAGCGGCATCACCCTCGGCGCGATCTCCGCGATCGTCCTCAACCTCGTGTTCAACGTGCTCGCCCGCACGCCCCCGCCCGAGGACGACGCCGAGAAGGCCCCCGCGAGCTGACGCCCCGGCCCGCGGCGGAACCCGCCGCGGGCCGCACGGCCTACTCCCAGAACGCCGCGACCGCCGCCGCGACGGCCCGCCCCTGCACGCGTCCCGCCTCGGCGGACGGCGTCCGCGCCGACGGGTTCAGCGGATCGGACCCGAACGCCGCGAGAGACGCCTCGTCGGGACGCACCACCTCCACCTTCCCCGACATCCCGGCGACCTGCTCGTCCAGCGTGCCGTCGTCCAGCGGGGCCAGCGCCAGCACCCGCCCGCACCCTTCCGCCAGGTCCAGGTTCACCGCCGAACGCACCCCGCCGTCCATGTACCGGACGCCGCCGATCGTCACCGTCGGCCAGATCATCGGCACCGCGCAGCTCGCCGCGACCGCATCCACCAGCTCGACGCCCGACTCCCGGTCGAACACCCGCGGCTCCCCGGTCAGCGCGTTCACCGCCGTGACCAGCAGCGGCCGCGCCGGCCACGCGTGCACCGGCAGCCGTCCCGCGATCACCGCGCGCCGCTCGTCCTCCGGGACGGTCTCCGCGGCGAGCGCCCGCGCCCCGATCGCGCGCCGCAGCTCGACGCGGTCGTCCAGCTCCGACGCCAGCCGCGTCCAGACCTCCGCGAACTCGTGGACGCCCGACGGCGCCGGTTCCCGGTTCTGCAGCCCCGCGTCCGCCTGCCGCTCGAACAGCTCCGCGACTGGCGTCCCCCCGGCGACCTGCGCCGCGACGACCGAACCCGCCGACGTGCCGATCAGCAGACCGGCGTCCGTCACGTCCGTCCCCTCGTCGGCGAGCCCGGTGAGCACGCCCGTCAGCCACGCGATGCCCGCCACGCCGCCGCCCCCGAGCACGAGTGCGCGTCCGTTGTCGCTCATGTCCGTTCCTTTCCCCTGTGACCGTCCGAGCGTAGGGGCGGGCCGAACGGCGGCCGCGTCCGGTGTCAGGCGGCGAGCGCCGCGCCGAACGGGAGGTTGCGCACCACCCAGAAGACGAGCACGACGGCGAAGAAGGCCCAGATCAGGCGCGAGTCGGCCGCCTTGGTCCGGGTGGGGCGGTCCCGGGCCCGCGCGACGGCCCAGCGCACCCAGAAGAAGACCAGCACGGGCAGCATCGTGACCGTGAACACGTTCAGCGCGACGGCCTCACCGAGCTGCCCGTGCGCCACGGCGTGCACGGTGCGCAGCGCTCCGCACCCCGGGCACTGGTAGCCGGTCAGCGCGAGGAACGGGCACGTCGGATAGTGGCCCTGCTCGTTCGGGTCGACCGCGGCGACGTACCCGGCCGCCCCGACGGCCAGCACCGCGACCCCCAGGGGAGAGAGCAGACGGCGCGCCGCCGCGGTCAGACCGCGGGACGCGCCGTGACGATCGGGCGAGGGCCCGCCCCGCCGGGGCGGGGCGAGCCGATGCTCCTGAGTCATCCGTCAGTACGTCGTGCTGCTGCTGGCGAGCGCGACGCTGAAGATGAAGTAGATGACGCCGACGACCACGCCGACGATCGCCGAGACGATCGCCCAGGTCTTCGCGTTCTTGGAAGCCGCGATGGCGCCCGCGTGGTCACCGCTGTTCCACTTGCCGTTGACCTGCGCGGCGAAGACGATCGACACGACTCCGGCCGGGAGGCAGCAGAACAGCGTCGTCAGGATGGCCCACACCAGGTGGTTCGGCGGCGGCGCCGGCGGGACGCCGTACGAACCGGGACCACCGGGGGCGGGTGGCGGGTAGTAGCTCATGTGGTTCCTTCCCTGTGGGCTGGGTTTCCATCAAGTAGATGGTCAACAAGCATGCCTGGTTCCCCCTGAGCAGGTAAACGTCCCCCTCAACACAGTTGAGGCACGGTCCGTCCGGCCTCGGCGAAGGCCCCCGCGCGCCGATTTGACGTCGCCGACCCGACCGCGTAAGTTAACCCCTCGTCCCCTTACGGATGCAGGACGCCCGAGCGGCGGCCGGCCGACCGGGGAAACCACCGACCAGACTCCGCCGGAGCGGCTTCGCCGTGCCCGGGGTCCCACGGTGGGTCGGAAACAGCCGATTTTGACAAACCGGCCGGATCTGATGAAATAGCGACACCGCCCGGAAGGAACCGCGCAAGCGGAACCCGAAAGGCATCGGGAAAAGCCGGAAATTGACAAACCGGCCGGAACCGATAAAGTAAGAGAAGTCGCCCCGGGGCCGAGACCGACGAAAGCCGGTCGAGCGCGGTGGGTGTCCGTTTCTTGAGAACTCAACAGCGTGTTAAAAGCCAGTGCCTTTAACGATTCGGCCGGCAGGCCGGATCACCCCCGAGG
>NZ_JBFAUZ010000067.1:0-45776 GCF_040679555.1 Spirillospora sp. NPDC052242
ACCAACACACTCTCCCCCCCCCCGCCCCTCTCCCTATCTGGCGGCCGGGAAACGCAACGGGGGCCCCGGCGCCGATTGCGGCGCCGGGGCCCAGAGGTACAACACCATCTACCCGGCCTCGGAAGGCCGGTCTTCCGCGTCAGCCGCCCCGATCGGGACGGGTGCGCGGGGATCGCGGATGCGTGACCGTAGACCACCGTCCAATCCGTGGAGCTGCGGTACCCGCGCGGCGTGACTGGAGCCTGCTGCGGGCGATCCCGATGGCGCCGGACCCTCCTTTCCTCGACATCACTTCCGGTACTGCGTGTTTCCTGTGTTCTCTTTCCACCGGCGACCCGTTGGCCGCCGGCCGGACCGGGCGCCGGAGCCCCTTCCACTGCGCTGGCCCCGGCACACTCGGTCCGTTCCATCCAGACCTGCCGGCAGTTCGTTCTCTGCCGCTTCTCTTGGACTTGTCTGTCTTCGATGACAGGAACAGTACCCGACTCGGCCGCGAATATCTACTTCGATCGCTACAGGTTTTGTAGATCACACTCCAGGGTTCTCTCCAGGGCCGGGCGTGGGGGCGTCACTCGGTCAGGCGGGCGCGGTGGGATTCGCCTTCGGTGAGGAAGGACGCCAGCAGTTCGCCCTCGTCGAGCACGGCGGTGCGGTCGGGGGCGGTGAGGCGGCGCAGCGGGGTGACGGTGACGGTGGCCGCGTCGAGGGTCCAGGTGGCGGCGACGCGGCCGTCGACGAGGACGGCGCGCTCGCCGGCGACCGAGAGGCCGCGGTGGGCGTCGTCGATGATGCGGGAGCGGTCGCGGTAGCCGAGGATCGCGTTGTCGAACGCCGGGAGGAAGCGGACGGGGGCGGGCGTGCCCGGGTCGGGGCGCGGGGCGCCGGGGAGGTCGAGCAGTTCGCGGCCCCGCTCGTCCCGGAAGGCGACCAGTTCGTCGCGGACGGCGGCGACGGCGGCGGGCAGCCCGGCGAGGCCGCACCAGGCGCGGAGGTCGGCCGTGGACGCGGGGCCGAACGAGGCGAGGTAGCGGCGGACGAGCGCCTGGCCGACCGGGTCCGCGGGGTCGGGCGGCAACGGGTCGGCGTCGCGGCCGAGCCAGGACGCGAGGCTCACGTTGCGGACGCCCGCCCTGGTGCGCCACAGCCCGCGCGGGGGCGCCTGCACCATCGGGACGAGCGCGGCGACCAGCATCTCGCCGACCGCGCGGCGGGACGGCACCGGACGGTCGAGGGCCTGCACGAGTTCGGTCATGGTGCGGGCGCGTCCGTCCGCCGTCACCGCGCGGCCCGCGGCGGCGAGGTCGTCCAGGTCGACGCCGGCGAGCTCGCGGCGGTAGACGCCGAGGACGCGCTGCCGCAGCATCGCGTGGTGCCGGGCGCGCCAGGCGAGGGCGTCGGCGGCGGTGACGAGGTGGACGGTCCGGCGCATGAGGTGCGTGCGGACGGCGGTGCGGGCGGTCAGGGCGGCCGAGAGGGCCGCCGGGTCGAACGCGCGCAGCCGGGACCAGAGGCCGGTGAACGGTTCCTGCGGCTCCTGGGCCTGGAGGCCGCAGAGGTGCGCGATCGCGTCGGGCACCGGAAGGCCGGAGCGTTCGAGGAGGAGCTGCCGGGCGAGCGTCGCGCGGTTGAGGGCCCGGTCGTCCAGGACGGTCATGCGCGGCCTCCGTGGTCGCGTGGGGCGGGCCGCCCGCCGCCCGGGGACGGCGGGCGGGGGCGGTCAGGACGCGGTGTACTCGGTGGCGACGTCCAGCACCCAGGTGACGCCGAAACGGTCCTTCAGCATCCCGTAGAGGGGCGCCCACTGCGCCGGGCCGAGCGGCTGCACGACGGTCGCGCCGTCGGCGAGCTTGTCCCAGTACGCGGTGATCTCGTCGGCGTCGTCGCCGCGGACCGAGACGAAGAACGCGTTCTCCCCCTGGTTCCACGGCAGGGCGGACGGCACGTCGTAGGCCATCACCCGGAAGCCGTTGCCGGCGTCCACCTGGCCCCACGTGACGTTGTCCGCGTCGGCTTCGTCCTGGACGTTCCCGGTGTCCTTGTACGTGACGACGGCGAGGTCGCCGCCGAAGACGGACTGGTAGAAGGTCAGCGCCGCGCGGGCGTCGCCCCGGAAGTTGAGGTGGGTCACGGCCTTGACCGGCATGTTCGGCTCCCTGTTCGTTCGGCTCGGTGTTCGTTCGGTTCGGTGTTCGTTCGGTTCGAGGCCCACACTGGCAGGGGTAGCGGACAGGGTGTGGCCGCTACTTCCGGGAGGATGGTGCGCATGCAGAAAACTTCGGCGCGGCTGCTGGCGCTGCTCTCGCTGCTGCAGACGCGCCGGGACTGGCCGGGGGCGCTGCTGGCCGAGCGGCTGGACATCAGCCCGCGGACGGTGCGCCGGGACGTCGACCGGCTGCGCGAGCTCGGGTACCCGGTCGTCGCGATCAAGGGGCCGGACGGCGGGTACCGGCTGGACGCGGGCGCGGAGCTGCCCCCGCTGCTGTTCGACGACGAGCAGGCCGTCGCCCTCGCCGTCGCGCTGCAGACGGCCGTCACGAGCGGCGCCGGGATCGAGGAGGCGGCGGCGCGCGCGCTGACCACCGTCCGGCAGGTGATGCCGGCCCGGTTGCGGCACCGGGTCGACACCCTGCGGGTCACGGCCGTCGAACCGCGGGGACGTCCGCGGGTGGACGGCGGCGTGCTGGTCGCGGTCGGCGCCGCCGTCCGGGCGCGCGAGGTGCTCCGGTTCGGCTACCGCGACGCGACGCGCCGGGTCGAGCCGCACCATCTCGTGACCTGGGGCGGCCGCTGGTACCTCGTCGCGTGGGACCTGGACCGGGACGACTGGCGCACCTTCCGCGCGGACCGCATCGTCCCGCGCATCCCCACCGGCCCCCGTTTCGCGCCGCGCGAGCTGCCCGCGGACGACGTCGCCGCGTTCGTCACCGGGCGGTTCCGGGGCGGTTCGGACGACTGGCCGTGCCGGGGCGAGGTGATCCTCGAGCTGCCGGCCGACGAGGCGTCGCCGTTCGTCCGCGACGGGATCGTCGAGGCGCTCGGGCCGGACCGGTGCCGGCTGGTGCTCGGGTCCTGGTCGTGGACGGGCCTGGCCGCGGCGATCGGACGGTTCGACGCCGCCGTCGAGGTCGTCGGCCCGGCGGAGCTGCGGGACGCCTTCGCGCGGCTCGCCCGCCGCTACGCGGACGCGGCGGGCCTCACTCCTCCCACCGAGCCGCCGCGATCCGCCGCCGGATGACCTCGTCGTGCAGGGCGGCGGGGCCGCCCGGCGCGTCGGCGGAGTCGTCGGCGACGGCGCGCGCGGGGTCGACCAGGCGGCGCAGCCCGATCCGCATCATCCGCTGGTCGATGGCGGCGAGCCCCGAGAGGCCGAGGAGCGTCACGCCCTGGTCGAGGGCGGCGAGGAGGGCGCCGACCTCGGCGGCGGCGAGCCGTTCGTCGTCCGCGGCCCGGCGGATGGTGGCGCTGCAGCCGCAGGCGCACGTGCCGATCGACGGCCTCACCCTGGCGGGGGCCGTCCGGGTGGCCGCCCGGCTGCGCGGGATGGGCGCCCGGGAGGCCCGCGCCGCGCGCCGCGGGGCGGGTGGGGGTGGTCAGGTGGCGAGGCCGCGGCGGTAGGCGTAGACGACGGCCTGGACGCGGTCGCGGAGGTCGAGTTTCGTGAGGATGCGGGAGACGTACGTCTTGACGGTCTCCTGGCTGATCACGAGGGTCGCGGCGATCTCGCTGTTGGAGCGGCCGTCGGCGATGAGGCGCAGGACCTCGAGTTCGCGGGGGGTCAGCGGGACGTCGTCCGGTGCGCCGTCGGCGGGACGGATGCGCGCGGCGTAGCGGCCGACGAGTTTGCGGGTGACCTCCGGCGCGAGGAGCGCGGCGCCCGTCGCGACGGTGCGGATGCCGTGCAGGAGCTGGGCGGGCGGGGCGTCCTTGAGCAGGAACCCGCTCGCTCCGGCGCGCAGCGCCTCGTAGACGTACTCGTCGAGGTTGAACGTGGTGACGACGAGGACCTTGACGGGGTTCGCGACGCCGGCGCCCGCGAGCAGGCGGGTCGCCTCGATGCCGTCGAGGACGGGCATCCGGACGTCCATGACGACCATGTCCGGGTTCAGTTCGCGGGCGAGGTCGACGGCGGCGCGCCCGTCGCCGCACTCGCCGACGACCTCCAGGTCGGGCTGCGCGTCGATGATCGTGGTGAACCCGGTGCGGATCAGCGCCTGGTCGTCGCAGACCAGGACCCGGACGGGCGCGGTCACGACGGGCTCCC
Organism: Spirillospora sp. NPDC052242; assembly: GCF_040679555.1. Lineage (NCBI taxonomy): Bacteria > Bacillati > Actinomycetota > Actinomycetes > Streptosporangiales > Thermomonosporaceae > Spirillospora > Spirillospora sp. NPDC052242. The sequence goes on from NZ_JBFAUZ010000067.1 coordinate 4,262, forward strand.
GGCGGGGATGCGGGCGCGGACGACGAAGCCGCCGTCGGGGGCCGGGCCCGCGTCGAACTCGCCGCCGAGGCCGTCGACCCGTTCGCGGAGCCCCGCGAGGCCCCGTCCGCTCCCGCCGGGCGACGCGGCCGCCGAGCCCGGGCCGTGGGTGCCGACCTCCACCGTGATCTCCTTCTCGCCGTAGTGGACGTTGACCACGGTGGGGTTGCCGTGGGCGTACTTGAGGGCGTTCGTCAGGGACTCCTGGACGACGCGGTAGATGGTGAAGTCGGCGCTTCCGGCGGTCGCCGTGCCCTCCTCGGTGAACTCGACCGGCTGCCCGGCGCGGCGCGTCTGCTCGACGAGCGTCTGGAGTTCGCCGACGGCCGGCTTCGCGGGCTCGTCGTGGTCGGGGTTGAGCAGGTCGAGGAGGTGCCGCAGGTCGGAGATGGCGCGGCGGCCGGTGTCGGTGACCGAGCCCAGGGTCTCGTCGAGGCGTTCGGGGGCGGCGGTCAGGTACCGGGCGGCCTCGGCCTGGACGACCATCGCGGTGACGTGGTGGGTGACGACGTCGTGGAGTTCGCGGGCGATGCGGGTGCGTTCGGCGGCGCGGGTGGCGGCGGCGACGTGGCGGCGGCGTTCGGCCTCGACGGCGCGGGTGTAGCGGAACCAGGCGCCGATGCCCCAGGCGAAGCACGCCGCCAGGAAGAAGGTCGAGAACCCGCCGACGCCCTCGGTCGAGCCGAGGCGGTGCAGCCCGATCGCGAGCGGCACGTACGCGGCGGTGAGGAGGACGGCGGTGGCGCGCCGGTACCGCTCCAGGTGGGCACCGGCGCTGAGCAGCGCGATCGCGAGGCCGCTGCCCGCGAACGTGTGGTAGCCGGACAGCTGGTCGATGGCGAAACCGATCGCCGTCAGGACGAGGCAGGCGGCCGTCCAGCGGCGGCGCACGATGAGCGGGAGGCTCTGCAGGGCGACCGCGACGACCGCGAGGGCGTCGTAGGGGCGGTCCGGGAGGTCGCCGAGCTGCGTTCCCTGGCTCTGGAACGGCGGGAGGACGGACCCGACGGCCAGGAACAGCGCGACCGGGGCGTCCCGCACCGTGACGTCCAGTCGCCGCCACACGTCGGGGGCCCGGCGGAGCTCGATCATCACTGGGCGAGCGTAGCGTTAGCGGCGGCCCGGTCGCGGCGTCGTCGCGGAACCAGGTTGCCGCGCCGGTGGGCGATCCGCAGGAACACGATGGTGAGGACGGCGCCCGCGAGCACCGCGAACCCGCTCGCCTCCGGGCCGAACTCCCCGCCGCTCAGCAGGACCGAACCGGACGTCGTCCCCTCCAGCAGGCCCTCGGAGTCGCCGTTCCCGGACACCTGGGTGCTGAAGATGCCGCCCTGGACGAAGTTCCACGCGAAGTGCAGGCCGATCGGCAGCCACAGGGTGCGGGTGGCGGCGTAGGCGGCGGCGAGCATGCAGCCCGCCTCGATGGCGATGGCGGTCGCGCCCCACAGATCGGCGTCCGGGTTGGCGATGTGCGCGAGACCGAACACCAGGCCGGACAGGCCCAGCGCCAGATAGGTGCCGATGCGTTCCTCGATGATCCGGAAGAGGACGCCGCGGAAGAGCAGCTCCTCGGTCACCGCGGCGGCGGCCATGAAGCCGAGGATCCCGATGGCTCCGGTCACCGAGCCGAAGCCGTCGATCCGGTAGCCGCCGAGGAGGTAGATGATCCCGATGACCGCCGCGAACATCGCGGTGCCGATCAGCATGCCGCGTACGGTCGCGGAGCGGGCGCCCTGCGCGGCCACCTCGGTGACGGCGCGGCGCTCGGTGCGGCGCACGATCCAGGCGTAGGCGGGGACGGAGAGGACGGCCGTCGCGAGGCCGGCGAGGAGGGTGAGGAACCAGCTGTCCTGGACGGCGCCGGCGACCGTGGTTCCGACGAACGCGACCGCCGCGACGGTCAGGAACTGCTTCAGAAGTCGCATGATGCCCTTTCGGAGTCGCCGCGCCCGGTGCGCCGCGAACAAGGAAGACGCTATGGATCAAGGGGGTCGCGCATCTTCCCCGCACGGTGGACATTCGCGGGTAGCTCGCACGGGGGACAGCGGGCTCCGCGGCGCTTTCCGTCGCCGGGCACGAAGGCGTCCCGGTGTTCTTGTCACCGGCGGCGTGGTGGGCCGAATCTCTAACAGATAGCGTCGTCTGTATGAGCATGGGACGACGGGTACGGCGCGGGCTCGCGGCGCTGTCGATCGCGGTGGCGGCGGGGGCGGTGACCGCGCCGCCCGCGGCGGCGGAGGCGGCGTACCCGGTGGGCGACGTCGGGACGGCGGTGAGCAACTTCTTCCTCAGCCCGGACGCCGTCGCCGGGGCGAACGACTGGGACTGCGAACCGTCGCCCGAGCACCCGAACCCGGTGGTGATCGTGCACGGGACGACGTCCAACCTCGGCTCGGCGGGCGCGATGCTCGCGCCGACCCTCGCGAACGCCGGGTACTGCGTCTACGGGTTCAACTACGGCGGGACGCACCTGACGCTGGGCCGCGTCTACGGGCTCGGCGACATCGCGGAGTCGGCGCGGACGATGAGCGCGTTCGTCGACCGGGTGCTGGCCGAGACCGGGGCCGCCGAGGTCGACGTGGTCGGCGGCTCCCAGGGCGGCATGATGCCGAACTACTACATCAAGCGGCTCGGCGGCGCCGCCAAGGTGCGCACCCTGGTCGCGCTCGCGCCGACCAACCACGGCACGACCATGAACGGCCTCGTCGACCTCGGCCGGCAGCTCGGCGTGCTCGGGCTGGTCAACGACTTCCTGCGGTTCGTCGGCTCGCCCGCGCACGTCCAGCAGGAGGCGGGGTCGGAGTTCCAGGAGGCGCTGTTCGCCGACGGCGACACCGTCCCCGGCGTCCGGTACGTGACGGTCGCGACCGCGCACGACACGACCGTCACCCCGTACACCAACTCGTTCCTGCACGGCGGCGACTCGACCAACATCCTGCTGCAGGACCTGTGCCCCGACGACCCGGTGGGCCACGCCGGAATCGGGTACGACGGGCCGGTCATGCAGATCGTCCTCAACGCCCTCGGCCCGGACGACCCGGCGTTCACGCCCGAGTGCACCGGCTACGGCCCGCCCGCCTGACCTCGGCCCCTCAGCCGAGGGACGCGGCGAACTCCAGGACGCGCGCCGCGTCGCCGAACGGGGCGATCAGCAGGTCGGTGGCCCCCGCGTCGGCGAAGCGGCGCAGCTCCGCGGCGACGGCCGTCTTGTCCCCCGCGATGACCGTCTCGTGCACGCCCGAGAGCCCCTGGCGGTCGAGGGTCGCCCGGTAGGCGTCGAAGTCGGTCGCGGCGGCGAACCGTTCGGCGATGTCGCGGCGGACGGCGTCCGGGTCGGTGGTGAGGGCGACGAGGACGCCCGCGAGCACGCGGGGCGCGGGACGTCCGGCGGACTCGGCGGCGGCGGTGATGCGCGGCACGACGTGGTCGGCGATCGTGGCGGCGCCCGTCCAGGTCGTGACGGTGCCGTCGACGAGCTCCCCCGCGATGCGCAGCATCGCCGGGCCGAGCGCGGAGAGCAGCACCGGCGGCGGGGTCGTGCCGGGCGCGTCCACCTTGCCGACCGCGGTCAGCGTCTCGCCGCGGTGGGCGGCGTCCTCGCCGCGCAGCAGCGGGCGGAGCGCGGTCAGGTACTCGCGCGTGTGCCGCGCGGGACGGTCGTAGGGGATGCCGTGCCCGTCCTCGATGATCGGCCGGTGGCTCGGCCCGATGCCGAGGGCGAGGCGGCCGCCCGCCATCGCCTGCGCGGTGAGCGCCTGGCTCGCCAGCGCGAGGGGGTGCCGCGGGTACGTCGGGACGATCGCCGTGCCGACCTCGATGCCGGGCACCTCCCGCCCGGCGACCGCCGCGGTCATGAGGGCGTCGAAGGACGAGCCGTGCCCGAAGAACGCGCTCGCGAGCCCGGCGTCGCGGGCGAGGCGGGCCTGGGCGACGAGGCCGTCCAGCGGGGCGCCGCCGGCGATGGTGAACAGTCCGATGCGCATGATCGCTCCAACCTGAACCGGATCTTCCGGTTCCGCTCCGCCAGGGTAACCTGAATCCGTGGTTCCGGTTGACCCTGGACGGAGGACGATGCGAGCCGACGCGCGCCGCAACCGCGAGCGGATCGTCGCCTGCGCCCTCGACCTGTTCGCCGAGCACGGGCCCGGCGTCGGCATGGAGGACATCGCGCGCGGGGCGGGGCTCGGCGTGGGCACCCTCTACCGGCACTTCCCCGACCGCCGGGCGCTCGTCGAGGAGATCGCGGCCACCGCGCTGCGGCGGTACGGCGCGCGGATCCGCGCGCTCGCCGCTCGGGACGACCCGCGCTGGGACGTGTTCGCCGAGGTCGTCGCCTGCTCCGCGGAGCAGCCGTTCGCCCTCGTCAAGGCGCTCGCCGAGGAGGGGACGGCCCCGCCCGCCGAGCGGAACGCCCTGCAGCGGGAGGTCGACGGGCTCCTCCGGGACCTCGTCCGGGCGGCCCAGCGGGAGGGGTCGATGCGCGCCGACGTCCGTCCCGAGGAGGTCGTCGACATCCTCGGCGCCGCCGTCTGCCGGCCGGGCGCGCGCGCCGACGACGCCCTCTGCCGGGTCGTGCTGGACGGCCTCCGGCGGAGGGACGGCGCCTGAGCGGTCAGGCGGTCAGCTTCCACAGGCGGACGGTGCGGTCGTCGCTCGCGCTGGCCAGCACGGTCCCGCCGGGGTGGAAGGCGAGCGCGTTGACGCCGCCCGCGTGCCCTTCGAGCACCCGGTTCACCTCGCCCGAGGCGACGTCCCAGAGGGTGATCTCGTTCGCGCCGGCGGCGTCGGGGACGGCGGAGACGGCCAGCAGCCGCCCGTCGGGGCTGAACGCGAGGGGGCCGCTGACGTTCCCCTGGCCGGTGAGGTCGTGGAGCGTCCGGCCGGTGCTCCGGTCCCAGAGCCGGACGGGCGCGCGGACGCTGCTCGCGGCCAGGACGCGGCCGTCGCGGCCGAGGGCGACCGAGTGGACCGGCGTTCCGGCCCAGTGGAACCCCCGGAGGAACCCGCCGCTCGCGACGTCCCACAGCCGCAGGCTCTGGCCGCCCCCGGCGAGCGTGCGGCCGTCCGGGGTGAAGGCCAGCGACGCGTCCGCGTCCCCGGCGTACCGCCGGACGAGCCGGCCGGTGGCGGCGTCCCAGAGGATCGGGCCGCCGCCGTCGGGCGCGTCCGTGGCGAGGTACCGCCCGTCCGGGCTGCCCGCCATCGCGAAGAACTCCCGAGGCTGGTCGCTGCGCTCCCGCGTCGGGAGGCCGCGGAGCGCCCGGCCCGCCGCGACGTCCCAGACCTGCACACCCTCCGCCGCGCTGTACATGGTCTTGCCGTCCGGACTGAAGGCCATCGCGACGACGGGGTAGGCGTGGCCGCGCAGCGTGCGGATCGGCTCGCCGGTCTCGACGTCCCACAGCATGATCGGGCCGTCCGCGCCGCCGCTGGCGAGCGCCGTCCCGTCCGGGGTGAACGCCACCTGGGAGACCACGGCGCCGTGCCCGGTGAGGATCCGGTCTCTGATCCGCCCGCCGCCCGCCTTCCCGGACCGTCCGGTCGCGTCGGAGTCGCGCGTGGACAGCACGACGGCCGGGACGGCCACGGCGGCCGCGCCCGCGACCCCGGCCAGCAGGAAGCGGCGGCGCGGCACCCGGCGCGGGGGCACCGTGTCCGGGACCGGGCCGGACCGGGCCGGACCGGACGGCCGGCGGGGGCGGGGCGGTCGGCGGGGGCGGGGCCGCCGGCGTGCGGAGGGCGGTTTCCGCGCCGGTCAGGTACCGCAGCAGGTCGGCGGCCGTCGGGCGGTCGTCCGGCTCCTTCGCCAGGCAGGCCGCGATCAGCGTGCGCAGCTCCCCGGACACCGTCCCGAGGTCGGGCTCGCCGCCGACGATGCGCAGGACGATCGCCGGGACGGTGTCCGCGGCGAACGGGCTGCGGCCGGTGGCGGCGAACGCGAGGACCCCGCCGAGCGCGAACACGTCGCTGGGCGGCCCGACGGCGCGGGAGTGGACCTGCTCGGGCGACATGAACGCGTACGTGCCGACCACCGCGCCGGTCGCGGTGAGGACGCTCGCGTCGGCCATGCGCGCGATGCCGAAGTCGATGATCCGCGCCCCGTCCGCGGCCATGATGACGTTGCCCGGCTTGAGGTCGCGGTGGACCAGCCCGCAGGCGTGGATCGCGGCCAGCCCCTCGACGAGCTGGGCGGCGAGGGCGCGCACGCGGTCGGGCGGCAGCGGGCCGCCGTCCAGCACCAGCCGCCGCAGGGACGGGCCGGGGATGTACTCGGTGACCATCCACGGCGGGTCGTCGTGCGGTCCGGCGTCCACGACCTGCGCGGTGTGGAACCCGCCGACGCGCCGCGCCGCCGCGATCTCCCGGACGAAGCGGCGGCGCGCGGCCGCGGTGTCCGCCAGCTCGGCGCGGACGACCTTCACCACCACGTCGCGGCCGCCGGGCGAGGTCGCGAGGAACACCTCGCCCATCCCGCCCGCCCCGAGCCGTCCCCGGAGCCGGTAGGCGCCGACCTGCCGCGGGTCGTGCGGTCGCAGTGGGTCCATCGTCCCCCCTGAGGAAACTCCGACGGCGATCATGCTAAGGGTCCCGGCCGCCGCCGGTGGCGGATCCCTCCGGGCCCGTCCCGCGACCTGGGCGAATCCGGCCGGTCTCCGGGGATTCGGCGCGTTCGTCCGGGGTAGGGCGACGCGCACGGCGGGCGGCGGACGGCAAGGGACGGCGGACGATCGGGGGGCGCCGTGCGGCAACGGTGGCGGAGGCGGGTGCGCTCGGCGCGCTGGCCCGCCGGAATGGGGATCGCGGCGTGGCGGTGGCTGCGGCGGTCGCGGCGGGTGCGGCGGGGCGGGCTCCCCACGGACGCCGTCGCGGAGGTCGAGCGGCTGCCGCACCGGGACGGGAACAGGGTGCAGGACTCGCGGCAGGGCGCCGGGCCCGCGTTCCAGCGGCGGTACACGGTGCGGATCGCGGGCAGCCCGCTGACCCCGGAGCAGCTGATCGCCCGCCTGGGCGACGACCTGAACGCGGCGTCGCCGGTGGAGGTCGCCGTCTTCGACAAGACGGTCGGGACCGAGGGGCTGGTCGAGGTGGGCGACGAGTACCTCGTCCACATGCCCGGCCCGTGGAACTGCCCGGTGCGCGTGGTCGCCCGGACGCCCGTGTCGTTCCGGTTCGTGACGCTGCGCGGGCACCTGGAGGCCGGGGAGATCGAGTTCCGCGCGGCGGAGGCGCCGGACGGGCTCGTGTTCACGATCGAGTCATGGGCGCGCAGCGGCGACCGGCTGGCGAGCGCCCTCTACAGCGGGCTGCGCCTCGCGAAGGAGATGCAGCTCCACATGTGGACGCACTTCTGCGAGCGGGTCGCCGAGCTGGCCGGGGGCCGGGTGGCCGGCGAGATCGAGGTCCGCACCGAGCGGGCGGACACCTCCGGGACCGGGCCCGTCACGGGCGCGCTCGCCGCGGCGGCCGCGAAGGGCTTCGCGCTGGCGGCGCGGCTGCGCGGCGGGCGCCCGCTGCACCCCGAGGGGCTCGTCTTCGACGCCGCGCTCGTCCTGCACGGCACGCCGCGGGACTGGTGCGTCCCGTTCCTGGACGACCGCACCGTCCTGCACGGGACGGCGCGGCTGTCGCGCGCGGCCGGGACGCCGGACGCGTTCCCGGACGTCCTCGGGCTCGCGCTGCGCTGGTCGCAGGACGGCGACGGCGGCGAGGACGCGGAGCTGCTGCTGGCGACGACCGGGCACGGCCCGCTGGGGCGGCACCTGCTGCGGCCCGCGACCCGCTGGACGCCCGGCTTCTACGGTTCGCTGTTCGCGTACCGGGCGGGGGACCGGCGCGTGCTGCTCGGCGCGGCCGCGCGCGGCCCCCGGATCCGCCCGGCGGGCCTCGCGGGGCTCGCGCGCGCCGCGGACGCGCGCCCGCTGCTGTTCGACCTGGTGGTGGCGACGGAGTTCGGCCCGTGGGAGCGGTTCGGCGAGCTGCGGCTCACCGGACCGGCGCGGACGGACGCGCGCGCGCCGATCCGCTTCGATCCCGCGCGGCGCCCCGTCCGGGGGCTGCCCCCGGCGGGCCTGCTGCAGCGGGTGCGCGGCCCCGCCTACGCGGCCGTCCAGGACGTCGCCCGCCTCCGCGCCGGGGGCGCCGCCCGGCCCGATCCCGAACCGCGCCGTCTACCGGAGAAAGCACCCCGATGAGGCAAAGCGTCCCGGCGCCGCACCGGATCCACGCCGACCTGCGGCACCGTCCCCCCAACTTCGACCCGGACGAGCCGCGCACGGGGCGCGGCTGGCACGTGGACGACCTCCGCCGCCCGCTGCCGCCGGAGCCCCCGGGGCCGCCGGTCGCGGGCGGGAGCTGGGAGATCGCCCGCCGGCTCGTCCGGGACTACGCGTACGCCGACCCGGCGATCATCCGCCTCCTGCAGGGCGCGGGCCCGCCCGAGCCCGGCCGGAACATGCTGCTCGAGGGGCGGTTCTGCGGGCTGCGCTTCCACCTCGCGGTCCGCGTCGGGGACGTCGTCGACCGCGTCGTCGAGATCGGCGGGCGGCCCGCGCGGGTGTGGGGCTGGAATTACCGGACGCTGCAGGGCCACCTGGAGCGCGGCCAGATGGACCAGGAGGTCCGCAAGTGGCTCGACACGGGCGAGGTCGAGTTCCACATGCACGCCGTGTCGCGGCGGGGGCCGATCCCGAACCCGGTCGTCCGGCTCGGGTTCATGCTGTTCGGGCGCCGCACGCAGCTCAAGTTCTACCGGCGGGCGTGCCGCCGCATGGAGCGCATGACGGCGGCCGGGCTCGCCGAGCAGGAGCGGGCCCCCGTCCGGGACGCCGGGTGAGGGTCCGTTCCCCGCTCGGGTTCTCCGGCCGGTCGGGTCAGCAGGTCTCCTGGTACTCGACGAGGACGCCCGCGCCCTCGGTGGACGCGACGCCGTAGCCGCCGATGTCGCGGTAGTAGTTGTTCAGCACGTGCACCGGGTTGGCGAACCGGACGCGGGGGTGCCGCCGGCCCGTCCCGTCGAGTACGCGGCGAGCTGGGCGGCGGTCGACGCGGTCACGACGGCGCCCGCCGCGCCGCCGGTCGTCCCGCCGTTCATGCTCGCGAAGCCGACCGGCCCGTCCTGCACGGCGGCCGGGGCGGGGGCGGCGGCCGGGGCGGCGGCCGCCCGGGTCCGGACGGCCGCGCGCGGCTCGTGACTATTCGGCCGGAACCGCGTCGTGCCGCTCCCGCAGCAGCGCCTTGTGGATCTTGCCGACGGGCGTCAGCGGCACCTCGGCGGTGATCACGAACTGCCGCGGCACCTTGTAGTCGGCGAGCCGCTCCCGGCAGTACGCGGCGAGCTCGTCCGCCGTGGGCGGCGCGCCGTCCGGGCGGGGCACCACGTAGCAGCAGCCGACCTCGCCGAGGACGTCGTCGGGGACGCCGAACCCGGCGACCATCGCGACCTTCGGGTGCGCGCCGAGCACGTTCTCGATCTCCACCGGGTACACGTTGAAGCCGCCCTGGATGTACATCTCCTTCTTGCGGCCGCGCAGCACCACGTGCCCGTCCGGCTCCAGCAGCGCCATGTCGCCGGTCGCGAGCCAGCCGTCCGGCAGGAACGCCTCCGCGGTCTCCTCCGGCATGTCCCAGTAGCCCGCGGCGACGCAGCCGCCGCGGATCTGCAGCTCGCCGGTCTCCCCCGCCGGGAGGACGGCCCCGTCCGCGCCGACCGTCCGGGCCTCGAAGCCGCCGATCGCGACGCCGAGGGTGCGCGCGACCGTCTCGGCGTCGTCGCCGGTCCCGGACAGCACGCACGCGCCCGACGACTCCGACAGGCCGTACAGCCCGTACAGCGCCGCGCCGGGGAAGGCGCGGCGGATCTCCTCGCCCAGCGCGGGCTCGACGTTGGAGCCGCCCGCGACGCACGTCCGGACGGACGACACGTCCCGCTCGGGGAGGCTCGCGTGGCCGAGCATCAGCGTGAACATCGTCGGGACGGCGCTCAGCAGCGTCACCCGGTGGCGCTCGACGGCGCGCAGGGCGCCGTCCGGGCTGAACGCGGGCAGCAGCGCGACCGCCGAGCCCGCGACCAGCGCCGCCGTGATCGTGCAGGTGATGCCGCCGACGTGGTTGAACGGGAGGTGGCCGAGCAGCACGTCCCGGTCGTCCATGCCGAGGTGCGCGGCCTGCGCGGACGCCGACGCGAGCAGGCTCCCGTGCGTGATCACCGCGCCCTTCGGGCGTCCGGTGGTGCCCGAGGTGTAGAGGATCAGCAGCGGGTCGCCGGCGGTGACGGCGTCGCGCGCCGCGGCGAGGGCCGCCGGGTCGGGCGGCGCCGCGGCCAGGTCGTCGAAGGAGCCCGCGCCGGGGAAGCCGGTCCCGAAGAACACGAAGTCGCGGACGCCGGGGACCTTCGGCCGGAACCCGTCGAAGAACGCGGCGAAGTCGAACCCGCCCGCGTCGGCGGCGGCGACGACCGTCCGGGCGCCGCTCTGGCCGAGCATGTACGCCAGCTCGGCCTCCCGGTACCGGGCGCTCAGCGGGACGACGACGGCGCCGATGCGGGCCGCGCCGAAGAAGACGGCGAGCCACTGCGGGGTGTTGAGCCCGAGCAGCCCGACGCGGTCGCCGCGGCCGACGCCGCGGGCCAGCAGCCCGGACGCGACGCGGTCGGCGAGTTCGTGGAAGGCGGGGTAGGTGATGGTGTCGTCGCCGTCGTACAGGAACGTTCCGCCCCTGGCCGCCGCGTCCCGCAGTGCGGCCCCGACCGTCGTCGCCTGCATACGTCCTCCTCGCTCGGTGGACCCTCTAGGGTTTGCGTCCGACCCCCGCGTAGAACCACGTCTGCCGGGCGCGGTCCGGGTCGACCGGGTGGTCGGGACGCCACAGCGGCGCCCACACCAGTCCCGGCTCGACGGGTTCGAACTCCCCGAACAGGCCGCGGACCTGTTCGAGGGTGCGGGGCGTTCCGGGAGCGGACGTGCGGTTGTAGACCTCGACGACCTTGGCGACGACGTCGGGGACGCCGTCGGCGGAGGCGTGGGTCATGACGAGGTGGCTGCCGGGGGCGAGGGCCGCGCGGAGCTCGGCCATGATGCCGGGCGGGTCGTCCTCGTCGGGGACGAAGTGCAGGGTCGCCACGAGCAGCAGCGCGACGGGCCTGGTGAAGTCGAGGAGGTCCAGCTCCGGGTGCTCGAGGATGTCGCGGGGCCGCCGGAGGTCGGCCTCGATCATCCGGGTGACGTGCGACCCGGCGAGCAGCGCGCGGCCGTGCGCGACGACCTGGTCGTCGTAGTCGACGTAGACGACCCGGGCGTCGGGGTTCACCGCCTGCGCGATCTGGTGGACGTTCTGCTGGGTGGGCAGCCCGGTCCCGATGTCGAGGAACTGGTCGACGCCCTGCTCGGCGAGGTACCGTACCGCGCGTCCGAGAAAGGCGCGGTTCTCCCTGATCAGGACAGGGAGCGTGGGATCGGCCGCGATCGCCTCCTCGGCGCGGAGGCGGTCGGCGGTGTAATGGTCCTTGCCGCCCAGGTAGTAGTCGTACATTCGCGCAATGTTTGGCACATTCGGGTCGAATCCGCCCGCATGCCTCGGTCCCCGCACCTTTTTCTCCTCACCAGCCACCCTCATCCCACAAGCTAGTACGAAATCGCACCTACTGTGATTCGCCGGACCCGGCGTGTTCGTTCGGAAAGTCGCGCCGCCGGGACAACGTCCGGCGAGTTCGCGTGTCCGTTCCCACGTGATCGAACTCCTCTCCGGCGACCGGGCCGGCCCGGCGCCCCCCGCGGCCGACGCCGCCGCGTCGTTCAGGGCGGTCAGGGCACCTGGACCGAGCCGAGGACCTGCTCCAGGTCGCCCTGGGTCGGGAGCGCGTCGGGGACCGACACCAGCAGCAGGCCCGGCGGTCCGCCGTCGGCGCCGCCGGTGTCGACCAGCAGGATCGCCAGCGTGGTGGAGCGGACGGGCCAGCCGTTCGCCGCCGCCTGCGGGAAGTCGAGCCGGACCTGCTCCAGCCAGCCCCGCACGCCGCCCGGGAGCTCGGCGGGACCGCTGTGCGGGGACGCCTCGGTGTGCGGGATGTTGAACATCTCCCGGACGATGCGGGTCTTCACGCGGGCGGCGACGGTGCCGAGGTCGTCCGGTCCCGCGTAGTCGCCGATCTCGACGGGACGCGGCACGCCGGACACGCTGGTGGCGTTGAAGCCGACGCCGTTGCGCTCGGGCCCGATCGGCGCGATCTGCCCGGCGGTGAACATGCCGGGGCCGGTCCACGCGCCCCCGGCGTCGATCCAGGGGGCGCCGAGCCGGGCGTAGGAGAAGCCCGCCCGGTCGTCGTGGACGCGCCCGACGGCCTCCGAGGTCGTGCCCGGGGACGCCGGGGGCGTGCCCGACGGCGTCGGGCCGGACGGTGCGCCGCCCGCCCCGGTGTCCGGGGACGCGGACGGGCCGGACGGCGAGGACGCGGCGGCGCCGGGTCCCCGGCCGCCGGACCCGTCCGCCAGCAGGCCGGCGGCGACCGCCCCGCCGGCCACCAGGACGGCCACGGCGGCGACGGCGCCCAGGACGATCGCCGCGCGCCGCGCGGTCCGCCGCCCGGGGGCCGGTGCGGCGTCGTCCGGCACGGTCGGCGGGAGCGGCGGCGGGTGGGGCGGGACGGCGTCGTCCAGCCGGGCGATCTGCGCGTGCACCGGGTCGGGCAGCCACCGCTCGCCGGCGTCGGCCCCGGCGGCGCACGCCGCGAGGACGTCCGCGACCGCGGGGCGGTCCCCGGGATCCTTGGCCAGGCACGCGGCGACCAGGTCGCGCAGGTCGCCGGGCACGCCGGTCAGGTCGGGGTCCGCGTGCAGGATCCGGTACATGACGGCGGCGGGCGGCGTCCGCCCGAAGGGCGGTTCGCCGGTGGCGGCGAACGCCAGCACCGACCCGAGGGCGAACACGTCGGCGGGCGGCCGGATCTCCCGGTCGCCCCGGGCCTGCTCGGGCGCCATGTACGCCACGGTGCCGACGATCGCGCCGGTCGCGGTGCCCGAGGTGTCCTCCAGCGCCCGGACGATCCCGAAGTCGATCACGCGGGGGCCGTCCGCGGCCAGGATCACGTTGCCGGGCTTCAGGTCGCGGTGCACCAGCCCGCAGGCGTGCACGGCGGCGAGGCCCTCGGCGAGCCCCGCGCCCAGCGTCCGGACGGTGCGGACCGGCAGCGGCCCGTGGTCGGCGACGGCGTCCTGCAGCGAGGGCCCGGGGACGTACGCGGTGACGAGCCAGGGCCGGTCGGCGTGCGGGTCGGCGTCCACGACCTGCGCGGTGTAGAAGCCGCCGACCCGCCGCGCCGCCGCCACCTCGGCGGCGAACCGGCGGCGGAACCCGCCGTCGGCGGCGTACTCGGCGCGGATCAGCTTCACCGCCACCGGACGCCCGCCGGGCGACCGGCCGAGGAACACCTGGCCCATCCCGCCGCCGCCGAGCCGCGCCGTCAGCGCGTAGGGGCCCACGGCGGCCGGGTCGTCGTCGCGAAGCGGCTCCACCGCCGCACCTCCCGTTCGGGATCATCTGCCAGAGGAGACGCGCGGCGCGCGGGCCCGGTTCGCGGGACCGCGGCCGGTTCCGGCCGCGGTCCCGGGGTCGGAGGTGCGGGGTCAGAGGTCCCGGCGGAACTTCATGAACCAGTGGCCGGTGAGGTGGTCGGCCGAGGAGTAGAAGGGCCACTCCGGGTCGGTCATCTGGCGGAACAGGAACTCCGTGGCGGTGCAGTCGAACCGTTCGCCTTGGTCGTCTTCGGTCACGGCGTAGACCGGCCACCGGTCGGGGTCGGGGCCTTCGGCGATCCACCAGAACGTCTCGTGGTGCTCGTTGTTCGACCACGGGATCAGCCCTCCGGGCACGGGCCAGCCCGGGAGGTCTCCCGCCGCGGGTTCGTCTCCGGCGAAGTACTCCCAGTACGAGATCAGCTCATCGGGGTCGAAGACCTGGAAGAACACGTCGAACGTGCCGTCGCAGCCGTAGGTCTCGACGAGCCGCTTGTAGTCGCCCGGCAGCGGCGTGCCCAGCCGGGCCTCGACCGCCGCCCAGTCCGGCGCGGGCGGCGGGGACGTCGCCGGGCCGCTGATCGCGACGAGCCGCTCGATCCACGGCATGCCCGCGGGCAGGTCGTCCGGCTCCGGCATGTTCCGTTCGGTGACGGCGAGGACGGGACGGCCGTCGGGGCCGCGCCCGAGCGCGATGGCGCGTGCGCCCCAGGTCCAGGAGTGCGTCCAGTGGTACCGGTCGTCGAGGGGCAGCGGCGGCAGGCCGTGCGCCCGGGTGTAGGGGTCCGGGAAGCGCACGCCGAACGTCTCGACCAGGTCGCGGGTGTCGTGGTCGGCGGTGATCGGGAGGCAGGTGTGCCCGCCGGGGTGCCCGGGCTCGCCGCACGTCAGGTCGCCGTCGTAGCCGGACGCGAAGCCCTGCACGAGCAGGGACGCGGTCTTGACCAGTTCCGCTTGCTCCATGGCGAGCACCCAAGCACGCACCGCTGACATTCGACGTCGAAGTGACGCAAGTCACATTCTCGACGTTGTTATCAGCTTGAGAATAACTCCCCTCCCCCCTTACCGTCCTGATGACGACAAAACGGGAGGCATCATGGCGGACGTTCAGCGCAGGCCGCTGCTGCGGCACCTGAGGGGCGCGCCCACCACGTACGTCCGGCACCTGCGGCGCGGGAAGCCGGTGCACGAGGGCGTGGGGGTGTCGTTCTGGTTCCGCCCGCTGTCGGCGGTGATCAGCGAGGTGCCGGTGGACGACCGGGAGCTCCCGCTGCTGTTCCACGCCCGCACCTCCGACTACCAGGACGTCAGCGTGCAGGCCACGGTCACGTACCGGATCGAGCGGCCGGAGCTGGCGGCGCGGCGGCTGGACTTCGCCATCAACCCGGAGACCGGCGCGTGGCGGTCGGCGCCGCTCGACCAGGTCGCCACGATGCTCACCGAGAGCGCCCAGCAGCACGCGCTGACGCTCGCCGCCGGGATGGCGCTGCGGGAGGCGATCACCGCCGGTCCGGTCGCCCTCCGGGACGCGGTGTCGGCGGGGCTGGCCGGGGACGCGCGGCTCGCCGACACCGGCATCACGATCGTCGGCGTCCGGGTCGTCGCCGTCCGTCCGGAGTCGGACGTGGAGCGGGCCCTGCAGACGCCCGCGCGCGAGGAGGTGCAGCAGGAGGCCGACCGGGCGACGTACGAGCGGCGCGCCCTCGCGGTCGAGCGGGAGCGGGCCATCGCCGAGAACGAGATGCAGAACCAGATCGAGCTGGCGCAGCGGGAGGAGCGGCTCGTCGAGCGGCGCGGGCAGAACGCGCGGCGCCGCGCCGAGGAGGACGCGGCGGCGGCGTGGGTCGCGGCGCGGGCCGCGGCGGAACGCGAGAAGCTCGCCGCCGCCACGCAGGCGGAGAACCGGCGGGAGCTGGGCGCCGCCGAGGCGGAGGCGAACGCCGCGCACCTGGCCGTCTACCGCGACATGGACCCGGCGATCCTGCTGGCGCTGGCGGCGGAGACGCTCGCCCAGCGGCTGCCGGAGATCGGGCAGCTCAACCTCACCCCCGACATGCTGACCACCGCCCTCGCCCACCTGGCCGCCCCGCGCGCCGCCGTCCCGTCCCCCGCCCCGCCTGACCGGGCGGGGCAGGCGGCGCCCGGAGGCCAGGGGTGACGCTGGCGCCTCGCGCGGTGGTCGTGCACCGCCGCACCGAGTACGAGGAGCTGCTGGCCCGGCACGGCAGCCGCGGGCAGGCCGAGTTCTTCCTGCGGTCGCGCGGCCGGGACATCGCCCCGGTGGACGCCGCGCACGCCGCGACCGCGGACGCGCTGGCGCGGGTCGCCGCGGCGATCCCGGTGGCGTGGCGGCGCGGCCTGGTGGAGCGCGCCGACCTCGACCGGTTCCTGTTCGCGCCCGACGACATCGTGGTCGTCGTCGGGCAGGACGGCCTGGTCGCCAACACCGCCAAGTACCTGGACGGCCAGCCCGTCGTCGGCCTCGACCCCGATCCCGGGCGCAACCCCGGCGTGCTCGTCCCCCATCCCGTCGACGCGTGCGCCGACCTGCTGCGGACCGTCGCCGCCGGACGCGGCGCCACCGAGCGGCGCGCGATGGTGCGGGCGGTCACCGACGACGGCGCCGCGCTGACCGCGCTGAACGAGGTGTTCGTCGGGCACCCCGGCCACCAGTCCGCCCGCTACCGGCTCGCCTGCGGCGGGGACGCCGAGCGCCAGTCGTCCTCGGGCGTCCTCGTCGCCACCGGCACCGGCGCGACCGGGTGGTGCCGGTCGGTGTGGCTGGAGCGCCGCAGCGGCCTGCGGCTGCCCGAACCGACCGAGCCCGGACTCGCCTGGTTCGTCCGGGAGGCGTGGCCGTCGCCCGCCACCGGCACGTCCCGGACGGAGGGACGGCTGGCGGCGGCCGAGACCCTCGGGCTGGTGTCCGAGACGGACGGGCTCGTCGTGTTCGGCGACGGCATGGAGTCCGACCGGCTGACGCTGGCGTGGGGGTCGCGCGTCGAGGTCGGCGTGGCGCCCGGCGGGCTCAGCCTCGTCCGCTGACGAACACCGTCGTCCAGAACCGCTGCCGGGCGGGGTCGGCGCCGATCAGGTACGTGGCCTTGAGCTTCGGCGGGAGCAGCGGCGCGAGCGCCGCGACGGTGTCGGCGTGGGCCTCCAGCTGCGACAGCTCCGCGTTCGCGAGGACCCGGTGGACGACGTCCGTCGCGTCCGAACCCTCGGGGGGCGCGGCGCGGAGCCGTCCGGTCCAGGCGTCGAGGTCGGCGGACAGCTCGCGCAGGCCGGTCACCGGACGGCGCGACAGCCGGGCCTCGAGGTCGGCGAGCGGGACGGGCGCGTAGTCGCCGTCGCCGAGGTAGATCTTCGCGACGTCGAGCGGCAGCCCGCGGCCGTGCAGCCGGATGAGCCGCTCCAGGGTCCGCTTGGTGATCCACTGCCGGCCCTCGTCGTCGATGTCGTTCTTCCACCACTCCAGGACGGTCTCGGCGGTCGGCCCGTACCGGGAGATCAGCCACTCGTTCGCGGGGATGTCCTCGGGGTCGATCTCCAGCGACGCGGTGAAGCGGGACGCCTGCGCGAGGGAGTTCCGCGACACGAGCAGCTTCCGCCCCAGGTGGTACGGCGGGTTCTGCAGGGCGATCTGCGCGCGGAGCCCCTCGATGCGGCGCCCCGCCAGGGACCACTCCTGGGTGATCTCCATGAGGCGCGCGAACGCGGCCTTGTCCTTCGGGCGGTTGTACTCGTCCCACACGATCGCCTTGTCGCCGTCCCCGACGAATGGCGCGGCCAGGAGGTTGTCGAGGGTGCCGTCGAGGGTGGGGACGGGGGCGCACAGGTCCTCGACGCTGGTGACGGGCAGCGAGAAGTACAGCGGGTCGATGCCGAGTTCGTCCCGCACGACCTCCTTGACCACCTCCGTCTTGCCGCAGCCGGGCGGGCCCTGGACGAGCACGGTCCAGCGGCGGTCGATGGCGGCGCGGACGGCGCGGCGGACGGTGTCCGGGACGTGCGCGGGGTTCGGGACGTCCGCGCCCGCCCGGCGCAGCTCGGCGGCGACGCGGTCGAGGACGTCCGGGGCCTGGTCGGCGCCGGGACGCCCGTCGGCCCCGGGCGTCGCGAGGGCGAGGCGGCGCCCGTCCACCAGCGGCAGGCCCCAGGCGAGGGGGAACCCGGCGAGACCGCAGTCGATGACGTGCTCGAGGGTCCGCGGCGACAGCAGGCGGCGCAGCCCGGCGGGCAGCGACGCCCACACGCGGAACACGCCGGTGAGGTCGACGCCGCGGAACTTCCGGGACAGCGCGGCCCGCCAGGCGGTGTCGGCGGCGGTGACGCGCAGCGTCGCCATCCGGTCGAGGACGGCGAGGTCGGTGCGGCGCGCCGCGGTCTCGTCGAGGGACTCGTTGTCGGTGAGGAACACCCCGATGCAGCCCAGCTCGCGCAGGTCGTGCTCGCCGAGCGTCCAGGTGCAGGCGATCTGCATGAGCTGCGACTGGACGGTGGCGCCCGCCTGCAGCGAGTCGTCGATGAGCAGCACGAACGGCTTGCCGGGCTTGAGCTGCCGCATGATGAGCTGCCGCAGCACGAGCTCCCCGTCCCCGGGCCGCCGGACGGGCGCGTTGACGAGCAGGTCGTCGGGGGTGAGGTTCGCCGCGGGCACGTAGACGAGCCGGACGCCGCCGAGGGCGCGGACGTGGTGGAAGAACGTCGAGGTCTTCCCGATCCCGTGCTCGCCGAAGACCTGCCCGGTGATGCCCAGGTCGATCATCGTGTCGATGAAGTGGGCCAGCCGCGGCCCGTCCGGCATGCTCATGCGACCAGTGAAGCGGTCCGGGACGCCGGAGATCACCCGGTTTACCGGCGGACGCGCGGGCGGACGTCCGCACGGCGCCGGGCGCAAATGGCGCCCCGCACAGGCGAACACGTCCGATATTCGCGGAACTCGGCCGGTCGGGTTTCCAGGCGGAGCCGATCTTCATGGCGGCGGACGGCGACTGGGTGGTGGACCTGCACCGCGGCTGGAGCACCACGCCCGCGGGCCTCGACATCACCTGGGCGCTGACGTTCCGGATCCGGCGCGGGCGCATCGTCGAGGCCGTGAACTACCCGGGCGACCAGCACGCCGCCGACGCCTTCTTCTGGCGCGTCCACCCGCTCGCGCCGATCCCCGGCCGGCCGGCCCGCCGCTGAGCCGCCGGAGCGCGGGGCGCGCCGCCGCCCGTCACCCGCTTTAATGGCGCGCATGCGCGACGACGAGGTGGCGACGTGCCTGCGCGTCCTCGCCGAACTGGCGGACGCGTCCGACGGCGACCCGGATCTCGAACGGGTGCGGGCGGCGGTGTCCGCGTTCGTCCGGCGGACGCGGGGGCGGGAGCGGGCGGCGCAGCGGCGCCGGCGCGCGGCGGCGGACGCCGAGATCCTGGCCGGGACGGCCACCGGCGCCCCGGACCGTGTCGAGGGCGCCCCCGTCGAGGCACCGGAACGGCGGCCCGGCGGGGCGGCGATCAAGGCGCCCGCCGAGGAGCCGGTACCGCGGCGGGCAACCGCGGGGGCGGCGTCTCCGGCTCGGTTGGGCGGGTTGCAGGTCTGCTACGTCTGCAAGGCGCACTTCCGGGAACCGGACGGCTTCTACCACCGGCTGTGCCCGCCGTGCGCGGGCGAGCACCGGGTGCGGCGGGACGCGCGGGCGGACCTGACGGGGCGGCGCGCGATCGTCACCGGGGGGCGGGTGAAGGCCGGGTTCGAGCTGGTGCTGAAGCTGCTGCGGGACGGCGCGGCGGTGACGGCCCTCACCCGGTTCCCGGTGGACGCGCACCGCCGGTTCGCGGCCGTGCCCGACCGGGACGCGTGGTGGGACCGGCTCACGGTCGAGGGAATGGACCTGCGGGACGTCCCGGCGCTCGTCCGCTGGTGCGACGCGCGGGTCGCGGCGGGCGAGCCGCTGGACGTCCTGGTGAACCTGGCGGCGCAGACGCTGCGGCACCCGCCGGAGTCGTACGCGGAGCTGCTGGCGGTCGAGGAGCGGGCGGCGCTGCCGCCGGGGAAGGCCGGGCCGCCGGTGGCGGCGGCACCGGCGGCGGCGGGGGCCGTGGACGTCGCGGGGCTGCTGCCGGACCCGTCGCCGGTGAACTCGTGGACGCGGCTGGTGCACGAGATCGACCCGGTGGAGCTCATCGAGGTGCAGCTCATCAACGCGACCGCGCCGTTCGTGCTGCTCGGGCGGCTGCGCCCGCTGCTGGAGGCGTCCCCGCACGCGCGCCGGTACGTGGTGAACGTGTCGGCGGCGGAGGGTCGGTTCGGCCGGTACTACAAGGGCGCGGAACATCCGCACACGAACATGGCGAAGGCGGCGCTGAACATGCTGACGCTGACGACGGCGCCGGAGCTGGCGGAGCGCGGCGTGTACGTGACGAGCGTCGATCCGGGGTGGTTCACCGACCAGCGGCCGGAGCCGGACCGGGTGCGGCGGGCCGCCGCCGGGTTCCGTCCGCCGCTGGACGTCGTGGACGCGGCGGCCCGCGTGTACGACCCGATCGTGCGGGGCGAGCGCGACGGGGACCCGCCGTACGGCGTGCTGCTGAAGGACTACCGGGTCGTCAGCTGGTGACGGCCCCGGCGGTCTCCAGCAGTTCGGGGAGGGTGCCGACGAAGCCGTCCTCCAGCAGCCGGAGCGCGACGAGCCAGGCTTCGGGACGGCCGCCGAGGTGCAGGTCGACGTGCTCGGCGAGGCGGCGCAGGACGCGCGGGTCGGGGGCGGCGCCGGTCGCGGGCGCGAGGATCCGGTCGGCGTCCGCGGCGGCGAGCACCTCGTCGGCGGTCGTGCCGCCGCGCCGCTCGAACAGCCGCGCGGCGTCCGAGCCGTAGATCAGCGCGGCGTCCCAGTGCAGGGCCAGGCCGGGGCGGCGGAGGCGGCGGGTCCGGCCGTGCCCGGTCTCGTCGACGAACGCCGGGGCGAGCCGGACGTCCCCGGCGAGGCCGAGCAGCGCGCGGATCCGGGCGGTGCCCCGCATCGCGGGCAGCCACAGCGACTCCGCCACGACACGCAGCGTCTCCTCGGGGACGGTCTCGACGACGAACTCGGGCGTGAGCGTGCCGGCGGTCAGGCCGTTCCCGACGACCTTGAGGATCACGTCGGCGCCCGGGACGGGCCCGAGCCCGCACAGGTCCGCGAGCACCTCGGGCGCCGGGTCGGCGAGGAAGACGGCCAGGGCCGGATGGTCGGCGACCAGCAGCCGCACGAGTTCGAGGGGCACGTCGGTGCGCTTCGCCATGAACCGGGCGGCGCGGAGCGGGAACGGCCCCTCGGCGGCGCGGCGGCGCGGCTCGTCCGCGAGGACGTCGGCCCAGCCCACGCGGGGGATGCCCGGGTGGCGGCGGTCCACGACCGTCCGGACGACCGGACGGCTGCCGCGTCCGGGGCCGCACGCGTGCGCGTCGGAGATCTCGGCGATCGTCCGCAGGAACTCGGCGCCGCGCACCCGTTCGGACAGCTCGCGGAGCGCCCGCTCGCCCTCCTCGCCGCGCAGCGCGGCCTGCGCGTACGCGAGGACGCTCGGTTCGGTGCCGTCCGGTCCCCAGCGGAACGCGGGGAGCCGGTCCTGCTCGACGAGGTCGCGGATCTCGTGGTGGCGGCGGGCGTCCAGGAGGGTGCGGCACGCCTGGACGGCGCCGTGCGGGTCGGCGCCCGCGCCGAGGAAGCGCAGCGCGGCCCCGGCCAGGCCCGGGTCGGCCGTGTGGAGCAGGGCGTGGTCGAACGCCTCCGGGATTTTCCCGGACGGCAGCGCCTCCCGCAGCCCGATGGGCAGCGGGCGCGGCGTGACCCCGTCGCGGCGGGACGTCTGGTGCGCGAGTTGGCGGCGCAGGTTGCGCGGCAGCCGGGTGAGCGCGACGTCGGCGCCGATGAACGCCTCGGCGACCTCGGGGCTGTCGAGGTCCAGGAGGCGGCCGAGCAGCGCCGGCGGGTCGCCGACCATGAGGGCGTGCGTGACGAGCCTGTCGATGTCGCCCGGACGCCCGCGCCGCAGCAGGGCCTCGAGGACGACGCGGTTCGGCGTCCCGTGGCTCCGCGTCGCGTGCTCGACGCGGCCGTCGGGCAGGTGGCCGAGGAGCGCGTCCGTCTCGCCGGGGGTCGCGAACCGCAGCAGTCCCGCGGTGCAGCGTGCGATGTCGCGGGCGCGCGTCCTCTTACCGTGCGGGCTCATAGGGCGTCACCGTAGCCAATTTCCCGATCAAGCGTGATCAGACGGGTTCGACCCGGTGGCAGGCCATGGGCGGGTCGCGGTGCTCGGGCCAGTCGTGGCCGCCGGGCGTGATCAGCCAGATCCACTTGCCGGGTTCCGCGGGGGCGATGTGCTCGGCGTGCCCGTCGGTGACGACGACGACGGCGTCCACCGGGTCGTCCCGGCTCTCCGCGTACGCCTGGACGGCCTTGAAGCTCGTCCCGCCGCCGCCGCGCAGCGGCTCGCCGGGCACGAACGGCTTCACGGTCGCGTCGAACGCGACCCAGTCGGCCTCCACCCCGTCGATGCGGCCGACGAGCGCGCTCAGCCACTCGACCACGCCGTCCGGCATCGACCCGGACGTGTCGAGCGCGATGACGAGCGTCTTCAGCCGCTGCGGCCCGCGCCGCGCGAGCATCGGCTCGTGCCCGAGCGCGGCCAGCAGCGCGCCGCGCTTCTTCGGGTAGACGAGCCGCTCGCCCTCCGCGAGCCGCGAGCCGAGCACGTCCACGAGCCAGCGCTGCCACCAGTCGACCCGCCGCGTCGCCGACGTCCGCCCGCGCAGCGCGTGCGCGCCGAGGTCGCCCCAGAGCCGGTCGGTGCGCTCCCCGGCGCCCTCGGTGCGCCGCAGCAGTTCGAGCAGCTCGTCGCGGGCGGTGCGGTCGCCGCGCCTCGCCGCGACGAGGACGCTGCGCAGGACGTCGGCGCCGATCCGGTCGACGGTCTCCTGGTCGAGCACGTCCAGCAGCACGTGGACGCAGCCGGCGTGGCCGACGCCGGGCGGGTTCCGCATCCGCCGCAGCTCCCGGTAGACGCTCATGTCGGTGTCGATCCACGCGTCGTAGCCGAGCGGCCGGAGGCCCTGCCCGCGCAGGTCCTCGGCGTACGCCCCGTACACGCTCCGAGGCGAGATCCCGACCGGGCGCCCGTCCAGCTCGGGCAGCCCGCCGCCGAGCCTGGCCAGCGCCACGTGGTTCACGGTGACCTCGCAGGCGAGCGTGAACACCGGGTCGGCCCGCAGGTCGGGGTCGGCGAACAGGTGCCGCTGGACGACGTGCCGCGCCTCATGGAACAGGACGAACCGGACGCCCTCGACGCCGATGCCGGTGAAGAACCCCGGGTTGTAGAGCAGCAGGCACGACCCGTCGCCCGCCGCCACCACCGCCGCCGTGCCGACCGCCGTCGTCGCGATCTGGTGGTGGCACTTGCTGTACAGCCAGGACGCGACGGCGCTGTGCGTCATCCCGAGGTCCAGCAGCGCGCGTTCCTTCAGCCGCCGCGCCTCGTCCACGACCGCCGGGTCGGCGGGCGCCCACCGCTCCAGCGCGCGCCGGTCGGTGAGCTCGATCTCCGGCGCGCGCACCGCCCTCGTCCGTCCGGTGTCCCCGTAAGCCACACCCCCACTTTCCCGCCGATCCCCCGCGTTCTCCACGCAATTAGGGCGTCGCCATCGCCGCCGCCGCGACGCCCACCCGGTTCCACGCGTTGATCGCGGCGATCGTCCACATCAGGTGCGCCAGCCGCGCGTCGTCGAAGTGGTCGCGGACCGCGTCGAGCACCCGCTCCGGGATCCCGTCCCCGACCGCCGTCATCGCCTCCGTCAGCGCCAGCGCCGCCCGCTCGGCGTGGCTGAACAGCGGGCTGCCCCGCCAGGACGCGAGCGCCCGCAGGCGGCGCTCGTCCTCCCCGAACCGGCGCGCGGCCTCGGTGTGCATCGCCAGGCACATCCCGCAGCCGTTGAGCTGGGACGCGCGGACGCGGACCAGTTCGGCGAGCGACGGGTCGAGCCCGGCGCCCGCAGCGGTGTCGAAGGCGGCCATCGCGGCGTGCGCCTCGGGTGCGGCGGCGCGGACGTCGAACCGCCGCCCGCCCCGCGTGTGCGCACCGTTCGCTTGCGTCGTCATCGAACCTCCCGCGGGCGCCGGCCCTGGACGGAGTACATGGTGTAGGAGCGGGCGCGGAAGCGCGGGTCGGCCAGCAGCTCCCGCACCTCGTCGAGCCGCGCGGGCGTCATGCCCTCCCGGACGAGCCCGTCCCGCAGATGCCGCGAGTGGTGCGCGAGGAGCCGCAGGCCCGGCGACTCGGCGTCCCACACCTCCACCCGCGACCGGGCGACGACCTCGGTGAACCCCGCCGCGACCATCGCGCGCACCGCGCGCCGCCCGAACGCGACGTCCACCCCGGCCCGGGCCATCAGCCGGTTCTTCGCCGCGGTGAACGCGTCGTACAGCTCCCGCGCCGCCGGGCTCGGGACGCGCAGCGCGGGCGCGGCCGACGCGTCGAACTCGTCGAGCTGCAGGACGCCGCCCGGCCGGAGCGCGCGGACGAGCCGGCCGAGCACGCGGTCGCGTTCGGGCAGCAGCCGCAGCACCAGCCGCGCGTGCACGAGGTCGTACCCGCCGTCCGGCAGCGGGTCCCGGACGATGTCGTGCCGCGCCACCGGCGGGCCCGCGGCCTGCGGGTCGGGACGCACGTCGGTGGCGTCCACCCGCCCGCCGGGCGCGACCCGCCGGTCCAGCCACGCGGCGACGCCCCCGTCGCCCGCGCCGACCTCCAGGCACCGCCAGCCGGGCCCGACGCCCGTCCGGGCGAGGTTGTCCACGGTCATCGGGTCGTACGCCTCGCCCAGCAGGCGGTGCCGCTCGCGGGCGCCGACCGCCACCGCGCTCACCGGCCGCTCCCGGCGTCGGCGGGCACGGCGGACGCGGCGGCGAGCCGGGCGAGCGTCGCGGCGCACACCTTGCCCGTGGGCCCGAGCGGCAGCTCGTCCAGCACGAGGAACCGTTCCGGGAGCCGCCGCTTGTCGAGGCCGCGTTCCCGCAGGTGGTCGAGCATCGCGGCGGGCGTCGGCGGCGGCGTCCCGCGCGGCGGCGCCACGCACGCGCACATCCGCTCGCCGAGGTCGCGGTCCCGCACCGGCACGCAGTGCACGTCGGCGACGCCCGGATGGGAGCTCAGCTCCCGCTCCACCTCCGCCGGGGACAGGCCGACGCCGCCGCGGATGACGACGCGTTTCAGCCGGTCGAGCACCCAGAGCGTCCCGTCCGGGTCGAGGCGGCCGAGGTCGCCGCTGCGCACCCACCCGCCGGGGGCGCGGTGCCGCGCGTCCAGCTCGGGCGCCGCGACGTAGCAGAGCGGGGTCATCGGGCCGAGCGCCCAGATCTCCCCCGCCTCCCCCGGCGGCAGCGGCCGCCCCTCCGGGTCGCGGACGCTGATCTCCGCGACGTCCGGGTCGGGCACGCCCGCGAGCCCCGGCCGCCACCCGCCCGGAACGCGCCCGGTGTGGCAGTTGACGCCGTCGCTCGACCCGTAGATGTTGACGGGCGCGATCCCGAACCGGCGCGTGCACGCCTCCACCACGTGCCCGTGCACCGGGCCCGCGCTGGACACGACGGCCCGCAGCGACGACACGTCCGCCTCGGTCTCCGCCTCCGTCATCCGCCACAGCATCGTCGGGACGCCGAACAGGTGCGTCGGCCGGTGCAGCTCGACGGCGCGCAGCGCGGCCGCGGCGTCGAACCGGGGCAGCAGGACGAGCGTGCCGCCGAGCCGCGCGAGGATCACCGACGTGCCGAGCGACCCGTACGCGGAGGCCAGCGAGACCAGCAGCAGCGCCCGCATCGGCGCGCCGCCGCCGAGCGCCGCCACGTAGTTGCCGCGCCCGCCCGCCATCGCGTTGTGCGAGTACGCGACCATCTTCGGCGCCGACTCCGACCCCGACGACACGAGCAGCCGCGCCGGGGCCTCGGCGTCCGGCCGCGCGGGCCGCCAGTCCCGGACGTCCGCGGCGCCCGCGTCGTCGAGCGACCGCGCCCCCGCGCCGGACCCGTCGATCCGGCGGTGCGGCGTCCACACCCGGGTGCCGGCCGGGACGTCGACCGCGTCGATCATCCCGGGGACGGTGACGAGCGCGGCGGCCCGCGACAGCTCCAGCAGCCGCGCGACGTCGCGCGGCCCCCGCGTGTGCGGGATCGCCAGCGCGACCGCCCCGATCGCCGCCACCGCCAGCTCGGCGACGACCGCGTCCCGCCCGTTCGGCAGCAGCACGGCGATGATGTCGGCGGCGCCGTGCCCGCCCGCGGCGAGCGCCGCGGCCGCCCGCCGCACGCGCCCGTCCAGCTCGGCGTAGCTCAGCGCGCCCGCGTCGTCCACGACGGCGTCCCGCCCGGGCGCGTCCCGCACCCGCTCGCGGAACAGCGTGTAGAGGTCGCGCCCGGGGCACACGCCCCGCGCGACCCACTCCGCCCGCAACCCGGCGGGCACGAGATCGGCGAGCACGACCCCGTTCCCCGACCTCCACACACGGGACTCGGGGGTGTCGGGGCGGGTTGGGGTGGCGGGGGTCATGGGCGGGGCTCCCTGGGGTGGTCGAAGGTCCATGGGGCTCGGCTGTAGGAGGCGGTGCCGTCGGTCTCGAAGAGGGCCGCGTAGGCGGGGTCGGCGGCCATCGCGGCGAGGTCGGTCACGACGGGCGCGCGCGGGGCGCCGTCCACAGGGGTGTGGACGACGGTGCGGAGCAGGCGCGCGGCGTCGATCAGCGCGGTCGCGGCGCGGACGCCCGCGCCGGTGCGGGCGCGGGCGAGGAGGGCGGCGACGGTGCCCTCGGCGGCGATGAGGGCGCCGAGCACGTCCGTGATCGTCAGGAGGGTGGGGCCGGACACGAGCGCGGCGACGCCCGAGTGGGCCTGCACGAGGTAGTCGGTGCCCATCGGCTGCGGCGCGGGCAGGGCGTCGGCCCAGCCGCCGGCGTGCGCGTACACGAGGGACGGGCGGACGGCCGCGAGGTCGGCGGCGTCGAGGCGGAAGCGGGCGGCGCGGCCCGGCGGCCAGTTCTGCAGGAACGCGTCGGCGGACGCGGCGAGCCGGAGGGCCGTGCCGCGCCCGGCGGCGGTCTTGAGGTCGGCCTCGACGGCGGACTTGCCGCGGTTGAGGGCGAGGAAGCGGGCGGAGCGGTCGCCGGACAGGGGCGGGACGCCGCGCAGCGGGTCGCCGCCGGGCGGTTCGAGCCGGACGACGTCGGCGCCGAGGAGCGCGAGGAGGTGCCCGGCGAGCGGGCCCTGCACCCGGTTCGTCGACTCGACGACGCGGAGGCCCGCGAGGGGGCCGGGCCCGGCGGGCGGCGGGGCGGGCGGCGCGGCGGGGGGCGTGACGGCGTGCAGGCGCCACGGGGACGCCGGGGCGGGCGGCGGCGGCACGGTCGCCGGGCGGACGGGCAGGACGCCGACGCCCGCGGCGTCGGCGGCGTCGCGGACGGCGCGGTACTCGTGCTCGCCCGCGGCCTTCGCGAGGTCCGGGGGGAGCGTGCAGGTCGCGGTGGCGAAGCGCTGCTGGAACGGGGGCCAGCCGTGGACGATCGCGGCCCGGGCGGCGCCGAGCGCGGACCAGAACCAGAGCCACCGTTCGGCGTCGAAGGTCTCGAGCTCGAACGCGACGCCGTCGGACGAGCGGAACGGCGGGGTGCGTTCGGCGTCGCCGGTCGGCTCGGCGGGACGTCCCGCGCCGGGTTCGGCGGTCGCGACCGCGACGTACTGGGTGAGCGCGAGCGCCGCCGCCTGCGCGACGGACGTGGTCGCGGCGACGTCCGTCCGGCCGTGCAGGGCGGCGAGGGCGGCGGCGGTGAACGCCTGCGCGGCGAGGACGCCCGCGCAGGCGGACGCGAAGTCGACGGGCAGGACGCGGGGGCCGCCGGTGGCGCGGCCGTGGACCTGCATGATGCCGCAGGCGGCCTGCACGTCGTGCTCGCCGCGCATCGGCACGGGCACGGGCCCGGACCAGCCGATGCGGCATTCGGGGAGGGCGCCGCCGAACGGGGTGCGGACGGCGGCGAGCCGTCCGGCGGGCGCGTCCGGCGGGGCGGCCGGGGCGTGCTCGACCGTGCAGCCGAGGGCGCGCAGCCGGGCCGCGGCGACGCGCAGCGGGAGGGTGTCGCCGGACGCGCGGACGGTCGTCCCGGCGAGGGGGCGCGTCACGTCCATCGGCCCGTCCCGTAGGTGTCGGGGGTGAGGCCGAGCCGCTCGCGCAGCGCCGCGCGCCGCACCTTGCCGGTGCCGGTGCGCGGTATCTCGTCCCAGGTCAGCACGGCGGGTTCGGCGAGGTCGGGCAGGTCGGCGGTCGCGGCGCGCCAGTCGGCGGGGTCGAGGGCGCCGCACTCGGTGACGGCGACGGGCTGCGACGGGCGGCCGGGGACGCTGAGCACGACGCATTCGACGACGTCGGGCAGCCGGTCCTCGATGACGTCCTCGAGTTCGGTGGCGCCCTCGGGGACGGCGTCGGCCTCCCGGTCGAGCAGGAGGAGGCGGCCGTCGCGGGTGAGGGCGCCGATGTCGCCGGTCATGAACCAGCGGCCGGCGCGCTTGCGCTCGAACCGGGCCCGTTCGCCGACGTACCCGTCGGCGAGCGCCCGGGTGGCGCAGACGACGAGGCCGGGGGTGCCACGCGGGACGGGCCGCAGGGTGGTGCGGTCGAGGACGCGCAGCCGGGTGCGGCCGGGGACGGGACGGCCGAGGTCGCGGGTGGTGGGGTGCCGTTCGCGTTCGGCGGCGAGGGCGCGGCGGGTGAGGAACCGGAAGGTGAGCGGGCCGGTCTCGCTCTGCCCCCAGCCCTGCAGCCAGACGGGCCGCGGGTGCCGCGTCGCGGCCAGGAACGTCCGGACGGTCGGCGGGTGCACGGCGTCGAACGTGCTGATGAAGAGCCGCACGCGGTCGAACGGGTGGTCGTCGCCGGTCCGGGCCCGGGACCGCCAGCGGACGAACGCGGCGGGCTGGGCCTCGACGACGGTGGGCCGGTGCCGGTCGAGGAGCGGCCCGGCCTCGTCCCAGCGGGAGCCGGGGATCGCGAGGAGTTCGCGGGGGCCGTGGGTGAGCGCGACGGCCGTCCAGGCGAGGGCGCGGCCGTGGACGAACGAGAACGATCCGGCGACGACGTCGTCGGGGCGGGCGGACAGCAGCGGCCAGCGGTGCGCCTCGAACCCGGCGAGGCGGCGCAGCAGCGTCCGGGTGGTGTGCGCGACGAGCTTCGGGACGCCGGTGGTGCCGGACGTGTGCATGATCGCCAGCGGGTGGTCGACGGGCGGGCGGTAGGGGGCGGGGGCGGGCGCGCCGCGGACGTCGTCGAGGGTGAGCGCCCCGGCGGCCCGGCCGTCGAGGACGAGCGTGCGGGCGGCGAACGACTCGGGCGCGCGGCCCGCCGACCGGCTCGCGGCGAGGCGCGCCGCGTCGGTGACGAGCAGCGCCGGGTCGAGCCGCTTGAGCAGGGTGTCGAGCGCGTCGGCGTCCAGGTGCGCGGACAGCGGCGCGGGGACGGCGCCGATGCGGGCGGCGGCGCAGCACAGCAGCACCGTGTCCCAGTGGTCGCGCTTGGCGATCGCGATGCGGTCGCCGCGCCCGGCGCCGGCGGCGGCGAGCCAGCCGGCGGCGTCCCGCACCAGCCCGGCGAGGGCGGGCAGGCCGTGGACGGTGCCGAGGCCGGGCGCGATGTCGAGCGGACGGCTCAGGTGCACGGTCGTCGGGCGGCCCCGCGCGGCGAGGTCGTCGAACAGCGTGCCCAGTTCGATGCGTCGGCCGAACGGGATCATCGGCTCACCTCCGGGATCGGGTCGGGGGTTAAGGCGTCGGGGGCCGGGGCGCCGGAGTCCGGGGCGGCGCGGCCGTCGAGGTGCGCGGCGACGCGCGCGGCGGCCGTCCCGCCGGACGCGACGGCGCCCTCGCTGCAGGGGCGCAGCACCGTCCAGTCGCCCGCGTACTCGACGGCCGCGGCGGGGCGGCGGGCGAACCCGGCGCGGAGCCGAAGCGCGCGCGGCGTCGCCTCCGGCAGCCCGTACCGGAACCGCGACACCCGGACGTGCCGCACGTGCCGGGACACGCCGGGGACGAACCGTTCGGCGCGGGCGAGCAGCCGGTTCACCACGGCGTCGTCGGGCGCGCCGACGAGTTCGGCGGTGCCGCGCGGCGACGTGATGAGCGACAGCAGCCCGCGCCCGCCGGGCGCCCGCCCGGGGTGCTTGTGGTGGTCGGCGGTGACGGCGCCGAGCAGCGGGTCCGCCGCGTCGGGGACGAGCGTGGCGAACCGGGGGCGGGTGCCGCGCGGCGCGAGCGGACGGTCCAGGACGAGGCTGACGCGGAGCATCGGCGCGTAGCCGCAGGCCCGCAGGTACTCGCGGACGGCGGCCGGGGCGTCCGGGTGCAGCCGGGCGGCGACGGGCGCGGGCACGGCGAGGACCGCGGCGCGGGCCGTCACGGTCCCGCGCGGCGACTCGACCCGGACGGCGCCCGGCCCGTCCGTCACCCGCGTGACCGGGTGGCCGGTGACGACGTCGAGGCGGGCGGCGAGCGCGCGGGCCAGGGCGTCCATCCCGTCGCGGTAGGTGTGCCAGCCGCCGGAGCCGCCGGACGACGCCAGGTGCGCGGCGAACGGGGCGGCGGCGGAGCGTTCGGGGTCCCAGCCGAAGAACCCGCCGACGAGCGGATGCACGAGGTAGTCGCGCAGGTCGGGATGGTAAGGCCGGACGAGTTCGGCGATCGTGGCCGTGCCGAGGGAGGTGTGCTCGGGACGCTGCGGGTCGAGGTCGCCGAGCCGGGCGAGCCGCACCTGCAGCCGCACCAGGTCGAGGCGCGCGCGGAGCGGCAGGCCCGCGCCGGTCAGCAGCCCGAGGGGGCGGCCGACGTGCGGGCGGGTGCGGCCGCCGCGCCACACGGCGAGCGCGTCGGGGACCTTCGGGACGGCGTCCGGGTCGGCGTCCAGGCCGAGCGCGGAGATCAGCCGCCACGTCGCCGGGTACGCGGGCGGCCCGGGGAACATCTCGGCGCCGATGTCGATCAGGCAGCCGTGCTCGCGGACCGTCCGCATCCGCCCGCCGACGGCGTCCGCGGCCTCGAACACCCGGACGGTCCGGCCCGCCTCGGCGAGCGCGTGCGCGGCGGCCAGCCCGGCGGGGCCCGCGCCGACGACGGCGACGTCGAGGTCGGTCATGACGCGATCCCGGTGGCCGCCAGGTTCGCCGCCACCAGCAGGATCACGGTGACGCGGTGGGCGTGGATGGCGATGCGGCGGGCCCGCAGGATGTCGCCCCGGAACCCGATGACGAGGTGCGTTAGCCGCATCGCCACGACGGGCAGGAGCACGACCGGGAACCACCACGGCGCCGGCCCGGCCAACGCCGACCCCACGATCAGCGCCACCTGCGCGGCGGTCATCGCGGCGACGAACGCGCGGTGCGTCCGCGCGGACACGAGCGTCGCGACGGTGACGCGGCCCGCGTCCCGGTCGCCGTCCGCGTCGTTGGTGTTCGAGTAGAGCCCGAACAGCATCGGCCCCGCCCCGAACACGACGGCCTGCACGATGACGAACCCGGACGCGGCGCCCGTCAGCAGCGCGTACGGGACGAGCGTCCAGCCGATGCCGAGCCCGATCAGGAAGATCTCCTGGAAGCCGCGGTAGCTGAGCTTCAACCCCCACGAGTACTGCACGGACGCGGCGACGCACACCGCCGCGAGCGCGATCGCCCACAGCGGGCGGTGCGGGGCCGCCGCGACGCTCACCGCCCACAGCAGCGCGCCGGCCACCGTCGCAGACCACGCGAACCGCAGCGCCTGCCCCTCGGTGAGCGTCCCCGCGACCAGCGGTTTGCGGTGCAGGCGGCGCCGCGCGGCGTCCGACCCGTAGTTCGCGGCGTCGCTGCCGTCGCGGAACCCGGTGATGTCGTCGAAGCCGACCATGGCGGCCACGACGACGACCTCCGCGATCAGCACGAGGCCGAGCAGCCCGAACGTCCCGCCGTCCCAGCGGACGGCCGGGGCGAGCAGCGCCCACACCAGCAGCAGGCCGAGGTAGTAGTCGAAGATGTCGAGCTTGGCCAGGCGCGCGTAGGCGGCGAGGCCGCCGGTACCGGACGCGCCCGTCCGGGCGAGGGTCGTCTGGTGCGTCATCACCGCTCCCGGTTCGGGTGGAGGTCGGACGGAACGTCGGGCGGAACGTCGGGCGGAGCGTGGGGCGGAGCGTGGGGCGGGGGCGCGGCGGGGAGGCGGGTGTCGGCGAACTCGCAGACGGCGTCCGCGATGCGCTCCGCCTGGGCGTCGGTCAGGTGCGGGTACAGCGGCAGCGAGATGGTGCGGCGGGCGGCGGACTCGGCGTTCGGCCACGCCGCGCCGGGCCCGGTGCGCGCCGCGTGCGGGGCGAACGCGGGCTGGGCGGGGAGCGGGCGCGGGTAGTAGACGTGCGCCGCGATCCCCCGCTCGGCCAGGTGGGCGCGCAGCTCGTCGCGCCGCTCGGTGAGGACCGTGTACACGTAGTGGAAGCGGCCGTCGCCGCCGACCGGCGGCGCGGCCAGGCCCCGGGCGGCGAGCGGCGCGAACCGCCGCGAGTAGTACGCGGAGATCTCCGCGCGCCGCGCCAGCCGCCCGTCCAGTCCGGGCAGCCGGTGCAGCTGGAAGAGGGCCATCACCTCGTCGAACCGGCTGTTGAAGCCGACGCCGTTGAGACCGACGCGGTGGTGGACGAACCGGTGCACGCCGTCCTGCCCGTGGTTGCGCAGCATCCGGACGGCCCGGCCCAGCGCGGCGTCGCGGGTGAGGACGACGCCGCCCTCCCCCGGCATCCCGAACGTCTTGACCTGGACGAACGAGTACACCGCGGCGTCGCCCCAGCAGCCCGCCGGGCGTCCCGCCAGCGTGCCGCCCTGCGCGAGCGCCGCGTCCTCGACGAGCGGCAGCCCGTGCCGGTCGGCGAGGGCGCGGAACGCGGGCATGTCCGCCATCCGGGAGAACATGTGGGCGGGCATCAGCGCCTTCGTGCGCGGCCCGATCAGCGCCTCGGCGGCGGCCGGGTCGATCGTCAGCCGGACCGGGTCGATGTCGGCGAACACCGGGCGGGCGCCGGCGTCCAGGACGGTCGCGGCGAGCGGCGCGCAGCCGAACGCGGGCACCACGACCTCGTCGCCGGGCCCGACGTCCAGCGCCGCGAGCAGCAGCGACAGGCCGGACGTGCCGCTCGAACAGGCCACGACGTCGGCGGTGCCGGAGCCGAGGCGGTCGCGGAGCGCGCGCTCCAGGCGGGCGGTGTGCTCGCCGAGGATGAACTTCTGCTCGGGCCCGGTGCCGACGGCGCGGACGGCGTCCAGCAGCGCCTCCCGGTCGCCGTCGAACAGGTCGGGCGGGAAGAACGGGATCGTCGCGGCGGTCGCGTCGGTGGGCTCGTCGAGGGGCGGGGCGGTCACCGGGCCCGGCTCCTTCCGGCGTAGAAGCGTTCGATCTCGTCGCACACCCGGTCGGCGTGCGCGTCGGGCAGGTCGGGGTACAGCGGGAGCGCGAGGGCGGCGGCGCACGCCGCCTCCGCGCGGGGGAAGTCGCCGGTGCGGTGGCCGAGATGGGCGAAGCACGGCTGGAGGTGCAGCGGGCGCGGGTAGTACACCTCGGTGCCGATGCCGCGGGCGGCGAGGTGCGCGGCGAGCGCGTCGCGGTCGTCGACCTCGATCAGGTGCACGTACACGACCCGTCCCGTGCCGGGGTGCGGCGGCGCGTCCCCCGGCGACCGCCGCACGCCCGGCACGTCCCGCAGCCGGGCGTCGTAGCGGGCGGACAGTTCGGCGCGCCGCGCGATGTCGGCGTCGAGCCGGCCGAGCTTGCCGAGCAGGACCGCCGCCTGCACGTCGTCCATCTTGCTGTTGCGGCCCGGCAGCACCGTGGCGTTCGCGATGCCGGCGAAGTCGCCGAGCGTCCGCCCGCCGCGCCCGTGGTGCCGCAGCATCCGGACGGTCTCGGCGACGGCGTCGTCGTCGGTGAGGACGGCGCCCGCGTCGCCGATCGCGCCGAGCGTCTTCGCGGGGAAGAACGACAGCGCGCCGCCCGCGCCGAGCAGCCCGGCGTGCGCGCCGTCCACCCGCATGCCGACCGCCTCGGCGCTGTCCTCCACGACGGTCAGCCCGTGCCGCCGCGCCACCTCCGCGACGCCGCGCATGTCGGCGGGCCGGTCGAACAGGTGGACGGGCATGATCATCCGGGTGCGGGGGGTGACCCGGGCGTCCGCCGACGCCGGATCGATCCCGTACCCGCCGCGTTCCTCGATGTCGGCGAACACCGGGACGCCCCCGGCGAGCACCACGGACGTCGCCGTCGCGACGAACGAGTACGCGGGGACGATCACCTCGTCGCCCGGCCGGAGCCCGGCGGCCCGCAGCAGCAGCACCAGCGCGTCCGTCCCGGAGTTGACGGCCGCGACGTGCCGGGCGCCGGTCCACGCCTCGAGGGCCCGCTCGAGTTCGGCGACCTTCGCGCCGTGCGAGAACTTACCATTGTCGAGAACGTCGTTCAGATGTCGTCGGATGCCGTCCCATTCGGCGTCGAACGTCGCCGCCTGGGTGAAGAACGGAATCGTCTGGCCGGTCATTGTTCGCACGTTTCCCCGCACGTTCGTGGTCGGCGGCGGAACCGTCCGGGAGAGCACCGGCACCGGAGGCCGTGACGGGGATTCCGGTGCGGCGCCCTCCCGGACGGTCCGTCATTTCCGGGACGGCCCGGGCCGGGGGCGGCCCCGGCGGCCGGGACGGCCGGTCAGCGGCCGAGCAGCGGGATGTCGTTGCGGCCGAGGTGGTAGTCGCGCACCGCGTCCACCAGCTCGTCCACCGACAGCTTCCCGCTGTTGTCGGCGTCGAGCTGGCGGAACGCGGTGTCGGCCACCTCGGGGCTCAGCCCGATCGCGGCGAACCAGCCGTGCATCTCCGCCGGGGACACCTCGCCGTCGCCGGTCTTGTCGAGGACGTTGACGATCGCCTGGATCGTCGGCTTCACGACCTCGGCGAACCCCGCGTCGCCCTTGCCGATGATCTCCTGCTCCGCGGCCTCCAGGAACTGGGGCCGGCTCATCTTGTCGGACCCGGCCGCCGCCGAGAGCCGGTCGAACATGCCGAGGTAGGCGTCCTTGAGCTCGTCCGCCGCCGGGGTGCCCTGCGCGCCGAGCCGGGCGATGATCTCGTCCGCCTCGCGCTCGAAGTCGGCGCGCTCGATGGTGCCGTTGCCGTTGTTGTCCCAGAGCCGGAACCGCTCCTCGAGCCGGTTCTCCTGCTTCGTGGCCATGACCATTGGACGTTCCTTTCTGCATCCTCGCGCTGGATGCCGGTGGTCGAATCGGGTGTTTTTCAGGGGGCGAATCGAACTCCCGACCCCACACCACTGAGATTGCCTAATCGGGCTCGTCCGAACCATGCGGAGAAGGTAAGACCCGCATACCCCTCCATCGAATTCGACATCACCGCGGACGACTATTTAATTTGGGCATGCGACCGCCGACTCATTGGCGAATCCGGTCATTTTCCTAAAACGTCGGCGAGATCAGCGGGGCGGAGCGCCCTGGCGGAACACGAGCCGTTCCTCCGGCGCCAGCCCCAGCTCCCCGCCGGCCCGAAGCGGCCCCGGATCGGCCCGCACCAGGACGTTGTAGTGGTTCGGCAGATGGCAGCCGTCGAAGCCGAGCAGCACCCCGATCCGGCGGTGGCCGATCCACAGGACGTCCCCGCGGTCCAGCACCCCCGCCGCGCCGATCTCCGCGAACCCGAGGAACGCGACCCGGTCGATCCGGGCGCCCGCCGCCGTCTCCGCGTGGTCGGTCGCCACCAGCTCGTGCACCTCGCCCGCCCGCACGCACCGGCTCGCGAACGGCTCCAGCCGCATCCCCCGCTCCGTCCGGTGGTGCGTCAGCACCTTCACGAGCGTCCCGTGCACCTCGCGTTTCGCGCCGTCCTCGTCCGGGTTCACGCCTTCTCCAGCCCGTGCGTCTTCTCCAGCGGGTGCGTCTTCTCCAGCCGGTACGCGTCCTCGACGAACCGCAGCGCCGCGAGCCCGCCGTCGTACGCGGACCGCCCCCGCACGCACCGCGCGAACGCCCGCAGCACCCCCTCGTACTCGTGCCACAGCGACGCCTTGAAGCCCGGATGCCCGTCGAGCATGTCGGCGCGCAGCACCCGCCCGTCCGCCAGCCGGACCTCCACGTCCTTGCGCTCGCCGGGATACGACCAGTCCAGCAGCACCCGCACCCGCGCCGGTCCCGCGCGCAGCGCGATGTCGGCGCGCCGGTCGGTGCCCGCCGCGTCCCGCTCGATCCGCGCCGACACCGCCTCCGCCGGGCCCAGCAGCAGCCGGACGAGGTCGTACGCGTTCGGCCCGTTGTCCGCGACGCACCCGCCGCCGCACCGCCGCGCGTCCAGGTACCAGCCGTCGTCGCCCGCGTGCTCCTCGATCCGCTCCAGGTACCGGACCGTCACCTCCGCCACCGGCGCGCCCGCGCACTCCCGCGCCAGCCGCTCCACCGCCGCGTTGTGCCGCCGGTGGAACGCCGTGAACAGCGGGACGTCCCGCCGTTCGGCCAGCCCCTCCAGATCGGCGCCCTCCGCGGCCGTCAACGCCAGCGGCTTCTCCACGCACACCGCGACGTCCTGCTCCAGCGCGTCCCGGCAGATGCGGTGATGCACGTCGTTCGGCACCGTCACCACCAGGGCGTCCGGCCGCTCCTCCTCCAGCAGCCGCACATGGTCGGTGTGGCCCGGCACCCCGTGCGCGAACGCCTTCCGCGGATCCTCGTCGCACACCGCGACCAGCCGCAGGTCCGGCGCGTCCCGCAGCGCCGCCAGGTAGAACCGCGAGATCACGCCGAGCCCGACGACCGCGACCCGCAGCGGCGGCCTCACCGCCGCACCTCCGGAACCGCGACGCCCGTGCGCACCGCCACCTCGTACAGCTCCCGGTACAGGTCGCCGCCCAGCGGGACGCCGTCCCGCATCCGCTCCCGCGCCCGCTCGTGCTCGTGCCAGCCCGGATAGCGGACGGGCGCGCCCGGATCGACCGGCGGGCAGTCCAGCAGGGCGCCGAACAGGGCGCCCGCGTCCGCCGCGAACCCGGCCCGGCCCGGCGCGATCGCCACGGCCGCGAACCCGATGTCGTCGTCGCGGCCCCCGCCCGGCGGGCCCAGCCCCGCCCCGGCCACCAGCGCCGCCAGCACCTCCACCGCGACGCCCAGCCCGAACCCCTTGTGCTGCCCCGGCCGCCCCCCGAGCCACAGCAGGTGCGCCCGTCCCGCGTCGAACCGCGCCGGATCGGTGACCGGGCGGCCCGCGTCGTCCGCGAGCAGCCCCTCCGGGACCGTCCGCCCGTCCCGCGCGGCCTGCCGGATCCGGCCCGTCGGCGCGGCGGTCGTGCTCATGTCCAGGACGAACGGCGGGTGCGGCCCCGCGGGCGCCGCCACGCTCAGCGGGTTCGTCCCGAGCATCGGCGCCGCGCCGCCCGGCGGCCGCGCGATCCGCTGCCCGCCGCAGTTCGCCGCGACCAGCCCCACCATCCCCCGCTCCACGGCCCGCAGCGCGTGCGGCCCCGCGCAGCCGAAATGGGTCGCGCCCCGCACCGACACCATCCCGATCCCGTGCTCCTCGGCGCGGTCGGCCGCGAGGTCCATCGCGGCCGACGCCGACCACAGACCCAGCGCCCGGCCCGCGTCCACCAGCACCAGCGCGCCCCGGTCGTCCACCACCCGGTGCTCCGCGCGCGGATCCACCCGCCCGGCCGCGAACAGCGGCAGGTACAGCCGGGTCAGGTTCGCCAGCCCGTGCGACTCCATGCCCGCGACGTCGCCGTGGCACAGCGTCCGCGCCGCCGCGCGGGCCCGCTCGCGCGGCACCCCGTGCGCGGCGAACACCGCGGCGGTGAAATCGAGGAGTTCCGCGTAGTCCACGCGGACGCCGGCCCGCGGTTTCGCGGCAGCGGTCATCAAGGTCACGATGCTCCGTTCGGCTCGTCGGTGAAGGCGATGAGAATGCGGGCGACGTCCCCCGCGAACGCCGCCAGGTCGGCGGCGTCGGCGAACTCCCCCTCGGCGTGCGCGTTGTTCGCCGCGAGATCGCCGGGCCCCAGCACGACCGTGCACGCCCCCGGCACCTGCGACATCCAGATCGCGTCGCACGTGAACCCCGGCTCGTCCGGCGGCCACGGCGGGATCCCCGCGCGCTCCAGCAGCGCGTGCCCCCACGCGCTGCGATCGTCCAGCACGGGCAGGCCCCGCTTCCGCCACTCCAGCCGCGTCACGGCGTGCGCGTCCGCCGCGGTCCGCGCGAACAGCATCGAGTCGCCGAACCGGGCCGCGAACGCGTCGAGGCCCTCCCGCAGGGCGGCCTCCACCTCCCGCTCCATCCGGCGGCCCGCGTCCATCGACGCGTACGCGAGGTTCAGCAGCAGCGACCCCGACCCGTACACCTTGTTGTGCCGCGATCCCGTCTCGAGGCCCGCCACGCACACCGCCGCCTGCGCCGCGTACGGGTCCAGCGCGGACCCGAGCCACTGCGCGAGATGCCCCAGCAGGACGCTCGCGTTGTGCCCCTCGCCCGGACGGTCGTCGATCGCGTCCTCGCCCGCCACGACCACCCGCGCCGTCATCGACGCCGTGCACCGGGCGAGGAACCTCCCACGGGTGGGCTCGCAGAACACGTTCAGCCGTCCCGTGTGCCCCGCCTGCACCAGCGGCCGGGTGCCGAACACGCCCATGGCCCCGCCCTCCTCGCCGCCGACCGCCTGCACCACCACGGCCACGTCCCGCCCGATCGCCGGCCGGCTCGCGCGCGCCGCACGGATCCCCGCGAGCAGCGCCACCGCCGGCCCCTTCGCGTCGATCGCCCCCCGCCCGCGGAACCGCGCCCCGTCGAACCCGACCGGCTGCACCCCCGCGACCGTGTCCAGGTGCACGTTGAACATCACCGTGCGCCCCGTCGGAACGCCGTCCCGTCCGAGCCGCAGCACCAGGTTCGGCTGCCCCGCCAGGAACCCCGGATCGCCCATCGCGTCCCGGACCGCCGCGGGCACCGGCCCCCGCTCCACGTCGTCGATCCCCGCGGGCGCGTGATGCACCACCCGCATCCCGAACCGCGCCGCGTGCTCCGCGTACGCGACCTGCGCCGCCCGCAGCCCCGTACCCGCACCCCCTTCGAGCGGCCCCGCCGTCGGGCATCGCAGCAGCCGCAGCAGCAGGTCCCGATCGTCCCCGGTGAGCGGCGAGGGCACCGGCGAACCGGACGCCCCGCCGCGCGGCAACCCCACGAACGCGAGCGGCTCACCCCCGTGAAGCACCCCGGACCGGACGGCGTCCGAACCGGGGCACCCGGTGTCGGCGGGGGTCGTGGCCGCCTCGGGGGTGTCGGGGGGCGGCGGCGGGACGGGCGCGGTCATCGGGGGGCCTTCGGGGCAGCGGCGGCGGCGGCGGTGGCGGCGGCTACGAGGTGTTCGAGGGCTCGGCCGCAGTCGGTGAAGGTGGCGGGTTCGGGGCGGCCGGGGGACGGGGCGTGGGGGCGCAGGCTCACGTGGGGTTCGATCGACAGGACGCCGCCGTAGCCGTGCTCGAACAGGATGCGGAGGCACTCGGCGACGCCGGCGTCGCCCTCGCCGGGCGGGACGTAGGCGACGTCGCCGTCCGGGGCGCGGATCGCGTCCTTCACGTGGACGTGCGCGACGTACGGGACGATCGCGCGCAGCATCGGCGGCGCGGGGTAGCCGTGCGGGACGCCGTTGCCGGTGTCGAACAGCAGGCGCAGGGCGGGGCTGCCGATGCCGGTGACGAGGTCGAGCATGCGGTCGGCGCGGTCGCCCGCCCAGCCGGCGCAGTTCTCGTGGGCGAGCACGAGGCCGCGGTCCTCGGCGCGGCGCGCGAGGTCGCGGAGCCGGGCGCGGGCGCGGCGGCCCCACTCGGGCTCGTCCAGCCCGCCGGACGGGTACGACATGATCCGGACGAGCCGGGTGTCCAGGAGGTCGCACCGGGTGGCGAGGGCGTCGAGTTCGCGGGTGTCGAGGGAGAAGTCGCCCGTGATGGGGCGCGACCAGTCGCCGATCTTGGACGCGACACCGGCGACCGCGACGCCGGCGGCCCGCAGGCGGTCGGCGGTGCGGCGGACGTCGTCCTCGGGGAGGCGGGCGACGGGGACGCCGTCGAGGGTGCGCAGTTCGAGGCGGCGCCAGCCGAGGGCGGCGAGGGCGGCGAGCTGGCCCGCGAGGTCGGGGGCGGCCTCGTCGCCGATCCCGGCGAACCGGACGTCAGCCGACACCGCGCACCTCCGGCACGGCGGTGCAGCGGCGCTTCGCCTCGGCGAGCAGCCGGACGGCGTCGACCTGCAGCGGCAGCGTCCCGTGGGGCGCCCCGGTCGCGAAACGCTCGTAGGCGGTGCGCAGGAAGGCGGGGAAGGCGTCGTCGTCGAAGGCGGCCCAGGACGCCTCGCCGCCGGGGCGCACGGTGCGGAGCTGGGCCGTGTGGTCGGCGTCGCTGCACGGGTAGTGGCCGACGAGGACGCCCTCGTCGAACTCGAGGGTGATGCGGCGTTCGCGGACGGGCGAGGTGAGGTCGGAGTCGATTTCGGTGCGGACGCCCGAGCGGTGCTCCAGCCGGAGCCGGGCGCGGCCGAGGCGGGGGACGCGGCGGTCGCCGATGACGAGGTCGTCCAGTGCGGCGCCGGCGACGCGGGCGTCGCCGGCGAGGGCGAGCGCGACGGCGAGGGCGTGCGGCACCTCGACGTCGAACGCGGTCGGGTGGGTGCGGGCGCCGCCGCCGAGGGCGAAGCGCGGCTTGTTCTGCACGACGCGGACGCGGCGCAGGTCCCCGAAGCGTCCGCCGGTGACGGCCGCGCGGAGCCGGCGGGTGAGGGCGCTGTCGAGCCAGTGGGTGGCGACGGTGATGTCGAGGCCGTGGCGGCGCCGGATGCGGGCGATCGCGGCGAGCCCGATCAGGTCCACGGCCAGCGGCTTCTCGATGACGAACGTGCGGTAGCCGAGGCCGGCGAGCCGGTCGAGCATCGCCGCCCGGACGTGCGGGGGCGTGCAGAGGTGCACGACCGTCCGCGCCGGGGGGTGGCAGCGGGCGGCCTCCTCCAGGGTGCCGACGGTCACCGTGCGGTCGGCGCCCACCGGCGGACGGAACGGGTCGAACGCGACGATCGGTGCCGAGGCCAGCAGGCCGGGCGCGGTGGCGCGGACCTTGGCCAGCGACGGCAGGTGCAGCCGGTGCCCCGCCCTGCCCATTCCGACGATGAGGGTGTGCAACATTGCAGGTCAGTGCCCTTTCCGGTGCGTTCGTGGGTCGCCTGAAGGGCGGTGGAAGGACGCGCGTCCCGGCACCGGGGCACAAGCTAATTCACGGACAGTGAACAGTCAACGACTCTTTGTTAAAGCCTGTCGGCGATCCACGATTTCCTCTCTGACCAGCGATTGTTACGTCAAGTGACAACTCAATTGCCGGGTGCCATGATCCGGGCGGGCGCGGGCATCACCCTCGCCGTTCCCTCCGACCACGACAGAGGAGCGCCATGTCCCGACCCGCACGCGCCGCCGCCGCCACCGCCCTGGCGGCCGGTCTGCTCACCGTCGCGTCCCCCGCGAGCGCCGCCCCCGCACCGCCCGAAGGCAAGATCGTCGTCTTCGTCACCGAGGGCGCGGAAATTTCGTGGGCGGGCACTGAACTGCGGGAATACCCAGCGTCGACCACCTGCCGATCGTTCCCGCCCGGCGCGCACGTCGTCGCCAATCACAGTGACCGGCGGCTGCTGTTCTTCACCGATCCCTGGTGCATGGCCCCCGTCCCGCCGCCGTTCAATTTCATTCCGCCAGGTCACGGGGCCCACGTGTCCCCGACCGGCAGTTTCCGCGTCGGCTGATCCCGAGCCGGCGCCCCCGGGGCGGACGAGCGGTGAACCGGCACCGAACCCGGGCGCCGTCCGGTGCGTCCACCAAGGAGACGTGATCACAC